>JADJYJ010000031.1 GCA_016719785.1 Candidatus Amarolinea dominans
AACCGTAGCGCCCGCCGCGACCGCGAAACGCTCATCGTCCACCTGCATCCAGCCGCTGCCGTCGAGGAAGTGATAGATGGCGGTTGCCTCTGGATGCGGGGAATCTTCTGCCCAGGCTCCAGCCCGGCCATGATCGTCTTGAACTTGGCGCTCTCGGCCACAACCTGCGGCTGTGGGCCGGCCGGCGAGAATATCACCTTTTCCTGCCAATGGGGAACCAATACATGGGTCATGTCAACTCTCCTTGCTTCTGACTCATCGAGATGAGAGCAGGGGATGTCAGAGCATAGCATGGGAGGTCGGCCGTGTCGCCGACAAAAGTCGGTTTCTTGTGACGGGGGGGCGCCGCCGAATGAATTCGGGGCGAAGGGGCGTTCCCGCCGCCATGTCGGCCTGCGCCGACTGGCCTTGCGTCTCGCCTGCTTACGTTGCCAGCTTCTCCAGCGCGGCCCGATCGCAGATGCGAATGCTTTGCCGTTCGACGGCGATGACCCCTTCTGCTTCCAGGTTGCGCATGGCGCGCTGGATCACATCGGGCACCGTGCCCAGGCGCGAGGCGAGTTCGGCTTGGGTGAACCAGCGCGGGCGGTGCAGCGTATCCCCGATGGCCTCGTCGAGCAAGAGCCGCGCCAGCCGGCCGGTGACAGGCCGCAGCGACAGGTCAGCCACGAGCGAGACCAGGTCAGCCACGCGACCCGCCATATTCTCCAGCACGCGTTCGGCGAAGTCGGGACGCTCGCTCAGCAGGCGCCGAATAGAATCGCGGCGCAGGAGCCACACCCCCGCCTCTTCGAGGGCAATGGCCGAAGCCGGGTTGGGGCGCCTGGCAAAAACCCCCGCCTCGTTGAAAGTCTCGCCGGGGCCGATGAAGCGCAGGACCTGCTCCCGGCCCTCCGGTGATGTCTTGAGCACCTTCAGCCAGCCGCGCTGCAGCACATAGAGGCCCGGGGATGTCTCGCCTTCCAGGAAAACCACCTCGCCTGCCGCGTAGTCGCGCCACAGCGCGTCACGGGCCAGCGCAGCCAGGACCGAGTCGTCCAGGCCGGTCAGGAAGACGACTTTGCGGAGTTGTTCGATCAGGGAGGCAAGCGCGGCGCTAATAGCCATGCAGAATCCTTGTCTTGATAAACGAAGACCGAGTATCCCCGACGCGCGAGTAAATGGAAGGCTTCGGCTCGACGTAACATGGTGTACTCCGCCTCCTGCATCAAGCGCGTGAGTATATCGTGTTCCGCTGCGGTCAGTGCGCGTTCTTCTTGCAGTTCCGCCAATGCTTCCAGCTCGGCTTGCTGACGTTCATCCATGATGCTGCCAGCCATGCCCCACAAAGCTGCATCACTCAACGATTGCATCCGGCTCAGTTCCCGGCGCCAGCCTGGCGGCATATCAGATTCCAAAGGCGGCATGGTCAGAGTAATGGGATGCTACGCGAACGGCGGATGCCCGGCCTGGCCTTGCATCACCCGCTGGCTGGCGGCCAGCCCGCTGCCGGCGTCGAAGCGATAGCCCACGCCGTGCAGGCCCTGTTCGATGGCGCCGACCGTGGCGAGGACATCCGCCGCGTTGACCGCGCCCATGTGACCGATGCGGAAGTAGCGCGTGCGCAGGGCCGGATGCAACCCGCCGGCCAGGATGACACCGGCCGCGTTGATTTTGCCCAGTAGCGCCGCGCCGTCAACACCGTCGGGGAAATAGGGCGCGCTGAGGGTGTGGGCAGCCACGGCCGGCCGCAGCGGCACCTGGCTCAACCCCAGGGCGGTCAGCGCCGCTTTGATCGCCTCGCTCAGGCGGGCATGGCGAGCGACGCGGGCCTCCATGCCTTCAGCGATGATCTGCGCCAGGCTGACATCCAGCGCCAGCACCAGGTTGACGGCCGGCGTGCCAAAATAGGCCGGCTTGCGCGCCTGATAGGCCTGCATGACCGGCAGCCAGTTGCTCCAGTCAGCGTAATAGCTGGCGACGGGCCGGGTGCGGCGGCGGAAGGCTTCCAGGGCACGCGGTCGCGCCATCACCAACGCCAGGCCCGGCGGCGCTCCCAGCGCCTTCTGCGACGCGGTCAGCGCCACGTCCACATCCCAGTCGGCCATGGGCAGCGCTTCGCCGGCTACCGAGCAGACGCCATCCACCACGCTGAGCGCGCCGGCGGCGCGCGCCAGTTTCGCCAGGCCGGCCACGTCGGTCAACACCCCGGTGGAAGTGTCCACATGCGTGATGGTCATCAGTGTGAAACGATCTTGCTGCAGTGCCCGCTCCACCTCGGCCAGGCCAGGCGCATCGCCCACCGCAGGCGCGGGCACGTGCGTGACCAGCGCGCCCGAACGCTCGCAGATCGCGGCCATGCGGTCGCTAAAGTAGCCGGTGTTGATTTGCAGCACCCGGTCGCCTGGCTCCAACAGATTGGCGACCGCCGCTTCCATGGCCAGGGTGCCGGAACCGGCCATGACGAACGGCTGGCCGTCGGGCGCCTGAAAAACCGTGCGCAGATTGTCCAGCGCCCGGCCAAACACCTCGATGAAATCCGGCGCCACATGGCTGGGTGTCGGCTCCGCCAGGGCCGCCAGCACCGCCGGCTCGAATTCGATGGGGCCGGGGATCATGAGCAACTTGCGTGCTTTCTGGGTCTGCATGGTGTTCCTTGTCCCACTTTGGAGAAGATAGGCTCAGGCGTCGGGAGTCTGCTGCTTGCGCCGCAGGCGCGTGTAAACCACGGGCGCCAGGGCCAGCAGCGCGCCGCCCACCCCGATGGCCGCGTCGCGAAAGGTGAAGGCGGGGCGCGAGAGGGCCAGATAGCTGTTATCTGGCGTAAAATAGGTGCTTGCCACACGCTGCAGGTCGTGCAGGGTCACGGCTTCGATCTCGGCAAAAAAATCGGGCAGCGACTCGCCGGGGCGCAGGGTCAGCGCCGGCCCGGTAAAAACTTCGGCCAGACGATCATTGCTGTCCATGGAGAGCACATTGCGCCCGCGGATGGCGCGCTTGGCATAGTCCAGATCGGTCTGTTCCAGCGTGCCGCGCTTGACCCCAGCCAAAACCTGATCAATATATTCCAGAATGGCGTCCACCTTGTCGCCATCGGCATCGGTCTCGATGCTGAAGTAGCCGATATCGGTCATGGTATTGTTAGCCGCGCCCAGCCAGTAGACCAGGCCGCGTCGCTCGCGCATCTCCTCGCGCAGGCGGTCGCCGATGATCCAACTGAGCACCAGGATGGACGCCTGGTCCGGGTGATTGAGGCCCACGGTGCGCGCGCCGTACCACAGATAAGCCCGGTCAATCCAGTCGGGCCACTGCATGCGCACCTCCACAAAACGGGACGGGCTTGACCGTGGCCGCGGCAACGCTGGCGGCGTCGGTCCGACCTTGAAGTCGCCAAACCAGCGCGCCGCCTCAGCAAAGGCGGCCGGCGCCTGCACATCGCCCACGATGAGCAGGGTCATGTTGTTGGGAATGTAGAAGCGGTGATAGAAGGCCAACAGATCGGCGCGTGTGATGCGCTGCAGGGTGCGCTCGTAGCCGGTCACCTCACGCTCCAGCGCGGCGCCGGGAAACAACTGGCGCATGAGGCTCTTGTACAAATCGTATTCAATGTGCAGCCGGTCGGCCAGGTCTTCCAGCCAGTTGAAAAAGGCGCCCATGCGGCCGCCGCGCTCCTGGAAGATGACCCCTTTCTCCTTACGCACCTGCTCGTCGCTCAGGTTGCTGCGGAAGACGATCTCTGCCAGCCAGTCCAGCGCCAGGCCCAGGTGTTCGGCCAGCACTTCGACCTCATAGATGGTGCCTTCGTGGCCGGTGTAGCCGTTGAAGCTGCCGCCCACGCGTTCGATGACCTGGCGAATATCCTTCTCTTGCCAGCGCGGGGTGCCGTCGAAGATCAGATGCTCCAAAAAATGGGCGATGCCGTTCTGGCCTTCGGACTCGTAGCGGGCGCCTACGCGCACCACCAGCCGTAGGACCACCGAGCCACTGCCCGGGCGCTGCTTGCACCACAGCGCCAGCCCGTTGGGCAACGTGGTTTGTTCGATCTGTAATAGCGGATGAATCGGATTACTCAATGGTGTCTGGTTAGGAACGAGAATTTTTGATCTGTCTGGTTCAAGGGCCTACGGGTTGGCTACGTTCGGACACTTATTCAATTCTCGTTTCTTAGCTCCCTGATTGGATAGTATTCTGAGGGCTGATTATATCGTAAGACATGCGCTGTGTCTACATTTGATGCTTGTGATGTGATTCTTGCCCACTTGTGCTATCTATGCTAGGATGGGAACCCTGAGGGCCGGCCCGGCTTCGCAGCCGGGCCGGTTTTGCGTGCAAGGTTCATGTGAGAGGCGTATGAGCGTCATTCAATCCATCACCGCGGCCGCGCGGCGTCGCGATTTCAACCTGGGCGTGCTCAACGGTGTTCTGTTCGGCGGCGTTGACACCCTGTTCGATCCGAGTCTGGTGCTGGTGACGTTCGCCAGCTTCCTGACCGATTCGCCCATCCTGTTGGGCCTGGTCTACCCGATGAGCCAGGCGGGTTGGTTCTTGCCCCAACTGTGGGTGTCGGGCTGGTTTCAGAGCAAACCGACGGCGCTGCCCATCTATCGGGTCATGGCCGTCATCCGCACGATCTGCCTGGTCCTGCTGGCACTGACCGCTTACGCGGTCAAGGACAAAGGCTGGCAGTTGCTCCTCTTTTTCACGCTGCTGATGGCGAACCAACTGGCGGCTGGCTTCAGCGGCCTGTCTTTCATGGATGTGGTGGCAAAGGTCGTACCGCCCGGTCAGCGCGGGCTGTTCTTTGCCTGGCGTTTGTCGCTGGGCAGCCTGCTGGGCGTGGGCGCGGGCGTTTGGGTGCGCAGCCTGCTCAGCGAAACCAGCCCTATCCGTTTTCCCAACAATTTTGCGCTGATGTTTGCCGTGGCCAGCGTTCTGGCCGCGGCCGGCATGGCCGCGTTTGCGGCGCTGCGCGAGCCGATCAATCAAGCGTTGGTCCCGCGTGCCAGCTTGATCGGTCAGTTGCGGCGGGCGCGCACCGCCTTGCAGACCGACCCGAACTTTCGCGGCTTCCTGGGGCTGCGCCTGGCCTTGATTGGCGGCAGCATGGCTACGCCTTTTTTCACCGTCTTTGCTGCGCAGCGTCTGCAGGTTGCGGCCGGCGCCGTGGGTATTTTCCTGTCGGCCAACATCGCGGCCAGCCTGGTGGCTTACATCGTTTGGGGTCAACTTTCGGCGCGGCGTGGTAATCGTTACGTGCTGCGCATTGGCGCCGGCCTGGGCGTGCTCGTCCTGGCCTTTGCGCTCATGGCCTGGCCGTTGAGCCGTCTCCTCGGCGCGCAGACGCTTGTTGTCCTGATTTTCATCCTGGTCGGCGTGCGTGATGCGGCCGTAGGCGTCTCACTTGGCCCCCTGCTTCTCGACATGGCCCCGCCGGCCGCGCGTTCGCTCTACATCGGCTTCACCAACACCCTGGTTGGCATCACCGTCTTGCTGACCGGCATCGGCGGCTTCATCGTGGACGGCGCCGGTTTCCCCGCGCTCTTTGTCATCTCCCTGCTGGCCTACGCCGCAGCCACCTGGGCCATCTGGCGCTTTCGCGAGCAGCCGCTGCCAGGGTGATCAGCGGTCACGTGCGATCCGCGCGTCTGCCCCATCAACAGACCGACTTCGACGGCCACCTGGACATCGTGGCGGCAGGAATGCCATCGGTCAGGAGACCGGCCGCGGCGATTTTTCGGAGTGCGACGTGGCCGCCTCCTGCAAGACCAGCGCCAGAAACGCCAGGCTGGCTGCCGTGGGGCGCGCGTCCTTGCGCGTCAGGACGCACAGGCTCCGGGAGATACGCAGGGTCGGGATGTCCGGCGCGCAGATCAGCCCGTACGCGATTTCCAGCGCGGCGGCGCGGCGTGAGATCCACGCGATGCCCAGCCCGGCCGCCACCGCGCGTTTCACCGCTTCACACCCCGGCAACTCCAGCACCCGCTTGGGCCGTAACCCCCATTGCGCCAGGTGCGCCTCGACAAGCTGCCGCGTGCCTGAACCTGCTTCGCGCAGGATCAGGGTGGCTCCGGCGAAAATTTCCGGCGCGAGGGCGCGTTGTTGAACCAGCGCGTGGCCTGGCGGCACGATCAGGATGATCTCATCCTCCGCAAAGG
Organism: Candidatus Amarolinea dominans; assembly: GCA_016719785.1. Taxonomy (NCBI): domain Bacteria; kingdom Bacillati; phylum Chloroflexota; class Caldilineae; order Caldilineales; family Candidatus Amarolineaceae; genus Candidatus Amarolinea; species Candidatus Amarolinea dominans. The sequence goes on from JADJYJ010000031.1 coordinate 6,135, forward strand.
GACGCACTTGCAACCCGGGCGCCGCAGCCGGCGCGCCGACGAAGCCGAGGTCGAACTCGGCATCGAGCACGCGGCGCGCAACATCCGCGCTGTTGGAGATCGCCAATGTGACCTCCACCCCCGGATAGCGCGCCTGGAAGCGGGCCAATATCTCGGGCAGCAGATAGAGCCCCGGCGTCGTGCTCGCCCCCAGCCGCAGATAGCCTCGCTGCAAGCCCGCCATCTCCGCCAGCACGCGCCGCGCCTCCTCCGTGAGCACCGCCACGCGTTCGGCGTAATCGGCCAGGATGCGGCCGGCGTCGGTCAGCTCCACGCGGCTGCCGAGCCGGTGAAAAAGCTGAACGCCCCATTCCGCCTCCAACAGCCGGATGTGCTTGGAGACGGCCGGTTGGCTGAGGTCCAGATCGTCGGCCGCGCGCGAAAAATGTTGACGCCGCGCGACCGCGCGAAAAACGGTGAGTCGGTAGTCCATAGTTATAACCTGAAGTTATCGCTCCGATAGATCATTGACTATTGCATTATCACCTCATCGGGCGTAGACTGTCAACTGTTGTTATCCGCCGTCATCGCATCGGAGTGCCTGCATGTCAACCTATCCTGGCGTCAAACTGACTTCACTTTCACATGGCGCGGGCTGAGCCTGTAAGATCGGCCCGGCCGATCTGGCGCAGGTGCTGCGTCATTTACCGCCCCCCACCGACCCCAATCTATTGAGCGGGTTCGCCCACGGCGCGGATGCCGCCGTCTACCGCTTGAGCGACGAGCTGGCGCTCGTCCAAACGGTGGACACCATCACGCCGATCGTGGACGACCCGTTTGCCTTCGGCGCCATCGCGGCCGCCAATGCGCTGTCCGACATCTACGCGGTCGGGGCCAGGCCCGTGCTGGCGCTCAACCTGGTGGGTTTTCCGGTCAAGACGTTGCCGCTGAGTATGCTCGACGAGATCCTGGCCGGCGGCGCGGCCAAACTGGCGGAGGCCGGCGTCGCCTTGGGCGGCGGTCATTCCATCGAAGACTTCGAGCCGAAGTACGGCCTCTCTGTCACCGGTATCGTGCATCCGGGGCGCATGGTCACGAATGCCGGCGCGCGGCCGGGCGACGTGCTGGTGCTCACCAAGCCGCTGGGTCTGGGCATCATCACGACCGGCATTGATCGGGGTCTCGTCACCGACGGCGCCATCGCGACCGTGATCGCGGTAATGAGCCAGCTCAACCGTGCGGCCAGCGCGGCCATGCTGGCGGTCGGGGTCCACGCCTGCACCGATATCAGCGGTTTTGGCCTGCTCGGCCACCTGCGCGAGATGGTCGAAGCCAGCGGGGTGGGCGCCAGGATCCACGCCGGGCAAGCGCCCGTCCTGCCGGAAGCCTGGGACCTGGCCCGGCAGGGCGCGATCCCGGACGGCTCGCGCAACAACGCCCGGTTCCTGGCCCGCTTCGTAGACTGGGCGCCGGGGATCTCGGCCGAGACGCAGGCCATCCTGTGCGATGCGCAAACCTCCGGCGGGCTGCTGATCGCCGCGCCGGCCGCCAAGAGCGCCGCGCTCCTGGCGCAGTTGCGCCAGGCCGGCATCACAGGATCAGTCATCGGCGAGATCACACCCGGAGCGCCGGGGCGGATCCAGGTCATACCCTGAGCGCGCGACGCGCGCCACACAGACACAAGAGGAGCGCAAACCATGACTGAGGACGGTAAACGGACCTATTTATTCATCATCAACGACGGGCCTTACGGCAACGAGCGTCCCTACAACGCGCTGCGCCTGGCGATGAACCTGGCCAAGCTGCCGGACGCCCACGTGCAGGTGTTCATGCTGGGGGACGGCGTCAACTGCGCTGTGGCCGGCCAGAAGACCCCGAACGGCTACTACAACATCGAGCGCATGCTGCAATCCATCGCCCGCCAGGGCCAGGTCGCCACCTGAGGGACCTGTTCAGAGGCCCGCGGGTTCGGGCCAGAGCGATTCTTCGAAGGTACGCAGCCGGGCAACATGCAGATGTTGGCGGCCTGGACGGCCGCCGCCGACCAGGTGTTGGTTTTCTAATTGCCGGAGGTTCGTAAACATGCAACAGCGCCGCGCGCCGATCCTCGAGCACAAAGCCTATGCTGCGCCTTCGGTCTTCCAGGTTGACAACCTGCTGCGCGAGGCCCGGCGCCAGCGCACAACGCCGGAGGGCGCCATCCCGGCCGTCTGCGTCCTCGACCCGGACGGCGACCTCGCCCAGCATCTCATCGCGACCGGGCAGGCCACGCCACATGCGCACTGGGCGTGCTACCATACCCAGCTCTATGCCTTCACCTGCGCGGGCATCGAGTGCGGCGTCGTGCCCTATGCCGTCGGCGGTTCGTTCGCCGTCCTGGTTGCCGAAGAGTTGTTCGCGTCCGGCTGCCGGTTGCTCATCAGCATCACATCAGCCGGCCAAATCGTCCCAGCGGGACAGCCGCCCTATTTCGTACTGATCGAGCGGGCGCTGCGCGATGAAGGGACCAGCTATCACTACCGGCCGCCCGCGGCCTACAGCGTCATCAGACCCGCGCTGGCCGGGCGTTTGCAGAATGCCTTCGCGGGCGCAGCGATCCGCGTGCTGCGCGGCGCATCCTGGACCACCGATGCGCCTTTCCGCGAAACGGCCGAAGCCATCGAATTTGCCCGCGCCGAAGGCATCGCCGGGGTAGAGATGGAAGCGGCCGCGCTCTATGCCTTCGCCGAGGCCCAGGACAGAGACGTGGTGTGCTTCGCGCACATCACCAACCAGATGGCGGTCGCGGAAGGCGACTTCGAGAAGGGTCTGGATGGGGGCAGCCACGATGCGCTCCAGGTGATCGGCCTGACGGTGAGGGGGTTCATGAGCGGATCGAACCTCGGCCCGCCCGCGGGTGGCGCATGGGTCGAGAACGAAGCAATGGAAGACGACAGAAAGTGAGATGAGTGAGATGAACGGAAAAACGATCCTGATCCTGGGCGGCGGAATCGGCGGGCTGGTGGCCGCCAACGAGTTGCGGCGGCTCCTGCCGCGCGAGCATCGCATCGTGCTGGTCGAAAAGAACGCGCAGCACGCGTTCGCGCCCTCGTTCCTGTGGCTGATGACGGGCGACCGCCGGCCGGAGCAAATCACGCGCGACGTGCGCCAATTGGCGCGGCCCGGCGTCGAAGTCGTGCTGGCCGAAGCCCAAAGCATTGATCTGCCCAATCGCCGCGTGGTCACCACCGCGCAAACGCTGGCCTACGACACCCTGATCATCGCGCTGGGCGCGGAGTTGGCGCCGGAGGCCATCCCCGGCCTGGCCGCAGCGGCGCACACCTTCTACACCTTCGACGGCGCGGCCAGGCTGCGTGATGCGTTGCGGGAGTTCGGCGGCGGGACCGTGGCCGTCGTGGTCAGCGCGTTGCCCTATAAGTGCCCCGGCGCGCCGCACGAGGGGGCGATGCTCATCGCCAACACCCTGCGGCAGCGCGGGCTGCGCAACGTGGACGTTCACCTCTTCACGCCGGAAGCCCAGCCGATGCCGGTGGCCGGCCCGGCGCTCGGTGATGCGGTCAAGCAAATGCTGGAAGGGCAAGGCGTCGCCTTTCACCCGCTGCACAAACTGACGCAGGTGGCGGGGGCAACGCACGAGTTGTCTTTCGAGGGCCGGGACACCGTCAAGTACGATCTGCTGGTCGCCATCCCGCCGCATCGCGGCCCGCGCATCATGCGCGAACTGGGCCTGACCAACGAGGCAGGTTGGGCGCCGGTAGACCGCCACACGCTGGCGACGAAGCACGAGAACGTCTTCGCGTTGGGCGATGTCACGGCGGTCTCGATCCCCGGCCGCTGGAAACCCGACGTACCGATGCTGTTGCCCAAGGCCGGCGTCTTTGCCCACGCCCAAGCCGAGGTCGTCGCGCGCCGCATCGCCGCGGAGATCATGGGGACCGGCGCAGGGGGAACCTTCCCAGGGATCGGCTATTGTATGCTCGAAGCGGGCGAGAGCCTGGCCGGCTATGCGTTTGGCGATTTCTACGCCGAGCCGGCGCCGCAAGTCCAACTGCGCCGGATGGGCAAGACCTGGCACTGGGGCAAGGTGTTATTCGAGCAGTGGTGGCTGGCGCCGTTTGGGCCGCGACGCGCGGCGTTGCAGTGGGCAATGACGCTGGGCGGCAAGGCGCTCGGCATCCCGGTTATCCTGTGAAAAGGTAACCGGCCCCCCCCGAAGAGGATATTCGGGGGACCCAGGGGGAGGAAAGGGGGTTGGCGGGGGGGGCCAGGTCTGTCAACCGGCCGAATGAGGCGACCCAGCAGTTACGTGAAAAGCCATGAAACTTCTGATGTTCCTCGCCGGCCTACCTCACGATCTTGAACTGGAAGTTGGCGTGGCCGAACATCATCATCAGGCGGACCCAGACCGGCAGCAGCTCTTCGGTGCCGCGGGCGGTGGTGATGTCGCCCAGGTCAATGATGTCGCGCCAGCCGAACCACTCGGCCAGCAGGCGGCTGACCTCGGCCTTCGCCGCGGCGTCGTTCCCGCTGACGAAAATGGTGTGATCACCGCCGCCCAGTCCGCCTGGGTTGACCATCAGGTTGGCGTTGAGGGTGTTGAGAGTCTTGACCACCTTCACCTGTGGGAAGGCCCGCTGAATCTGCTCGCCCAGCGAGTCGGTGTTGGACACCCACAGCGTGGGCGGCATCCCGCGTGAGAAGTCGAGCGGATTGGCGATGTCCATCAGGATTTTGTCGGCCAGATTGGCCTCGCCCGCGGCCCGCAGCGCGTCCACCGACGCATCACCTTTGGTCGCGTTGATCATGATCTCCCCGTGCGCAGCCGTTTCGCTGAGGGAACCGACCTTGACCCCCGCGTCCGCCGCCCACGCGGCTACCTTCTCCGGGCTGCGTGAGCTGACCATCACATCCTGCCCCTGCTCCGTCAGCTTCGCCGCCAACGCCTTCCCCACCATACCCGAACCGAGAATTCCGATCTTCATGTGCTTATCTCCCTTTTTGTGAAATCACTCAACTCGTTCAGTTCAATTTTTCAATTCTACATCAAATCTTTCGATATTGAAAAATACCGACTCGCGGCGATTGACTCCGTGAGTGCCCAGGACGATCGCCAACCCGACTGCAACGGCCAGCAGCGCCGCCAGCAGGGCGGGCTGCGACGTCCCTGCCTGCCACTCCCCAAGCGTCACAGCAGTTGGCTGCTGCAGCGTGGCGCTGACCGGCCCATGCAGTGTGGTGACGCCGCTCACGCTGATGTCCTCCAACCAGTACCAGTAGGTTTGTCCAATCTGTACGTCCAGATCATCGTAGGAGTAGGCGAAGCCCTGGGAGCTGCCAGGCCCCTGCGACGGCACAAAGGCCAACAGGTTCAGGGCGCCTGTTGCGCTGTCGCTGCGATAGAGGTTGAAGCCGATATTGTCCAGCTCGCTCACCGTCTCCCAGATGACCATGATGCGGTCGCCTTGCGCTTCGGCGCTAAAACTGTTCAGCGTTGCGGCCAACGGCGGGAAGGTGACCTGGTAGTCCTCCACCTCGCCGCCCGAAACCAGGCCTGTTGGGCCAACCGGGACCGTGCATTGCCCGTTGCCGTCGGTTGGGCTGAGGCGGAAGCGGAAGTAGTAGCTGGTGCTGCCGCCCCCGAGCAGGCTGGTCGGAACAGAGAAAGTCACGTCGGTCACGCCGTTGGTCAGCAACTGGTTCTGCACGAGGTGTTCCGAGAAACTCGAATAGGTGTCGTAACCGCCGGTCTTGGTGAAGTTGCCGTCGGCGAAACTGGCGCCAACCCCCGATCCGCTGTCGTTGGTAAAGTCCATCCAGGCGTTGAGGCAGCCAGGGCCGCCGTTGACCGTCACCAGGAAAGCCCCGGTTCCGCCGCCCCAGTTGGCCGAAGGGCTGCTGGCGCTGACGCCGTTCTCGTCCGCGCCGTCGCCGGTTGCGCTGGCGTTCGGCTGGCCGTTGGTTTCCTGGTCAATGCTGCTGCCCAGGGTCAGGCCGTTGGGGAGATGGCGAGCGCCGCCATTGGCGGTCGTCGTCCCGTAACTGTCGGGCAGATCGCCCATGTCCAGCGGCACGCTCAGGTTGCTGCTGCCAACGACTTCATAATCGTTCAGCGCGCCGCTGCCCAGCAGCTCAGCGCCGTCGGGGTTGCCGTCGCCCTCGCCGCGTTCGTCGGTGCTGGCGCCGGGCAACGTGGTCCAGAGAGCATCGGCGCTATTGGTCACGGTGACATCAGCGTTGCCGTTGACCGTGGCCTGGTATTCGATCACCACGTTGCTGCCATCGTTCGGAATCGCGTCTACGCTGACGTCAATGGCATTGCCTGCCGAGTTGTTGACGGCGCCGGAGGCGCTGCCGTTGAGCGTCACGCTCACCGAACCGAGGTTGAGCGTCAGACCGGCGGGCAAGGCGTCGGTGATGCGCACGTCGTAGGCGGGCGCGGCGCTGCCCGCGCCGTGGGCCACAGTCACGCGGTAGGTGACGACGCTACCGACCTGCGCCGGTGTTGGCGCGACTGAGATCTGCTGCTTGGTCAGGGCCAGGATCGGTTCGACCACGGTGATGGTGGGATCGCCGCCGGTGCTGGTCACGGTGCGGTCGGCGATGGCGGGGTCGTCGAAACGCACGGTGGCGCTGTTCGTCCGGGTGACGCCATTCTGGTTGCCCAGGATGTTCAGAACAGTGGCCGTGACACGCAGGACAAAGGCGTTGTTGCCAGCAACGCCATCAGCGGTAGCGACGCTGTTGCCGAAACTGAAGGAAGCGGCGCCGGCGCCAGTCACAGGTAGGGCCGGGGAGACCGAGGGCGGGTTGTTGGTCAGCGTACCCACGAAGTCCTGGCTGAGCCGGCCGCTGCCGGAGGCCAGGGTGATCACGGCGTAGCTGTCCAGGCGCAAACCGTCGGGCAGTACGTCGCTGACGACCATATCTGGCGTCGAGCCTTCGGGGAGGGTGACCAGGATGTCAAAAGTCGCCTGTTCTCCGATCGTCAGATTGGCGCCGCTGGTGGCAGCCAGGCTGGTATCGTCGTTGGTCAGAGTGCCGTCCTTGAAGGACTTGCTGACGCTGGGCCGATCGAGCGACGTGATGACGGTGGAGGCTACACTGTAACTGTTGCGAATGGAGGCGCCGTAGTTAACTAGCGTGTTGTCCGTTGCCGTCACCCCGCTGCCGTTGCGCTCGCCGTACTGGCCGCCGGAAGCGTCCACCGAACTACTGGAAGTCGGATCAGTGCCGGTGGGGTTCGATGCTGTGCCCTTGTCCCCCGGCAGGCCCGTGTAGCTGAGCCGGGCGGTGTTGACGATTTCCTGGCGGGCGGCAGCGGAGCTGCTGACGATGCCGTTGACGGTGATGGTCACATCCGTGGGCGTGCCGCTGATCTTCGACTCCGGCGCAAGCTTGTCCAGGTTGACGGTGATCGTGCCATTCGTATCAACCGTAGGAACGGTGACCGAGCCGCCGGTGAACGGGCCGTTGGCGGTGAAGGTCTGGCCGGCCGGCAGGTCCGGCGTGACGATGGTGACACTCTGGAACAGCACGCCAGGTGGCAGCGCGTCGGTTAGCACCAGATCGAAGGCGGTAACCTGATCAACGACAGTCCACCCCGGGACACTGCTGTTGATGGTGGTTACCGACACGGTCTGCGCAAACGTCCGGCCGCCGTTGTTGGTCCCCCCCACCACGTAGGTCTGGATTCCGACCGGGAACTCCGCAGCCGTGTCGAAGTCGCTGGCACGATCCCAGTTGTTGGCGTCTACCACCACGTACACCCGCGCTGGACCTGCGCCGATGGCGCGGTACTGTTCTGGTCCTTGACGAGGATACGCGTGCCTGGAGACAAGGTCACACCGTCAATGGTCGCCGGAGGGCTTGCGGTCCAGGTGAGCCGGCCCGTGCCGCCTGTGCCACCCGTCGCGTTGAAGGTGTACGTGCCGGGCAGTACGCCGGTTGTCGCCGCCTGGACCGCTGGATTGGCGGACACTGCAGAGAAGCTGATCGCACTGGTGTTGATCGTGGTGACGGCAGCATCCAGAGCAAAAGTCCTGCCGCCGTTGGCCGTGCCCGAGGCAACGAAGGCGCGGTAGCCGAGGTTCATCTCGGCCGCAGCGTCGAAATCCGTTGCGCGATCCCAGATGCCGTTGAGACTGTCCACCACTTTGTAGATGCCGTTCTGGCTGGCGCTCGACTGGTTATTGACCAACACGCGGTCGCCCTCGGCCAGCGTCACGCCGTCCACACTGGCGGGCGCGCCGGTGAAGCGACCCGCGCCGCCCATGCCGCCGGTGGGACTGAACGTGGCGCTGAACGCGGCCGTGGTCGCGGCCCGCACCTGCGGGGCGTACTGGGCCGGGTGCGCCGTGTTATTCGAGAACTCGATCTGGTAGGCGATCGGGTCGCCAGCATCCACCGGCGCCGTCGTGATGGCCTTGCTGAGATTGTTGATCTGCGGCTCGACGATGACGACGCGGCTGAAATCGTTGGCTGAGCTGGTGGACCCGACCTGAGTATTGCTTGTGCTGCTGTTGATGGCGGTCTGGAAGGTGTTGTCGAGACTGACGCCGGCCTGTTGAGCGCTGCCGTTGTCGGGTGAAGTGTTGTCGCGGTCGTTTGTGACCAAGGCATTGAACTCGATCACGACATACTCGGCATCGGCATCGTTGTCGCTGTTGACGAGCGTGCCGAGGCGGAAGATCGGATCCGTGCCGTCAATATAGGTATCGGCCGTCACGCGGGCGTCGGTGCGGCTGCTCGACACGGTGGAATCGAAACCCGTGCCTTCGCCGATGGGCAAGCCGTTGACGCTGCCGACGGCAAGGCTGAAGGAAGACACCGTGTCGCCGTTGCCGCTCAGGTTCAACGCCGTGCCGGTGTCGGTGACGGCTGGTACCGTCGCGTTGCCGGTTCCCGCAGTCGTCGAGGCGATGCCGCCGCCGTTGGCGACGAAAGCCACGCGCACGGTGCTGTCGTTGATGAAGCGCATGCCGGGCGGCAGGTTGTCCTGCACCATGAAATCGGGCGAAGTGCCCTCAGGTAATTCGACCGTTAGCCGATACCGCACGATCTCGCCGGGCACGGCCAGCGTGCGCAGGGCGACGATGCGGTCAATGTCCCAGCGGACGGCATTGTTGGCGCTCCCGGCCACTTGGATCGAGACGATCGCTTCGAGGTTGAGCACGCCGTTGCCGCCCGTCGGTGCGGCAGATGGCACCGTGAGGGCCACCGAGGTCAATTGCGTGAAACCGGGAGCGCCAACCGTCAGGCTCGACATGGTGACATCGAAGCGCGCCGTGGTGCCGTCGCTGTCGGTGAGCGTCAGTCGCATCGTGGTGGCGGCATTGCCGGCGGCCGCGCGGACGGCGACGCCGAGCGCGCTGTAGCCACGGAGGTCCTGAGCGGAACCGAAGGTGAGTGTGCCGCTGCCACCCGTGCCCGTGGCCGGGCTGCCGATGCGCACGAACTCCGGCAGAATCGTCTGCGCGGACGCCCAAGTGCCGGCCAAGCTGGTGAAGCCCGTGCCCGTGAAGTCCGCCAACACCTTGTTTTCGAGGGTGTGGCTTTCCGAAGTCGCGACGATCAACTTGCTGAGGATCGGGGCCGACGACACGGCGTTGGCGGAGCCTTTGGCCGCGTAGTCGTTCAACGCTCCGCCCACGCCGTCCGCGCCAGTGCGCTCGGTCGAACTGGCGTTGTGGACCGAACGCTGGGTTGGGGTATCGGCGCTGGACTTGTCGTCGTTGAGCGAAGTCCAGAGAACGGTGGCGATGTTGTCGAGGTTCTGCTGCGGGTTGACGCCGTTGGACAACGTGCCGGAGAGCACCAGTTCGACGGAACTGCCGGTGGGCATGTCGAAGGAAACCCCGGCCTTCGTGCGCAGGACGCCACCGACGATCTCGAAGTCGGCGAAGGTCGGCGCCGGCGTGGCGCCGAAGCCGGCGGTGGTCACAGGGTTGTTGAGTGCCACGGACGCGTAAACGGCCGGCAGCGGGTCGTTGAGCGTGACGTCGAACGCTGTCAGGGCGCCGGAAGTCATGCTGGTCCAGACGACCGCGTCGGTGTTCAGCGTGGCAACCGTGCTGGTCAACTCAAACACTTGTCCGCCGTTGGCCGTGCCGCTGCCGACCTTGACCAGGCGGCTGCGGTACAGTTCGGCGGCGGTGTCTGCGTCGGTGGCGCGGTTGAGCGTGAAGGTGCCGCTGGACGTCGCCGTGATGCTGTAGATGCCGTTCTGGCTGGCAGTGGTTTGGTTCTTCACGAGCACCCGTTGGCCGACGGCCAGCGCCACCCCGTCCATCGGCGATGGCACTGAGGTAAACCGGCCCGGGATCGACCCGCTCGAGGTGAAGTTGGCCAACTCCGCGGTGGTGGCGACGTCCGCGTTCGGGGCGAGCGCGGCGCCGCCGTTGCTAAGGCGAACACGGTAGTAGAGGGGCGCGGAAGCGTCGCCGGTGTTGAGGCTGGCGGACCAGGTTGTGCCGTCGTTCGAAACCTCCTTGCCGGCGAGGACGCGGGGTTCGACCAGGGTGACGTTGGCGGCCGTGGCGGGCAGGCTCGGGCCCGTGTCGTAACTGAACGTGGCGGCGTTGCCGAGCGTCGTGCCCGCTTGATTGCCTGCGAGGTTCAGGACGGCCGCACGGAAGACGATGACGATGGTCTCGGCGACGCCGTTGTCGGTGTTCGCGTTCGTGGTGTTGCCGAAGTTGACGGTGAACGAGCCGCCACCGCCGGCCACGGCGACGTTGGCCGGGTTGGCGCCCGTGCCGATGGCGTTGGCGGTGCTCACTCCCGGCGAGAGCGTGACGCTGGTGATATCGACGAACGCCAAACCGGTGGCGAGGGTGTCGGCGATTTGCGCTGAGGGCGTGACGCCTTCCGGGATCGTGACGGTGAGCTCGTAAGTGATCAGTTCGCCGATCACGGCTTGGGTGGCGCCGTTGTCGCCGTCGGTGACCTCAGTGCCGGTGAGCGCCTTGGCGAATGCCGGCGGCGAAATCTTGACCTGGGCGCTGTCGGTGCGATCGGTGGCGGTGAAATCGGCCCCCCCCTCCTGACCCGCGTACTTGAAGAGGGTGGCGGTGTTGTCTATGGCCTGATTGGGCCGCACCGAGCTGTCCAATTGCAGGTCGAAGGTCAAGATGACGATATTGCGACCATCGGTCACAGTCGTGCCATCGGCCAGTTTGCCGCGGTCGAGAGCGCCGGCCGCCGGGTTGGTCGGCCCGGGGTCAATCAACTCGATGCCTGTGCTCAGGAGGCCGCCGCCCAGGTCGGTGACGCTGAACAGGGCGCCCGTGCCGTCGGTGGCGCACAGATTGATGCCTCCTGCCGGCGCCACAAAACCGGCCGGTAAATCGTCCTTGATGCGCACATCGAAGGCGCCGTTGGGACCGCGGCCGGTGTTTTCCACAACGATGACAAAGGTCGCCAGGTCGCCGGCATCCAGGCCGCTGAGGTCGCTGGTAAACGTTGTGCCCAGGTTACTTGAAGTGACCGGCAGGCCGCTGCCACTCAGACGCGGACAGGCGGAACCAGGCGCCGAGACGGAGACGTTGGTAGGTGCAACGGTCGCTGGGCTGAACGTCGCGGTGGCCTTGTCCGTCGCAATGACGCCCTTGCGAATCCCAAGCACCGGCTCGAAGATCTGGAACTGCACGATGGCGTCAGCGGTGCGCACGGTGGTTTGCGTGGTGCCCTCAGTCGAGCGCGCCTGGTTGGTCAGGTACAGCCCGTCGGCGAAAGGATCGCCCTCGATCGTCACCGTGAACAGGATGTCCACAACGCTGGTGGGGTTGGTCGGATCGTCGAAATTTCCGTAGGTGAACTTGACCGTGTTGTTGGCCGCATTAGTGGTCATGGCGGGGGTCACCGCGCCGCTCAGGAGATGATAGGTGTCGGCTGGCCCCAGGCAGGCCGCGCCGGCCGCCGGCGTGCCGCAGACCGTGTTGCTTAAGGAGGTTACCTCTGTGGCGCTGAAGACCGGCAGCGGCACGAAGTCTTCCATGCTGAACTGCTCGAAGTCGCTGGTTGGATGTGTGTACCGCAGGCGATAGGTGATGGTATCGCCCGGCGTCCCCTGGACTGCACTGCACGGCTGCGGCGCACAGGCAACGCCGTTCTTGGCGTAGATCGTCTTTTCCAGGCTGCCCTGGGCGATGTTTAGCCCGGCCGCGCTGGTGTCGGCCTCGCTGTTGCCGGTGGGGATCAGGTCGGCGTTGTTCAACACATCGCCGCTGATGGTCACATCGTTGTTCAGGATATCGCCCTGGTCCACGCTCGGATCGCCGGAGGGGTAGTCGTCGGTGTAGGCGTCCAGGATGACGGTGCGGAATTTGAGCGTAGCTGTCGTCGCGCCGTTGTCGAAGGGATCGCAGTCGTAGTCGCTGCCGCCCGCCGTGGGGACGCAGCCGCCCAGTAGCTTGCCATCCGGTCGGCCGCGCGTCACTTCGGCGGAGATGTCGAAGGCGATGGCGGTCGTACCGTCGTTGGCGGCGCCGTTGTCGCTGTCGCACTCCGCGCCCGGCCCGCCGGTGTAGTTGCAGACGATGTTCACGTTGCCGCCGTCCATGCTCGCCGCGGCCAGCGTGAAGTCGTTGCCGTTTACCTGGAGGGTCGGCGCAAAGCTGGACTGGAAGTGCTGGCCGTCGGACGCCAGATCGTCAATGATTACGTTCTGGAAGGCGAAGAAGTCGGACACCTGGAAGTTGAGAGTGTACTCGAGCACATCGCCGGGCGAGTTGGTGCTGTCGGTGAGGTTGGCCACGCCCTTCTGGATGGCGATAGACTTGCAACCCAGGATGTGTTCGGGCGGATCGCCGCTGCCGCCCGCTGACGCGTTATCCACTCCCCCCAGGTCGCGCGGATCGAGCGGCGTCCAATCGCCCAGCGCGCCGGCCTGATTGATGCACTGCACATCGTCGCCGGTGCTGGCGTTGATGACTGGATTGCTACCCGCATCGTTGAGAGGCACGTAGAAACGGAAACGCACCGTGGCGTCGGATGTGCCCGTCGTGCCGGTCACCGAAGCGAAGGTGCAAACCAGATTGCCGCCGGGCGTGGTGGCGCCGGGCAGCGTGCCGCAGGTGGCGGTCGGGCTGGTGCTGACCACCTGGACGAACTGTAAGTTGCCGGGCAGGTAGTCACTGATGTCCAGGTTGGTCACCGTTTGCCCATCGGCAATATCCACGGCCACCGTGTACTCGCGCGGGAAGTTGGGGCCGGTGGCGGTCTCATCCTCCGGGCCGTGGTAGGTTTTCATCAGCTTGATCAGGGTGGGCGTGACGTCGGCGCTGGTCAGGCTCGCCTGGATGATGGGCGGGTCGGTGGTTGGGTTGTCCAGCGGATCGGCGCCGTAGCGAAAGCCGCCGCGTGCCTTGATCGGCAGCGCCGTGCTCAGATCGGCGTAATTGCTGAGATTGGCGGTCACTGTGATGTCTGCCGCCGGCTGGTCAGCCGCAAAGGAGCCGAAAGGCAGTTCCAGGTTGATAAACTGCCAGGTGAAAGAGGTATCGAAGTTACCCGGCAAGGCCGGGCAGGTCACCGAGAGGCCGGTCAGCGGGTGGGTGAGGGTTCCGTCCGGTGCGCAGGTCTGCGTGACAGAATTCACGGCTATACCCAGGTAGGTCGCGCTGGTGAACGTGACGCCATCGTTCGGCCCGCTGTTGCTGGTGGCGTCCACGCCGCCAATGGGCAGGAACAGGTCCACATAGGGGCCATAGCCAACCTCGGCGCCCGTACCGGTGTTATCGAAGGCGGCCGTGAAGCTGAAGCCTTCACTAATCATCGTGGTGGAGGGAACGGTCAGAGAGGCGACAGGCGTAACGGCCTGCGGGGCCGCAAAACGTTCGGCGTTGGCAGTCGCCGCGAGGCCCGGTGCAGCCGGCGCGACGAGGGTCAACAAGACAACCAACAAAGACACAAGCACAAGGTAGGCCTGATTGGCCTGCATTCGGCGGTAAAACATTCTGGATGATCTCCTGTCTCTAGCTCAACGACCGAAAACCCGGGCGTCTTCACCAATCGTATCGCTGAGCGACAGTCGGGTAAAAATCGCCAAAAACAACGGACGGGCGTACGATAGCCGGCGTCCTGCTCGTTCTCGACGGCTATCATAGCACAGAGATGCGGGGATTGGCTTTACAGTTGGCTGACAATGTGAGATTGTCGCGCGCCGCGGGGGCCGATTCCAAAAACGACGTGAAGTTGTGCTATAATTCCCGACGATCGCAAACAGGCCTTTACCAGGGCCTTGAGTTTTCCGGACGTAATATGTGAGTCTCAGGAGGACACGATGAATCGTATGTATGTTTCCGTTGGCAGGCGGCTGCGTGCCGCCATCATGCTCTTGGTGGTGATCGCCTTAGGATTTGCTGGCTCTGGCCTGGCGCAGGCTGTGCAAATCGGCGATATTGATGTCTTGGCCACTGTACCCGCAACGCCAGGCTTTCCAGAAGGCGTCGTTGCGCATGGCAGCTCTGTCTTCGTATCAGGCCCGGCGCGCTTCGGCACGGCCGGCACCGGCCCTTCGGCGATCCAGGTCTTCGACCGACGAACGGGTACACTCAAGCAGACTATTCTGGTCACGGGCGAGAACCTGGCGTTCGAACACGCGTTGAGTAACATGGCATGGGGCGGCGCTGGCCGGCTCTTCGCCTTGAGCACGCAGCTTGGCTTGATCTATTTCACCAAGCAGGGCCTGGATTACGCCCAGGTAGGTTATGGCGATCCGGTCCCCGATCTGCCGATCTGCCCGTTCAGCGGCTCCTGTTCGCCGACCGCGTTCGACATGCCGCCCATTGTCAATGACGTTGTCTTCGATCCGCAAGGCTACGCGTACGTGACCGATTCGCTGCAGGCCACCATTTGGCGCTATGCGCCCGGCGGCGGCGCGGCGCAGATCTGGTTCCAGAGCGCGCAGTTCGAGGGCGGCGGCCCCATCCCCTTCGGCGCCAACGGCATCCGCCTGAATCGCGAGCGCACCCATGTCTACGTGGCGATCTCCTCCTCGGCGGCCAATCCAGCCCAGGGCACTATCTACCGGCTGCCGTTGGTGGATCAGCCCACTGAGGCCGACCTGGCAGTCATCCACACCTACATCGCCGGCGAGATGCCCGATCAACTGGCGTTCGACTCCGTGGGCAACCTGTATGTTTCGCTGGCGCTCTCGAATCAGATTTCGGTGCTGGCGGCGAACGGCACGGAGACGGTTCGATATGCCAGCGCGCCGGGCGACGCCATCCCGCTCGACAACCCGGCCGGCATCGCCTTCGACGCACGCACCCGCTCGCTGTTGATCGTCAACCACGCCTTGCTGAGCGGCGACCCCAATCATTTCGCCGTCCTGCGGATGTTCGTTGACGACCCCGGCGCACAGCTTTTCGATCCGGATTCGTCTGAGACAGAATTCGGAGAGTAGACGTTTGCCTGCCCCCACGCAGGCATGAAGAAGCCTGGGCTGTATAGGCGACTCTGCCCATGGCCCAGGCTTCCTCTCAGTATGATCTGACCAATTCAATCCCAGGTGAACGATGCCCGATCACAACTACTTCGCTAATCTCATCTGGCAGATTGCCGACCTGCTGCGCGGACCGTATCGGCCGCCGCAGTATGAACGCGTCATGCTGCCTATGACGGTGTTGCGCCGCTTCGACTGCCTGTTATCGCCCACAAAAGCGCAGGTGCTGGCTGAACATGCGCGTCGCGCCGGCGGCAAGCTGAACGATGACGCGCTCGACCTGCTCCTCAACCGCGCGGCCGGCCAACGCTTCCACAACCACTCGCCCCTCGACTTCGAGAAGCTCAAGGGCGACCCCGATCACATTGACAGGCACCTGGTCAGCTACATCAAGGGCTTTTCGGCCAACGTGCGCACCATCTTCGACTTCTTCGAGTTCGAGAGCGAGATCGAGAAGATGCGCGAGGTGATCCGGCTGATGGTGAGCATCCTGTTTATCAACGACGATGCGCTGCTCGCCACGCCCGGCACGGTGCGCAAGCTGCTCGACCCGGCCTGCGGCACCGGCGGCATGTTGGCCGAAGCGCAGAACTACCTGCGCGAGCACCACGCCGCGGCGCGGCTCTACGTCTACGGCCAGGATTACAACAAGCGCGCCTTCGCCACCGCGGCTTCCGACATGCTGATGAAGCAGGTGGACCACAACGGCGGCGGCGACAACGTGCGCTATGGCGACAGCTTCACCGACGACCAGTTCAGCGGCGAGCGCTACGATTATCTGCTGGCGAACCCGCCCTTCGGCGTGGATTGGAAGAAGCAGCAGCGCGAGATCGAACGCGAGCGCGACAAGTTGGGCTACGCCGGTCGCTTCGGCGCGGGGCTGCCGCGCGTCAATGACGGCTCGCTGCTCTTCCTGCAGCACATGATCAGCAAGTTCGAGCCAGTATTGCCCGACCAGCAGAAGTACGGCTCGCGGCTGGCGATCGTCTTCAGCGGCTCGCCCCTCTTCACCGGCGGCGCGGGTGCGGGCGAGAGCGACATCCGCAAATGGATCATCGAGAACGACTGGCTGGAGGCGGTCATCGCGCTGCCGGAGCAGATGTTTTACAACACCGGCATCGGCACCTACGTCTGGATCGTGACGAACCGCAAGGAGCCGCGGCGCAAGGGGAAGATTCAACTGCTCGACGCGCGCGCGTTCTACGTGCCCATGCGCCGCAGCCTGGGCGACAAGCGGCGCAAGATCGGCGAGAAGGAGGACGGCCGCGACCAGATCGGTGAGATCGTGCGGCTCTACGGTCGTTTCGAAGACGGCGAGACTTCGAAGATCTTCGCCAACGCCGACTTCGGCGCCACCCGCGTCACCGTGGAGCGGCCGCTGCGCCTGCGCTATCAGATGACCACCGAAGACAAGGCGCGCTTCCTGGACGCCTGCCCGCATCTGCTGGACGACGTGCAGGCCATTGACGAGACGCTCGGCCGCGAACCGTCGAACGACTGGGATGCGACCTGGGCCACCATCGAGCTTCTCCTGCGGGGACGCGGCGCGCGCTGGAAGGCGCCCGAACAGAAACTCTTCCGCAGCGTCTTCACCGTCAAAGACCCCGCCGCCGCGCCGGTCAGACTCCCCTCGCCCTCCGGGAGAGGGGCCGGGGGTGAGGGCGTCGAACCTGATCCCGACCTGCGCGACTTCGAGAACATCCCGCTCACCGAAGACATCGCCGCCTACTTCGCCCGCGAGGTGCGTCCTCACGTCCCGACGCGTGGATGGATCGTAGCAAGGACAAGGTGGGCTACGAGATCAATTTCAACCGCCACTTCTACAAATACACCGCGCCGCGGTCGCTGGAAGTGATTGATGCGGACCTGAAGCAGGCGGAGGAGGAGATCCTGCGGCTGCTGCGGGAGGTGACGCAATGACTAACGGCGGAGATGCACCTCGCGCGCTGAGCGAACCGGCATGGCTCGACGGTGTACCAACGCATTGGAGGATCGACCGGCTGAAATGGTCGATTACTGGATTGTTCAATGGCGTGTGGGGCGATGAGCCCAACGGCATCGACGACATTATCTGTGTTCGTGTTGCAGATTTTGACCGAACCCGGCTCAAAGTTACGGACGATCCGCCGACGCGCCGGGCTATCGAGATCAAAGACCGCACCAACCGATTGCTTCATACAGGTGACTTACTGATCGAAAAGTCGGGAGGTGGCGATAATCAGCCCGTGGGCTGTGTTGTGTATTTCGATCATGGTTATGACGCCATCTGCTCTAACTTCATCGGACGAATGGTTATTGCCGCCGGAATGCATCCGCGATATTGGTCATACGCGCATGCGCGCCTATACACAGGCCGCCTCAACATACCTGCAATAAAGCAGACCACCGGAATTCAGAACCTCGACACCGACGCGTATCTCAATCAAAGGGTTGCGTATCCACTACTTGAAGAACAACGCGCCATCGCTGACTACCTCGACCGCGAGACCGCGCAGATAGATGCGCTGATCGCGGCCAAGGCGCGGCTGTTGACGCTGCTGGCAGAGAAGCGACGCGCGCTCATCACCCGCGCCGTCACCCGTGGCCTCGATCCGCATGCGCCGCTGCGCGAGTCGGGTTTGCCGTGGCTGGGGCAGGTGCCGGCGCATTGGGAAGTTAAAAAGCTGAAGCACATCGCGTTATTGAAGAGTGGTGACTTCATTACCTCCGACTCAATCGCACCAACTGGTGACTACCCAGTGTTTGGTGGAAACGGAGTAAGAGGTTTTTCCTCCTTATTCACACATAACGGTGATTATGTGCTGATTGGTCGCCAGGGTGCGCTATGCGGAAACATCAACTATGCTTCTGGGCGCTTCTGGGCGACCGAGCATGCGGTTGTCGCTTATATCCAAGGCGAGCATGAGTTCGTGTGGCTGGGTGAACTGCTGAAAATCATGAATCTCAACCAGTTTTCTCAGTCTGCGGCGCAGCCAGGTCTGGCTGTCGAGGTGGTTGCTAACTTGGGCATCGCTGTACCTCCGCTCAAAGAACAGCGGATAATCGTCGCCCACATCGCGGCAGAGACGGCCCGCCTGGACGCCCTGGCCGCGGCCGCGACGCGCAGCCTCGCCCTGCTCAAGGAGCGCCGCGCGGCGCTCATCGCCGCGGCGGTGACGGGGCAGATTGAAATATCGGAAAACGTGATATGATAATGATAGTAAGGGCATGGCCTTGCACCTGCCCGCCGGGGCGACCGCGAGGGTGCGCCCCTACAAGAGGAGCACAATCATGTTAATTCAGCGTCTCAAGGTGTCCGGCCTGCTGTCATTTGGGCCGCGCGGGATTGATCTTCCGTTGACGAGCCTCAACGTACTGATCGGGCCGAACGGGTCGGGCAAGTCGAATCTGCTTGAGGTGCTGGCGTTGCTCAAAGCCGCGCCAGCCAACTTTCCCGCGCCCGTGAAAAAGATGGGTGGCGTGCGGGAATGGTTGTGGAAGGGCCAATCGGACGCTAAAGAGGCGGTCGTAGAGGCAATTGTGTGCTACCCTGCTGGACGACAATCCTTACGGCATGGACTGGCTATTGCCGATCATGGTGGACGCTTCGAGGTCGTAGATGAATGGATCGAGAATGAGAAACCCAAACCATCCTATACTAGCCCCTATCTATATTACGCTTTCAAGCGCGGCAACCCAGTATTGAGTGACGCGCAAGAGGGCGATAGGTTGCTACGCCGCGATAATGTTAAAGTCGAGCAATCAATCCTTTCGCAAGTGCGTGACCCAGAACGTTATCCTGAGCTAACTTGGCTGCAAGAAAAGTACGATCAGATTTACTTGTATCGAAATTGGTCTTTCGGGCCTGGATCGGCCCTAAGGCGCGAGCAAAGCACACTGGATCGAGCCGATTTTCTCGCCGATGGTGGGGGAAATCTGCCCCTCGTTCTTTCTCATTGGGGCAGCCAAGAGCGGGCAGCGTTGTTGGCTGAACTCAACGAACTGTATGAGGGAATCGAGGATTACAAGCTACCGATTGTCGGGGGCAACGTCCAATTGATCCTCATCGAGCGCGGCGGCCGTGAAATTCCTGCCACGCGCCTTTCCGACGGCACATTACGCTACCTGTGCCTGCTTGCTATCCTTCTTCATCCCGACCCGCCCCCTCTGATTGCGATCGAGGAACCGGAACTTGGCCTACACCCGGACGTCATCCCGCAGGTGGCGAAACTCCTGGTCGCGGCATCTGCGCGCACGCAACTTGTCGTCACCACCCACAGCGATGTGCTGGTAGATGCGCTCTCCTCTTACCCGGACAGCGTGATCGTCTGCGAAAAGCATGACGGCGAGTCGCAGTTCCGGCGGCTGGATGCCGATCCATTGAAGGAATGGCTGGAGAAATATACCCTGGGCCAG
Organism: Candidatus Amarolinea dominans; assembly: GCA_016719785.1. Lineage (NCBI taxonomy): Bacteria > Bacillati > Chloroflexota > Caldilineae > Caldilineales > Candidatus Amarolineaceae > Candidatus Amarolinea > Candidatus Amarolinea dominans. Next base: position 25,954 of record JADJYJ010000031.1, read on the forward strand.
TTGTGGAGCATGGGCGAAATCGGGGGCAACCGATGGTGACGGCAAAACTCTACGTGGAGGGCGCGGGGCCGCGACGCGCTCAGCAGTCGCAGTGCCGCCGGGCCTTCGCCAAGTTCTTCGAGTCGGCGGGCGTGAAGAACCGACCGGGGGTAGAGCCGTGCGGGGGCCGGAGAGAAGCATTCGACAACTTCTGCCGGGCCATGAAATCGGCCGACGCTAATCAGTTACCGCTGCTATTGGTCGACGCGGAAGATGCCATCGCAGCGGGTCACACGACCTGGCAGCACTTGAAAGCACGCCCCAGCGATGACTGGAATAGGCCCGCCGGCGCGGGCGATGACCGTGCCTTCCTGATGGTCCAGGTCATGGAAACCTGGTTCCTGGCCGATCGGGTTATGCTCCGCCGATACTTTGGCCCGCACTTCTCGGACGCGCCTTTCCGGGTCTGGCCCGCGTTGGAGGCGGTGCCGAAGCAAACGGTCTACGAAGTTCTGGAGAAGGCGACGGCGGACTGCAAACAGGCGTACCGGAAGGGTGGCGTTTCGTTCGATTTACTCGCCAGCCTGGACCCGGCCAAGGTGGAAGCGGCGTGCCCGCACGCCAAAGCGCTTCTGCAGCGTCTCAGGAGCCTGTGATGTCTGACCCACGCACTTCCGAGACGGCCTTCGAGACCGTCATCGAGACTCACCTCCTGGCTCACGGTTACGTCCCCGTGGATCGGGCCGGCTTCGACCGTGAGCGCGCCATCTTCCCGGCGACGGCGCTGGCCTTCATCCGCGAGACCCAGCCGAAGGAATGGGCCAAACTCGAGGCACTGCATGGCGACAAAACCGGCGAGCAGATTCTCACCGACCTGTGCAAGTGGTTGGACGCGAACGGCAGCCTCGCGACCTTGCGCCACGGCTTCAAGTGCTACGGCCGGACCCTGCGGGTGGCCTTCTTCAAGGCGGCCCACGAGCTGAACCCGGAACTGGAAGCGCGCTACGCCGCCAACCGTCTGGGCATCACCCGCCAGCTTCACTTTTCGCCGCGCTCCGAGAAATCAGTGGATGTCACCCTCAGCCTGAACGGCATCCCCGTCGCCACGGCCGAGCTTAAGAACCCGTTCACCGGCCAGACGATGGAACATGCGCGCCGGCAATACCAGCAGGATCGCGACCCGCGCGAGCCGATCTTCGAGTTCAAGCGGCGCACCCTGGTCCATTTCGCCGTGGATACCGAGGTGGTCTTCATGACCACGCGGCTGGCCGGGCCGGCGACCTACTTCCTACCCTTCAATCGGGGCTGCGCCGGCGGCGCGGGCAATCCACCCGACCCGGCCGGCCGCACCTACCGCACGGCCTACCTGTGGGAGGAAGTCCTGCAGCGGGACAGCTTCCTCGACCTGCTGGCGCGCTTCATCCATCTGCAAATCGAAGAAAGGCGCGACGACCAGGGCCGCAAGGTCAAGAAGGAGACGCTGATCTTCCCCCGCTACCACCAGCTTCAAGCCATACGCACCCTGGTGGCGGCCACCCGCACGGAGGGCGTGGGCCACAACTACCTGATCGAACACTCGGCCGGCAGCGGCAAGAGCAACACCATCGGCTGGCTTGCCCACCGCCTGGCCTCGCTGCACGACACGGCCAACCGCCGCGTCTTCGACAGCGTCATCGTGGTCACCGATCGCATCGTGCTCGACCAGCAGTTGCAGGACACCATCTACCAGTTCGATCACAAGCGCGGCGTGGTGCAGAAAATTGATGAAAGCTCCCGTCAACTGGCCGAGGCGCTGGAGAACGCGGTGCCGGTGATCATCACCACCCTGCAGAAGTTCCCGTTCGTCTCCAGGCAATTGCTCAAAATGGCGGAGGAGCGGGGCGAACAGAGCGCAGGCGCGCTGCCGACGCGGCGCTGCGCGGTGATCATTGACGAGGCGCACAGCTCCCAGGGCGGCGAGAGCGCCGCCGACCTCAAAGAAGTGTTGGGCGGCGAGGAGTTGCGCCAGGCGGCCCAGCAGCAGGCGGCCGCAGAAGGCCTGGACGACATGGCGGAGCTGTTCCGCAGCATGGTCAAGCGCGGCCGCCAGGCCAACCTGAGCTTCTTCGCCTTCACCGCCACGCCCAAGTACAAGACCTTCGCCGTCTTTGCCGAGAACGGGGAGCCGGCCCACCGCTACACCATGCGCCAGGCCATCGAGGAAGGCTTCATTCTCGATGTGCTCGCCCACTACACCACCTACGCCACCTACTACAAGCTGCTCAAAGCCTGCGAGGACGACCCCAACGTCGAGCGCAAGCAGGCGGCGCGCGCCCTGGCCCGCTTCATGGCGCTGCACCCGCACAACATCGCCCAGAAGACCGAGGTGATGGTGGAGCATTTCCAGGCCGTCACGCGGCACAAGATCGGAGGTCGGGCCAAGGCGATGGTCGTGACGGACTCACGACTCGCGGCTGTGCGCTACAAGCAGAGCTTCGACCGCTATATCCAGGAGAAAGGCTATCCCATCAAGACGCTGGTAGCCTTCTCTGGCACGGTGCAGGACGATAAACTGCCCGACGTGAGCTACACCGAGGAGGGGATGAACCGCGGCATCCGCGAGAATGAGCTGCCCGAGAAGTTCGCAACCACGGAGTACCAGGTATTGCTGGTGGCCGAGAAATATCAGACCGGCTTCGACCAGCCGCTGCTGCACACGATGTACGTGGACAAGCGGCTGGCCGGCATCCAGGCTGTGCAGACCCTCTCGCGGCTCAACCGCACCCATCCGCTCAAGGAAGATACCTTTGTCCTTGATTTCGTCAACGATCCGGCCGAGATTCGTGAGGCGTTCAAGGTCTACTACGAAGGCGCCGAAGTCGGCGAGGCGGTGGACCCGGCGCGCCTCTACCAGATTCAGGCCGAATTGGACGCTTCAGGCATTTACCTGGCCGAAGAAGTGGCACGCTTCTGCGCGATCTACTTCAAACCCAAAGAGCGCCAGAGCGCCGCCGATCACCAGGCCATGAACGCCGCGCTGGATCCCCCGGTGCAGCGCTTCACTGTGCGCCAGCGGGAGGACGAAGCCGAAGCCGAGTTGTGGCGGGGCAAACAGCAGGCATTCCGCAATCTCTACAGCTTCCTCAGCCAGATCATCCCCTACCAGGACTCGGACCTGGAGCGGCTCTACATCTTTCTGCGCCATCTCGGCGCCAAACTGCCGCGGCGGCGCGGCGGTCCGGCCTACAAGTTCGATGAGGATGTGTGGCTGGAGTACTATCGCCTGCAGAAGATCAGCGAAGGTTCGATTGATCTGCGGCAGGGGTACGCGCAGCGTCTCGACGGCCCGGCCGAGGTGGGCAGCGGCATGGTGCGCGAGCAGCCGATCTCGCTCTCGCGCCTCATTGACATCGTGAACCAACAGTTTGGCACCGACTTCAACCAGGCCGACCAACTCTTCTTCGATCAAATCGTCGAAGTTGCCCTGCGCGACGCAACCTTACAACAGGCCGCGGCGGTCAACCCCGGCGACAAATTCGAATTGGTCTTCAAGAACCTGCTCGAAACCCTCTTTATGGAACGCATAGACCAGAACGAAGAGATCTTCGTGCGCTTCATGAACGACCCCGAATTTCGCAAGACGATCACCGCTGGGCTGGCAGCGGAGGCGTATCATCGGCTGCGCACGGCCGGGATCTGAGCCGCACCCCTCGGTCCCCCGGCTTGCGACGTATCGTCATGATGGGCAGCATTGCGACCGTGGTCGGCCGCAACCTCGACACGGGCGTCGCACGCGAGTCAATTCGCCAATGGACATCGTTTCGTGACAGCATTTGGGATTCCTGCTCGGCTGCGCACAACCGTCATGCTCTTGGCGGTGATCGCCTTAGGATTTGCCAGCTCTGGCCCGGCGCAGGCTTCGTAGCCAAAAGTTTTGACATAATGACTATCTCGGGATGAGGCGCAGAGGTCAATTCAGCATTCAGCATTCCTCATTCCCTCCCCCTCACAACCGTCACTGCCAGCCCATCCACGTAAGGCACAACCGTGCTGACGAGGCGTGGATCGGAGGCCAGCATGGTCATCGTACGCTGCATGGCCCGTACGTGCGGTAAATCCTGGGCTGCCTGATCCACCAGCCGGCCATGCAACTCAACGTTATCCAGCACAATCGCCGTTCCGGGTCGTGCCAGACGGATCGCCCACTCCAGGTAGTCAGGATAAGTTTCCTTGTCCGCGTCAATAAAGATCATATCAAAGGGGGCGGCCGGCGTCAGGGTGGGCAGCGTGGCGAGAGCCGGGCCGCTGATCACGGTCGCCGTGGCGCCCAGACCCAGGCGATTCCACTGACCCTGGGCAAACGCCGCGTGACGGGGGTTCATCTCCAGACTGATGAGCCGGCCAGCGGCCGGTAGCGCACGAGCGATCCAGGCGCCGCTGTAACCGCCCAGGGCGCCGATTTCCAGCACATGACGCGCGCCGGTCAGGGCCACCAGCAGTTGCAAGAACTTACCCTGCTCGGGGCCAATGCTGATCGCCGGCAGACCGGCCGCCTGCGCCTCGAGCTGCAATTGCACCAGGTCAGCGTCATCTTGATGAAAATGGGTGCGCAGATACCTCTGAAAAGGACTGAGTTGAGTCTCTTGTTCAAGCGTTGACATCGAATCACCTCGCCATAGATTTATGCCGCAAAGGCAGCCGCTATTGTAACACAAGCTTCGGCGCGGCGCCGACCGGTTTTGGCGGGCCGGCTTCTGTATGTTCCCTGCGCTCCTGGTGGTCGAGTGTACGCTGTATGCGGAATTGCTGACCGAGGCTGTCCAACCTTGGCGTGACAGCCGCGGTTGTGGTAGAATCCGCCCCATCCGTATGGGCAAACAGATTCTTCTTCTCAGCGGCGCGCTTAGCTACCGCAACAACGCCTTCCTCGACGCGGCCGCTCGCCTGGGGCTGGACGTGATCGAGGTGGTTGACCTGCCGCGCGCGCTGGCCGATCTCTGGCACATGCCGTTGGCAGTGCCGTTTAGCCAGCCTGACCTTGCGCTGCCGATCATTGTTGACTATGCGCGCCAGTATCCGGTGCAGGCGGTGCTGGCAACCGATGACACCGGCAGCCTCCTGGCCGCGCAGGTCGCCGCGGCGCTGGGCCTGCAGCACAACTCACCGCAGGCCGCGTTGGCGGCGCGCAACAAACACCTCATGCGCCAACTCTTCGCCGCGGCCGGGACGCCTTCACCCCAGTCGGCGCGCTATGATCTGGACGCCGACCCTGTCGCGTTGGCTGCGCAGTTTCGCTACCCCGTGGTGCTGAAGCCGCTCTTGCTATCAGGCAGCCGGGGTGTCATTCGCGCCAACAACCCGGCCGGGTTTGTGGCAGCCTTTGCGCGTACCGCCGCCATCGTGAGCGACGCGTCGAGTCACGCCGGCGCGGATGGCCATGCGCTGCTCGTGGAAACGTACATTCCTGGCGTGGAAGTGGCGCTCGAAGGCTTGCTCTTCGATGGGCAACTGACCGTGCTGGCGCTGTTTGACAAGCCTGATCCGCTGGAGGGGCCGTTCTTCGAGGAGACAATCTACGTCACGCCGTCGCGACTGCCGTCCGCAGTGCAGGCGCAGATTGCCGAGGTGACTGCACAGGCCGCGGCGGCCCTGGGGCTGCGCGTGGGGCCAGTGCATGCGGAACTGCGCATCGACGCGGATGGCCCGTGGATGGTGGAGATGGCCGGGCGTTCGATCGGCGGCTACTGCTCGCAAACGCTGCGCTTTGACCTCGATCGCAGCCTGGAGGAGTTGATTCTGCGCCAGGCCGCCGGCCTTGACTTGGGACCGCTCAACCCGACCAGCCAGGCCAACGGCGTGATGATGATCCCCATCCCCAAAGCTGGTTTTCTGCGGCATGTCTCTGGCCTGGCGGCGGCGCGAGCCGTTCCCGGTATTGACGAAATCATCATCAGCGCGCCGCTGCACAACCCGATCGTGCCGCTGCCAGAGGGCGCCAGTTACCTCGGCTTCATCTTTGCGCGCGGGCCTGACCCAGCGTTCGTCGAAGGCGCGCTGCGCGCGGCGCACGCGTGCCTGCACTTTGACATCGAGGATGGTTTGCCTATCGCCAAGGGCGAGGCCAGGTTCCAGGGCTGATGGCCTAGTTCGTAGGTGGAGATGAGCAGGATGGATGGTGTTACTACAGGATGCCGCATTCACGCAAAATCCTACTTGCGTGCGGCGCCGCCTTTCTGTTTCTGTCCACCGCCCGGCGTCGTCCATCCCTCGGGCATCTGGCCTTCGTCGCTGAAGAAGAACTGCTCCATCTGCTGCAGAAGAAAATCCTGCGCATTTGGATCACCGAGGCTGAGTCCGTAATGGTTGATGAGCAGCGTCTGGTAAGACGGCCACATCTCCCACGCCTCCCGCGAAATGTCGTTGAAGATGCGCTCGCCCAGCTTGCCCTTGAACGGTGCTTTGTCCAAGCCCGGCAGCAGGCGACCAAGCTTGCGGCACATCACCATGCGCGTGTTGTCGGGGCTGAAACCAATGTTGGCGGCTGGATCGGCCATGTCGAATCTCCTGATCTGAATTTGTGGTGCGGGTGATTGTACACCAATGAGCATTGAGACCCAAAAGCTGCGCATCGTCTTCATGGGCATGGATGGTGTTTTTTCGGCCATTCCCATGCAGTATTTGCTGGCGCACGGCGTGCAGGTCTGCGCGGTGGTGACGCCAGGCTCCGCGCCGGAGGAATCCGCGCTGCTGCTCTCGGTCAACGCACACCCGCCATCCATCGTTGCGCAGGCGGCCGCGGCCGGGCTGCCGGTGATCTACGTCAAGCATCTGCGCGGCACGCCGGTGATTGCGCGTTTGGCCGCGCTGGCCCCTGATGTCATCCTGGTTGCATGTTTTTCGTTGATCTTGCCCGCCGAGCTGCTGCAGGCGCCACGCCTGGGCTGTTTCAATCTGCACCCGTCGCTGCTGCCCGGCTACCGCGGCCCCGCGCCCCTCTTTTGGCAATGGCGCCTGGGCGAAGAGCAAACCGGCGTCACGCTGCACCGGATGACGCCAGCCGTGGATGCGGGCGAAGTCGTTGCACAGGCCGGCGTACCCTTGCCCGATGGCAGCAGCGGGTCGCAGGCCGATGCGCTGATCGCTCAGGCCGGCGCCGCGTTGATGCTGCAAACGCTGACCCGCCTGGCGCAAGGGCCGCTCTCAGTCCGGCCGCAGGACGAGGCGCGCAGCACCTACTTTCCCTGGCCCAGCGATTCTGATTTCAAGCTTAGCCCCACCTGGTCGGCGCGGCGCGCCTTCAACTTCATGCGCGGCACGGCCGCATGGGGCTATCCATACCGGTTAACAGGTCACGACACCACGTTGTGGCTGCAAACCGCGCTCGATTTTGATCTCCAACAACAGCTTGACCGGCCACTGCTGCGAACCGGGCGCGAGGCGCTGATTCAATTTGCCCCCGGCGTCCTGCGTGCCACCGTGTTGTGGTAGAGACGCCGGAGGCGTGCCCTACGGTTGGGGGAGCGTCCTTGTCGGATCAATCTGGACAGCGCCGCGCGCTCAACAGCAGCGGCGGCAAGGGCGCCTGGCGGAAATCGAAATTTTCCAGCAGGTCATTGGCGCGGGCGTCGCGCTCGCTCAAGGGCGCCAGGCCGAAGTTGCGTTCGACAAAAGTAACCAGCGAGGTCAGCTCGGCCTGGTTGTGGGAAATGAAACCGGGCCGGGCGTAGGGCGAGATGATGAGCAGCGGCACGCGTGGCCCCAGGCCAAACAGATCCACCTGCGGCGGCGGCAGATGATCATAGAAGCCGCCAAAATGGCTCCAGACGACAAAAATGACGGTGCTGGCCCACAGGTCACTCTGCATCACGGCGTTGATCTGCTGCACGGTCCAGTTTTCACCCGCGCACAGGCTGGCGGTGGGGCGCTCGCTGAATTCGCCAGGGGGCGCCAGCCAACTGACGGCTGGGAGCTGCCGGCGCAGGACATCTACCAGGAATTGGCCGTCGCTGGTGACGTTGTTGTTCCACAGGTACGAGGTGCGAATCGTCTGAATGGCGTTCAGCACGACATTTTGATAGCCGTCTGCACCGGGCCGCGGCCCGTAGAAACGCCAGGACAGCGGCCGGGCCTGCAGTTGGTCAGGCAGATTGGGGATGTTGAAGCAGGGAAAAACCCATGTCGGATTGTCCGCGACTGGTTCTGTGCGCACACGCGCACCGGCCGGTGCGTCACAGCCCCAGGTGTCGGAGCTTTGCGTGGGGTTGTCGGTGACGAGCGCCGACTGTGCAGCCACCAGGTGTAGCAGATTGGGAAAGGCTGGTCCGGCCGCCGCGGAGAAGGTGCGGTCGCTGAGCACGAACGTCTGCGCATAGCGCCAATAGTTGGGAATATCTTCGGGCCAGGCCTGGGTAAAGGGCAGCAGGAAGCCATCCGCCAGGGCCGCGCCCGGAATCAGATCGAACTGATTCATGCGGCCGCCGCCCATCGCGATCTGCGCCGACGCGCGGGACGTATCGGGGCTGCCGCCCAGGCGGTCCCCGGCCCGCGTCAGGTCAATGAGCGTGCCATCAGCCTTTTCCCCGCGCGTCGCGCCTTCCGCGCCCGGAAAGCGGCCAAAGAGCGCATCGAAGCTGCGCCCTTCCTTGATAATGATAACCACGTGCTGGATCGGCGTGCGGGTGATAGGCGTGGGCGTCGGCCCCTGGCTGGAGATGCCGGGGAAAAAGAGCTGGCGCGGCGTCAACGTGGGCAAGGGGACGGGCGTCGGCGGCGCCGTGGGCGTGGGCGCGGGGGTGTCGGTGGCAATGGTTGATGCTGGCGCGGGGGTGTCGGACGCAGGCAGAGTGGTTGGCGCGGCCGTGATCGTCACAGGCCGCACTGTGCCCGGCGCCAGGCCGGTGGCAATGGCGGTGCCAGGCGTGCTGAGCGGCGGCGGCGGCGGTGACGGCAGCGGCGGCAGAGTCGGCGGCGTCAAACTGGCGGCCGGCGTGGGCGTGACCAAGGCAGAGGGTGGGGTAGGCGGCAGCGGCGGTTGCGCGCACGCGGCCAGACCGAGGACCAGCAGCAGGCCCAAAGCCGGCAGAAGATAGCGTTTACTTGCAGGCTGTCGGTGGGATTTCATGGCGGCGCCGCATGTGCTCCCTGGATTGGACTATTTCAGAAACCCGGTTTCTGTGAGAAACCGGGTTTCTCAACTCCTGACGATTATACACCCGGTAATGACAAAGGTGCGAACTTGACGTTCGCGCGTATGTAGGTTAAAAAGAGAAAGCAAACGAAGATGGAGAAACAAAAGGAATCTATGAACATGCAGACGATTCGAATCGGCGCCAGCGGTGTGGAGGCGCCGGCCCTGGGCGTTGGCACCTGGGCTTGGGGTGACAAGCTGACCTGGCAGTATGGTCGCAGTCACGGCAAAGAGGATGTGGTTGCGGCCTTTCACGCCAGCCTGAGCGCCGGCTTGCGGTTGTTCGATACCGCAGAGGTCTATGGCACCGGCACCTCAGAGCGCCTGCTGGGCGAACTGGTGTCCACGGTGCAAACGCCCATTCTTATCGCCTCCAAGTTTGCGCCGCTGCCCCATCGCTGGACGGCCGGCTCGATCCGGCGTGCCCTGCATGGCAGTCTGCGGCGCCTGCAGGTTGATTGCATTGATCTCTACCAGGTACACTGGTACCTGCCCACCATTCGCATCGAAACCCTGATGAATGTCCTGGCCGACGCGGTGGAGGAGGGCAAAATTCGCGCCATTGGGGTGAGCAACTACCGTGAGTCACGCATGCGCCTGGCGCACGAGGTGTTGGCCAAGCGCGGGCTGGCCCTGGCCTCCAACCAGGTGGAGTATCACCTGCTCAACCGGGAATGTGAACGCAATGGCGTCCTCCAGGCCTGCCAGGAACTCGGCATCACCTTGATCGCCTATAGCCCGCTGGGCAAAGGACGACTGACCGGCAAGTACCGGCCCGGCACACCCGTATCAGGCGCGCGGCAGCGACTCAAGACCTTTTCCTCCGAACAATTGGCCGCGGCCATGCCCACGGTTGATCTGCTGACAGAGATCGGCGCTGCGCATGGCAAGACGGCCGGCCAGGTCGCGCTCAACTGGCTCGTGCGCCATCCGGGCGTTTTGCCCATCCCCGGCGCCAAAAACGCCCGTCAAGCGACCGAAAACGCCGGCGCCCTGGGCTGGGAGATGACCGCTGAAGAAGCAGACGCGCTCGATCGGGTTAGTATTCCTGCTCGATCTCGTAACGATTCGTGATGTTGGCCGCTTTGCGCAGCATGGCCATGGCCGGGCAGTACCGTTCCTCAGATAGCTGAATCGCCCGTTCGAACGATGCCTGGTCAATGTTGTGGCCGCGCACTCTGTAAACGACCTCGATGTCGGTGTACACCTTGGGGTAATCGGTGGCGCGAGCGCCGTTGACCTCTACCTCGAAGTGAGTCACCTCCTGGCGCTTCTTGCGCAAGATCGAAATGACGTCCATGCCGGTGCAGCCGGCCAGGCCCGCGATCAGCAGGCGCACCGGCTGCGGCCCCGCGTCGATGCCGCCTACCTCGCTGGCTGCATCCACCATGAAATGATGACCGTCTACTTCGATGTCGAAGTGCATCGCATCTACCAGGGTTGCCTTTACTGTATCCATTGATTTACTCCATTTCTTTGTTGACTCAGGCTGAGGATCGTGACCTCATCCCGCAGCGTTGCAGCCGCCCTGGCCGACGACGGCGCCGGGTTAGCGCTACCAGCTCGAAAAAAGCGACGCAATCCAAAACTCATTGTACCTGCTTTCTTCGAGTTTGACGAGTTTGATCACTCAAGAGCCATTCCTGCATTGACACCGTCAATGTTCAATCGTATAATGCGATTGTACGAAAATCAGAATGGTATCCAAAACACGATGACGGAGGCACAGCAATGGACATGATGATGGAAACTGGCACTTACGCGGTACGTCTGCGTGAGCGAGGTCAAATGACCATCCCGCAGCCCCTGCGTACGGCCCTGGCTGCGCGGGATGGCGATATTCTCCTCCTGGTGCAAATTGGGGACATCGTGATGCTCACGCCAAAGCAGCCGCGCGTTCCACAGTTGAGTCAGCAGTTTGTCGCTATGATGCAGCGGGAAGGCGTCACCCTGGCGGACCTGCTAGACGGCTTGAGAGAAGAGAGAGAGTACATCTGGCGCGAGCGGCAACATCGAGATGCGTAGAATCTTCGTTGACGCGAACGTTTTGATCGCTGGCGCGGCCTCACCCACTGGCGCCAGCAACGCTGTCATGAGGATGGCCGAGATCGGGCTGTTCACCCTCGTGGTCTCGCGCCAGGTGCTGGATGAAGTAGAGCGCAACTTACGCAAGAAGCTGCCTCAGGCCCTCCCGACGTTTGCCGCGCTGCTCGCTACCATGCGTCTTGAGGTCGTTGCCGATCCATCGCCTGGCGAGACAGAGCGATGGGAACACCTGATCGAGACCAAAGACGCACCGATTCTGACAGCCGCGGTCAACGCTGCCGTGGATCGTTTTCTAACGCTCAATCCCAAGGACTTCACACCCAATGTGGCCGATCAGAGCGGTCTGCTGATCCAAGCACCGGGCGAGTTTGTAAGCCAGCTACGCGCGTTGATTGATGCCGGGCTGCAAACGGATAGCTCAGGCTGATGCGGCTTGCAGCGCGCGCCACACCCGCTCCGGGGTGAAGGGGAGTTGGCGGATGCGCACGCCGGTGGCGTCGTAAATGGCGTTGGCCAACGCGGGCGCCACGCCATCTTTGGGAATCTCAGCTATCGCTTTGGCGCCGTATGGCCCGCTCGGCTCGTAGGTCTGCACCAGGATGACATCGAGTTGGGGCATCTCGTCGGCCTGGTAGATGCGGTAAGGCCCGAAGCGCGGGTTTAGCAGGCGCCCTTCGTCGTCGTAGACCATCTCCTCGCAGTGGGCATAGCCGAGCGCCTGCACCATGCCGCCTTCCACCTGGCCGGCCGCGGTCAACGGGTTGATCGCCACGCCGCAGTCAACCGCCATCAACAGCCGGTTCACCGTCACCTGACCCGTTTCTGTATCCACATCGGCTTCGACAAACTGCGCGGCGAAGGGTGGCGGGCTGACGTAACTCATGTGGCTGGCCGTCGCCATGATTTGATGCTGATCGGCCTGATGCGTGGCGTGCAGGGCTACTTTTTCCAGGCTGACCTTGCGCCCATCTGGCGCGCAGACGTGCTGATCCTCCAACCACACTCGCTCGGCGTCCGCGCCCGGCAGCAGATGTTTGACCGCGTGCTCGACGATCTGGTCTCTGACCTGCTCGGCAGCCTTGAGCACCGCCCCGCCCGAAATGTAGGTGGTGCTGGACGCGTAGGCGCCGGTATCGAAGGGCGTAAAGTCGGTGTCGGACGAGAAGATGATGATGTCACGCAGCGGCACGCCCAACGTTTCGGCGCAAATTTGGGCCAGGACGGTGTCGGAGCCGGTGCCCAGGTCAGTGGCGCCGACGAGCAGGTTGAAACTGCCGTCGTCGTTGAGCTTGAGGCTGGCTGCGCCCATGTCCAGGCCGGCGATGCCGGTGCCGTGCATACAGAGCGCAACGCCCAGGCCGCGGCGAATGTGAGGACGATCAGGGTACGGGGTGTGGAAGCCCGGCAATGTCTTGCGTTCCCAGTCCATTGCCCGCATGCCCTCTTGCACGCATTCCTCCAGGCCGTTGCTGGTGACCCATTGCGCAAAGCCTTCGCGTCCCTCGCCCATTGCCCGCGCCATCATGATCTCATCGCCGGCGCGCACCCAATTCTTGCGCTTGAACTCGATGGGGTCCCAGCCGATGGCGGCCGCGATTTCCTCCAGGTGGCACTCCAATGCGAATAGGGCCTGCGGCGCGCCATAACCACGGTACGCGCCGGGCGTTGGTTTGTTGGTGTAAACCACGTCACAGTCGAACTCGGCCGCGCCCAGGCGATAGGTGCTGAGGCCGCGGAACCCGCTGACCATCTGTACGGTCAGGCCGTGCGTGCCGTACGCACCGGTGTCGGCCACGGTCTTGATGCGCATGGCGGCCAGGGTGCCATCCCTGCGCACGGCCGTCTTGACGCGGATGATCTGCGGATGGCGTGAGCGGGCGCTGCTGAACTCTTGGGCGCGCGTGTATTCGAAGCGCACCGGCCGGCCGGTGGCAATGGTCAGATGTGCGCAGAGGTCCTCCAGGAGCACTTCCTGTTTGACGCCGAAGCCACCGCCGATGCGCGGCTTGATGACGCGGATGCGGCGCAAGGGCAGGCCCAGCAGCGGCGCGATGATGCGGCGCACATGAAAAGGCACCTGCGTGCTCGTGCGCACCACCAGGCGATCGTCCTCGTCCCAATAGGTGATGCAGGCGTGCGGTTCGATGGCGGCCTGTTGCACCTGATGCACGCGGTATTCGTGCTCGAAGGTCCAGGCAGCTTCGGCAAAGCCTTTTTCCAGATCACCATGCTTGACATGGATGTGATGCGAGCGATTGTGCGCAGCGTCGTGGATGCCCACTGCGTCTGCTTCATCATGAATCTGCGGCGCGCCCTCTTGCATAGCGGCCAGGGGGTCAAGAACGGCCGGCAGCACATCGTAATCCACTTCGATCAACGCCAGCGCGCGCTGGGCGATCTCTGGTGTTTCGGCCGCCACCACCGCCACGCGGTCGCCGACATGACGCACCTTGCTGTCGAGCGACACCTGATCGTAGGGGTGGGGCTGCGGGTAGCTCTGCCCGCCGCTGGCGTACATCACGCGCGACACATCCTGATGGGTCAGCACCGCGTGGACGCCTTCCAACGCGCGCGCCGCGGCCACTTCGATGGAGCGGATACGGGCGTGGGCATGGGGGCTGGTCAGCAGGGCCGCGTGCAGCATCCCCGGCAGGGTCATGTCATCGGTGAAGACCGGACGGCCTTTCGCCAGCTTGACCGCATCCACCTTGGTCTCAGCCTTGTTGACCACGTGCGTTTCGGGCTGGGCAACGACCATCACCGGCAGGCGCGTGCGCGTCAGGGTGTCCACAGGGCGTCCGCCGAAGGAGTCATCCGGGAACTCCGGGGTGTCGTCTGGCGGCGCGTGCGGCTGTTGGTCGGCCAGGCCGCCCACGGTGATTGCGGGCATCTCAACCGGCGGCACAGGCTCACCGCGCAGTTGCGCGGCCGCGCGCAGCACGGCCTGCACGGGACGGGCGTAGCCGGTGCAACGACAGAGCACGCCGGCGATGGCCTCACGCACCTGGGCCTCGTCAGGCTCTGAATTTTGATCGAGCAGGGCCTTGGCGGCCAGCAGTTGGGCCGGGGTACAGAAGCCGCACTGGATGGCGCCTGTTTCAATGAAGGCGCGCTGCAGCGGGTGCAGCGTGGCCTGCGGAGATGGCGCGTGCAGGTCGTTGTCGCGCCGGCCGGGTTGATCAGGCGCCAGGTGTTCCAACGTTTCGATGGCGGCGCCGTGGGCTTGGACGGCCAGGCGGGTGCAGGTGTTGATCAGTTTGCCATCGAGGAGCACGGCGCAGGCGCCGCACTCGCCCGTCTCGCAGCCGTGCTTGACGCTCCACATGCCGGCCCGGCGCAGCGCGGTCAGGAGCAATTCATGGGGCGCCGTGTCCCAGGTCGTCTGTTCGCCATTGAGCGTAAGGTGGATGTGCATCGTTGCCTCCAGAAGATGTTGGTTCCTGGCTGAATTCTAACATACAAGCGCGGACGCTCAAAATGAGTTCAAATGAGTTGGGTGATGCAAACGCCAGGAAGTATCATCGAAGTTGGTCGGGCGGGCCGGATGTGCTACAATACTGTCATCACTGTCATCGGTCCTCGATTCTTCTGAAACCATAGCCAAGGACGGGAGCACGTATGCCCGATCGCATGTTGCGTCGTGACGGCGCCTTTCTGCGCCGCGATGAATCACAAGTTGTCTGGCGTTATCTGAATGCCCAGGAGTGCTGTTCCGTGGTGGGCATCAGCAACATCGGCAAATCGGCCCTGCTGCGCATGATTTGCCTGCCAGAATCCCAGCAGGGCATGGACGGCCCGGGTCGTGACGCCATTTTCGTCTATGTTGACTGCAATCGGATGCTGGGCCTGAACGACCAGGGTTTCTATGAGCTGGTCCTGCGCTGCCTGCAAGATACCCTGCGCAGACAGGCCGTGCCCGATACACTGCTGCGCACGCTGCGTAATGCATACGAAGCACTCATCAATCCCCACAGCCCGTTTCATGTGCCACTGAGCTTCAACCAAGGGCTGACCGCGGTGCTCGACGGGCTGGGACGCAAGCTGGTGATCGTTTTCGATGAGTTCGACGAAGTCCTGACCCGCGTCGAAGGCCGTGTCTTTCTCAATCTGCGCGCGCTGAAGGATCAATACCGGCGTGGACTGACCTTCATGACGGCCACCAACGAAAGTCTGCCTCTGCTGCGCCGCGACGAGGCGATTGACGAATTCATCGAATTGTTTACGCATCACACCTACTACTTGCCGCCGCTTAACTCAACCGATGCAGCTGATATGATTCACCAGGTGGCCAAAGAGCTGAACGTGACGTTTAGCGGTCGCGATGTGGATTTCGTCCTCGACTGGGCCGGCGGTCACATCGGTTTGATCGAAGCGACTTGCGGCGTGCTCGGCAGCCTGACCGGCGCGCCCTTGCGCGATGCCAGCCAGGATTGGATCATTCAGCGCGAAGCGGCCCAACGCCTGCCGCGCAACATGACAGTGCAGACCGAGTGCGGCAAAATCTGGGCCGGCCTGAGCGAAATCGAACGTGGTGCGCTGATGGACTTGAGCACTCCAGGTGGAGAGGCGCCGCTGCCCGCGATTGCCGCCCTGCGCAGCAAGCATCTGTTGCTGGGGGACAATGACGAGGCGCCGCGCCCGTTTTGCCGCCTGTTCGGCCAGTTCCTGGCGCAGCAAAGCGCCCTGGTGCGCCCCGGCGCGCAGGGCGTGCGCGTGGACGTGGGAACCGGCGAGGTGACGGTGGATGGTCGCACCACGGAGGCGCTGACCAACCTGGAATATCGCCTGCTGCTCTTGCTCTACGGGCAGTTGGGCAAGATCTGTGACAAGTACCAGGTGGTGGAGGCGGTGTGGGGACAAGATTACATGGATACGGTGGACGATGCGCGTATCGAAAAACTGGTCAGTCGCCTGCGCGCCAAGATCGAACCGGATCCGACGAATCCACGTTACCTGATGACCCTGCGCGGACGCGGTTACAAGCTGGTGGGCGCCGTCTAGCCAAGGATCCCGACAGACCGTCAGTCACACGTCAGCGCGTCGTCTAGCGTAATTTGTAAATTGCGGGTAAAATCAAGCCGCACTTGAGGCTTTGCCGCTGGCCCGGGCAACGGCGAGGCTCACAAAAAACATTTGGACAGCACAGGGAGGTAACTTACGCATGGCATCGTTGTTAGAAAAAATCGGCACTCTCATTTCGGCTAATTTGCATTACATGGTGGATGAGGCACTAAAATCCAATTCCATCGCCGTCTTCGATCAGTACATTCGCCAGGTTGATAACAACCTGGATGAGTTGGAAGATGCCGCGGCCACGGTGGGCGGCGAGGCGCGCATGTTGCGTCGTAAATATGATGAATTTGCGGCCAAGACTGCGGAACTCGACAGAAACATTGACATCTTCCTCAGCGAGGGTCGCGAGGAACTGGCTGCGGCCGCACAGACCAAATTCAATTCGACCAAGCGCCTGGCCGATTCGTACAAGGATCAGGCCGACCGCCAGCAGTCCGAGTATCAGAAACTGTTGGACGCACGCCTCAAGCTGGAAGCCAAGCTGACCACCGTCAAGCAGGAGCGTGAAGAACTGCAAGCCCTGCTCACTCTGGCCAAGTCCAAAGAGGTCAGCGTCAAGGCGATCAAGTCACTGGACGATTTGGTTGGCTCCGGCGATGCCGACGTTGCACGCGTCGCCGATTCTATCCGCGCCCGCCTGGACAAGGCGCAGGCCGAAAGCGACATGGTTACCACCCGCCTCGATCGGCAGATGGACGACGTGCTGGAGCGCGAGACGCTCAATCGCCAGTTGGAAGAACGCAAACGCCGGCTGGGCATGAGCGCCGCGTCATAGCCTGCGGGTCAGGCCCCGGGCCGGACGGTTATCACGCCGTGACGAGACTGTCACACCGGAAGCATGACCGACGGAACTGCCTGTCAATGCCATTGCAGAGGGGGAAATTACACAACGGGTATGAATAACGCGATCATTTTTGAGCCACGCAGCATCAATGGAAAGTTCGCCACGGGTTTTGCCCTGCTGCTGGGCTGTTTCCTGGCCTGGATCAGCGGCCTGATTACCGAAGCGATGGGCATCTTGGTCCTGTCCATCGCGGGCTTCCTCGGTCTGTACGCCATCTTGGATGCCCTCTATGTGTCGAGCCGCAAGGTGATTGTGACCGATCAAGGACTCACCATCAGCAATCCGTTGCGCCTGTGGGGCACGCGGCAGGATTTTGGTTGGGATGAGGTCAAGCAGCTTGAGTTGAGCGTACGCGACGAGCAACGCAGCATGCGCATCAAGGCCGACAAGCTGCCCAATTACTACTATGAAGACGTACCATACGACCCTGAATTGCTGCAGGCTGTCGTCACCCGTGGCAAGCTCAAGCCGGTCAAGGGCGCAGAAGCGCCAACCTTGACCGCCCTACCGAATGAAGGCAAAGCCGTCTATCGGTGGGCCAAGAAGTAACAAAGGTAGCCATAAGAGACAAATCACATGAATCGCACTCGCATTATCTTCATTGCCATCATCGTATTGGCACTGGTGGTCATTGGCGTGTCCTGGGGCCTGGGCTATCTGCAGACCCGACCGCAGCAGCCTCTCGTGGTTGCACCAACCGGCCCAATCCAGATACGCGTCCTGACGGCCTTACCGGTGGAGCCGTGGGTGCGTGACGCCGCCAAACAGTTCAACGATGAAAAACGCAAGCTGACCGGCAGCAACGAGGTCATCCAGGTGGAAGTGATCGCTATGGATGGCCTGACCGCCCTGGGCAAATGGGACCGCGACGACTTTGGCATCCTCGGCGACCGCACGTTGGCTGACCTGACCGACGCCGAAAAGGACAAGCTGACACAGTTCCCCACGGTTTGGATTCCCGATAGCCGCTACCTGGTGGAACTGGCCAACGTGACCTATAAGGAACGCCTGGGGCGCGATGTCTTCCTGACCGACGGCGAGTACCGGGCGCGGCCTATCGCCATCTCGCTCTTCGCCTGGGGCATCTATCAGACCCGTGCGCAGGTGTTGGAGCAGAAGTTTGGCGACATCAACTGGAAATCTATTCATGACGCGGCCGTCAGCAAAGGCGGCTGGCCGGAATTGGGCGGAGATCCGAGTTGGGGTTTCTTCAAGCTGGTGGTGCCCAACCCGCGCAAGAACGTGGGCGGGCTTGCGGCCATGATCGCCGCAGCCGGCGAGTTCTACAATCGCACCGACATCAGCGTGGCGGACGTCACCAATCCTGAATTTCAGACCTGGCTCAAGGAGCTGATGGGCGCGCTGACCGATGTCAGCGGTTCCAGTGCCTACACCGCCGAAGATTTCGCGCTGTTCGGCTATTCGGTGGGTGATGGCGGGCAGTTGCTGGAAAGCGACCTGCTGACCAACATGGCCGGCATCCAGACACGCTGGGCCGACCCACTGCTCATCCGCTACCCCAACTATGTCAGTTGGTTCGACTTCCCGTTTACCGTCTGGGTGGGGCCGGAGACCACGGCGTTCGAGAAGAACGCGGCGCTGGAGTTTCAGAAATACCTGCTGTCAGCCGATGTGCAGAAAAAGGCTGTGGCTCGCGGCCTGCGCCCTGCCAATCCTGACGTGCCGGTTGCCCCTGCGGGTGATGGCGATAGCCTGTTTGCCCGCTGGGAATCACAGGGCGCGCAGGCCATCGTGCCCCGCACCACGGCCATGCGTGCCCCGAATCGTGATGTGCTCCTGGCGCTGCTCCGCTGGTTTGACCTGAATGTCGCCCAGCGCTAAGGCTGACGCGCAAACAAAAGAGGCCACGATGTCAAGACAACGAGAAAAGCAGGGCGGTGTCCCGCCCGCGGCAACGTATACGATTATCGGCGGCGCCCTGGCGTTGCTCCTGTGCTGCGCCCTGGCCGCCATCGCCTGGAACGGCCTGCGGGGGCCGTTGGCGCCGCTTGCCCAGCAGGCCGATAACACGGTGGGCTTTCGTAATGCCACCCTGACCCTGGCCTATTCCCCGGAAAAAGGGCAGATGCTGCAGATTCTGGTGGATCAGTTCAATCGCCAGAATCTGCGCACCGCCGACGGCCAGGCGATGCAGGTCAAGCTGGTGGAGATGAACCCGGAAGACATGGTCAGCGCGGCGCTGGAAGATCCAACCTTCCAGGCGCTGACGCCCGACTCCATGCTGTGGCTCGATCAGCTCGACCGCCAGTGGGCTTTGCGCCAACAGGTAGAAGCCGGGCAGATTGCGCCGCGCCGTGTCGGTGAGGCAACCCGCTACGCGGTCAGCCCCATCGTCATTGCCGCGTGGGAAACGGTGGCGCGTGACCTGGGCTGGCCGCAGCCGGTGGGTTGGAACACCATCCAAAAGCGCGCAGCCGACGACGCCAGTTTCAAATGGAACCACGCCTCCACCGGTCATGCCAGCGGTCTGCTGGCGACACTGGCCGAGTTCTATGCAGGCGCAGGCAAGACACGCGGGCTGACGGCCGACGATGCCACCGCGCAGACCACCCTGGACTATGTGCGCAACATCGAGCGCACGGTCAAGTATTACGGCGAAGGCGAGTTGACCGTCATCGAGCGCGCCCAAAAAGAGGGGCGGTCGTTCCTGGATGCCTTTGTGGTGCAGGAACAACTGGTGGTGCGTTTCAATCGTGATCAGCGCGGCGAGAAACTGGTGGCGCTCTACCCAACGGAAGGCACCCTGTGGGCCGATCATCCGTTGGCACTGCTCGAACTACCCAGCCTGTCAGCCAATCAACGCCGCACCTACCAGGCCCTGCGTGAGTTTCTGCTGAATGCAGATTCGCAAAAGCTGGTGCTCAGCTATGGCTATCGTCCGGCTGACCTGAGTATCGCGCTCGATAGCGCGGACTCGCCCTTGACCGTGACCAATGGCGTTGACCCCAAACAGCCGCAAACCACCTTGCAGATGCCGCCCGCGGCCGTGGTGGAAGTCGTGCAAAATGTCTGGTACTACACCAAGCGCCTGACCAACGTCTTCCTGGTGGTGGACACCTCCGGTTCGATGCGCGGTGACAAGCTGGATGCGGCCAAAACGGCGCTCGGCGCGTTCCTGGCCCAAATCAAAGGCAGCCAGGAGCGGGTTGGCCTGGTGGAGTTCAGCGGTCAGGTCAACAACGTGATCGAGTTGGAGGAGCTGGGGCGCACGCGCGACACCCTTGACAGCGCCATCGCCGCGCTCAACGCCAACGGCGACACCGCCCTGCTCGATGGAGTGCGCACGGCTTACCAGCGCCTGCAGGAGCGCGGTGACAAAGAGCGCATCAACGCCATTGTGGCGATGACCGATGGCCGTGAGAACGCCTCCAGCGTCAGCCTGAATACCCTGGTGCGCGAGATTCAGCGCGGCAATCAAACCGGCGTACCGGTGGTGATTTTCTGCATCGCCTATGGCAGCGACGCCGACTACGATACGCTGCGCGCCGTGGCCGACGCGTCTGGAGGCCAGGTGCGCGAAGGCACCGAGCAGACGATTCGTGAGTTGTACAAGCTGCTGTCAAGCTATTTCTGAGCGTGTGAAGCCGTTATGCCCGACCAGTCCATTAGTCAGAAAATCGAGCGCCAGGCGCGCCAGGCCATCCTGGAACATGCGCTGTTGCGCGTGGAAAATGCCCTGATCGTGGCCGGCGCCCTGCTCGCCACCTACTTCGCGCCCCAGCCGTTTCCGTGGTGGCCGGTCTGGGGATGGGCGGCCCTGGGCCTCGCCGGCATCGCCGGCCTGGTCGTCAGCAGCCTGACCGACCCCGAGCACAACCGCCAGGTGGTGACGGGCCTGTTCCTGCAGGAATTCACCACGGCGGGCATTACCGACCGTACGATCAAGATGAAGTTGGAGCAGGCCCTCGACTATTTCCGGCGCATTCAGGCCGCTGTGCAGACGCAGAAGGGCGGCGTCATGCAGGACCGTCTGGGCGACACGGTGCAACAGATCAACGATTGGCTGGCGAACATGTTTCAACTGGCCCGCCGCCTGGACGCCTATCGCCGCGACGAGGTCATCAAACGTGACATGAGGTCGGTGCCCACTGAAATCTCCAATTATCGCCAGCGCCTCAACCTGGAGCGCGACGCGTCGGTGCGCCAACAAATGGAAGCCGCCATCAACGCGCGCACCACGCAAGGGGAGGCGCTCGACCGACTGGAAAACATGATGCAAAAGGCCGAGTTCCAGTTGGAGCAATCGTTGGCCGCGCTGGGCACCATCTATCCACAAATACAGTTGATCGGCGCCCGCGATGTGGACAGCAGCCGCACCCAACGCCTGCAGGCTGACATCTCCGGTCAAGTCAGTACCCTGAACGACATGATTACTTCGATCAACGAAGTGTACACGTACGATGCTGAGCATGATGTGGGAACCATGCAACCGCGGCAGCCGGTGCGCAAGACGTCGGCGGCCGGTTAATGGCTATCAGACAACAGGAGTTTGCCATGCGCAACTTGGTCTTGATTTTGTTAATGTTCAGTTTGCTCCTCGCCGGCTGCAACGCCAATCCGCAACCCACCCGTGGGGAGGTGACGGTCTTCGTGGCCGTGCCTTTGTCCGGTTTTCAGGCCAACGGCGGGCAGACCGTGCTGGGCGGTGTGCGCCTGGCGGCCGAAGAAATCAACCGCCAGGGCGGTCTGTTGGGCTACAAGGTCGTCGTCATCGGCCTCGACGATGAGTCTGATTCGGACGTGGCGCTCGCCGGCGCCGAGAAGGTCAAAGAAGCGCTGGCATCCGGTCAAAAGGTGCTCGGCGTCGTCGGTCACCTCAACAGCGGGCAGACCCTGGCCGCCATGGAAGTGTACAAGGACCTGCCGCTCATCATCATCACACCGACATCGTCCGAAACCTCGATCACGCAGAAGGGCTACCGTAACTTCTTTCGCGTCAACGCCAATGACACGGTGCAGGCTGCGGTGGACGCCGGGTTCCTGGTCAACAACCTGAAGGCCAAACGCATCGCCATTGTGCATAACGATACCCCTTATGGTATCGGTCTGCGCAACGAGATGCAGAAGGCGCTGGCTTCTGTCGGCGCCGAGGTGGTCCTGGCTCTGCAGGTCAAGGAAGGTCAGGCCCGCTACCTGGACGAGGTAGCTCAGATCAAGGCCGCCAATCCGGACGCCATCTTCTACGCCGGCTACGAGATCGAAGCGCCCTATCTGCGGGCTGATCTGGTTGAGAATGGTGTGACGACGCCGCTGCTGGCCAGCGATGGCGCCTTCCTGGCCGCGACCATTGACGAGGCCAACGGCACCGCTGAGGGCATGTACGTCAGTGCCTTTGCGCCCAGCCCGCAAGTTGCCGGGCAGCCCTGGATTCAGGCCTATCAGGCGGTGGAATCTCGCAACCCGGACACCTATTCTGTCAATGGCTACAGCGCCATGGCGGTGCTGGCCGAAGGTGTCAAGAAAGCAAACTCGCTCGATGTCACCAAAATATCCGACGCCATGCGTCAGATTGACTTTCGCGGTGTGATGGGCGAGCTGCAATTCGATGTCAATGGCGATGTGAAGAATCCCAAGGTCTTCATCTTCCAGGTCAGGGACAGCCAATTTGTGCAGGTAGCGCCGTAACGCCATCCCCCGGATGGCGCCAGCTCGTAGGAGTGGGATGGATAAGCGATCAGACAAACAGCAAGAAACGCTGGCGGTCGGCCTGACGCCCGTCGAGAAAAGCCTGATGGTCAACCTACGTCAAAAACGCACGCTGCTGACCATTTGCGAATACTATCAGCGCAATGCCGCCGCCGCCGAAGCGGAGATGGCGATCTGGATGGATGAACTGGCTGAGACGCTGCGCTCCGATATGGCGGACATCTCACGCATGCTGCGTCTGTACGATCTGTCTTCAGCCGACGTTTATGCCGTGCGCAGTCAAGTGGACGAGGCGCGTTACGTCAGAAGCCGGGAGGGTCGTCTGGACCTCCTGCGCGGCCGGTCGTATGCCACCATCCGCTGGTATCAGCAGGAGTTAGGCGCGCAACCGCCGGATGACGTAGCCGCACTGTGGAACGCCTTTCTGGCGAGCGAGCAGGAGCGGGTGCAGCAGATCGAACAGATGCTTACTGAGTCCACGAGCGCGACGCCAGCCCAAACATAACGATCAGACAGAAACCGGGTTCACGATGATCTTCGCTTGACGAACTTCTCTCGCTGAAACCCGGTTTCTTTTTTGGGGAGAAATCACCGTGAACAAACTGGGATTTTACATCGAAAACAGCACGGTGCCATTTATCCGTGAGGCATTGGCGTTGATCAAGCCGCCAGTCATTCTGTTTCACGCCGGCGATCGTGGCCTGCTGCGCGAGATTCGCACCAGCCTCTCGCCCGATTCGTTCATCATCGGCCGCCTGTTCGTCACCCTGGACGAGCAGGTGCGCTGGCTGGACGCCAATGATCCTGAGGGCGCCGGCGCCGCCTACGCCGATCGCATTTTGGAGTATGATTTTGGCTATGCCACCGAGCGCGTCAACGGCCGCTTGCTCATCAACGCGTGGATGGGGCCAAATGAAACGCTGCCAGGCCCGGCTTCCTTCAAAAATTACCAGTTAGGCACGCCCCTTGACCGTTACCCGGAGTTTGCCGAGTTTTATCAGCGGCGCAGCCAGGCGCTCGATCGCTTCCAAGCGGCGTTTCGCACGCGCCTGCAGACGGCCGCTATCGAGGCTGTGGCGTTCAACTTTGGCGCCGGCAACTACACAGACGCCTCCCACTACCTGGATTGGTTCCCGCGTACCCTGGAAACCTATCGCTATCTCGGCTTTCATGAGTACGGTTGGCCGGCCCTCATGCCACGCGCCGACACCTCCAGCGCGGCGCTGCTCTACCGCGGCGCGATGCGCGGGATCTGTCAGCGCTACAACAACCGCCACACCGCCATCATCACGGAAGCCGGTCTGGCGCGCATGTACAAAATTGGTGATGGCGGCGATGTGGGCTGGCTCTACTCACCAGACAGCGTGACCCAGGATTCATACTGGGAATCGCTGGACTGGTACAACGACCAGTTGTGCCGCGACGCGTACGCGCTGGGCGCCTGTCTGTTCCAGGTGGGTCACGCCGGGCGCTGGGAAACCTTCCGTCACCTGGGCGTGGACAATCAGCAGCGACCGATTACGCTCAGTAACCGGATCGCCACGCTGAAAGACCGCCAGGCGCCGCCCCTCAACCCGGATTGCACAACGCCTGTTGAGTACCCGGCCGACGAATGGCGTCAGGCGCCCGGGCCGGTGACACGACCCGCCTGGACCGATGTTCATGCGTTGCTCCTGCGCAGCCCCACGGTTCGCTACGCCGTGCGTCCGTGGAACACGATCAGGCGTCTCATCATCCACCACACCGTCACCTCTGGCGACATCACGCCCGATCTGATCGCGCGTGCCCAGGTGCAGCAGGGCAAGCCTGGCATCACCTATCATTTCCTGATCCAGGCCAACGGCGCCATCTACCAAACCAACACCCTGCGCACCACGGCCACGCACTGCGGCGCTGACCCTGTCAATGCGGACAGTATCGGCGTCGCGCTGGCCGGCGATTTCAGCGCCGCGCCGCCGCCCGCCCGCCAACTGACCAGCGTCGCCAAACTGTGCGCCTTTCTCCTGCAAGAATTCGACCTGACGACCGACAACATCAACGGACGCAGCGAGGTTGACCCGGGCGTCGCTTCCCCCGGCGCATCATGGCTGCAGGGCGCGGCCTGGAAAAACACGCTGTTCAGCGAGGTGCGCAGCCAGTTCCCGCCGATCGGGCTTACCTGCGATGAGTTGTTGGCCCAGGCGCTCACGGATCTGACGCAGGCGCGTAGCGATTTGACCGCCGCCCTGGAGCGAGCACAGCGCGCCGAAGCCCAGGCCGCGCAGGTGTCCAGCCTCACAGCCGAGGTAACCCGTTTGCAGGCCGATAATCAAAACCTGCGCATGCAACTGACCGATGGCGAGTTGGCCCTGACGCAGTACCAGGTGCAGGTTGAAGGTTTGCAGGACCTGACGGGCAATCTGCGCCGCCAGGTGGCAGAACAGCAGACCGCGATCATCGCCCTGCAGGCACAAATTACCGACTTACAGCAGCGGCTGACCGACTGCCTGGCCGGGCAACTCCCGCCAGATGGTGGTGAGCCGCCAGGCGGTGGTGAGCCGCCAGGCGGTGGTGAGCCGCCAGGCGGTGGTGAGCCGCCAGGCGGTGGTGAGCCGCCAGGCGGTGGTGAGCCGCCAGGCGGTGGTGAGCCGCCAGGGCGGTGGTGAGCCGCCAGGCGGTGGTGAGCCGCCAGGCGGTGGTGAGCCGCCAGGCGGTGGTGAGCCGCCAGGCGGTGGTGAGCCGCCAGGCGGTGGTGAGCCGCCAGGCGGTGGTGAGCCGCCAGGCGGTGGTGAGCCGCCAGGCGGTGGTGAGCCGCCAGGCGGTGGTGAGCCGCCAGGCGGTGGTGAGCCGCCAGGCGGCACGCGTCCTGACCTCCGGGATGTCAGCGCGCAGTTGCCCCGCCACGCCACGGCGCGCTATGCCACCCGCAGCCTGAACGCCATCCGGCGCGTGGTGGTACATCATACGGTGACGCGCGACAACGTGACGCCCGAACGCATTGCGCAGGTGCAGATCAGCCAGGGGCGCGCGGGCATCACCTATCACTTCCTGATCACAGGCGATGGTACGATTTTCCAAACGAACGCGCTGGACACCGTGAGCGAGCAGACGGTGACGCCGGCCGTCAACGCAGACGGGGTGGCGGTCGCCTTCGCGGGCAATTTCACCGACGTGCCGCCCACCGCAGCCCAAATCAGCAGCGGCGCGCGCCTGGTGGCCTGGCTGCTGCAAGAACTGAAGCTGACAGCAGACGTTGTCGTGGGCCGCAGTGAACTGGAAAATGTCGGTTCTCCGGGCAGACAGTGGCTTATGGGCGCCCGTTGGAAGGAAATCTTACTGCAAGCGATGCAACAGCTCTGATATACTGGGGTTGCATGACCGCTCACCGGCAACAAATGATTGTTGCGCCGCCCCGCACATGGTTGATGGTGACGAGGCGTGCTGACAAACGACGAGGAGCCTGCTCATGCAACCTACCAGCGACGGCGCTATCAACATTCGCCCGATGGGCGACGATCTGGTGACTACGCTCTGTTTGCATCACGGCCCGCTGGCGGCCGCACAGTTGCGTCATTCACCCGACAATGGTGTGGATACGCGCCTGCTGCACCACCCGTGGCCTGATAGCCTGCTCGACGAACTAGCGCCGAGACTGGGCCAGAATTTGGTCTGCCCGCCTGGCGCCTCCAGCGAGCGGCGCGAATTCTTGCGCGAAGTCAACCACCGTTATGGCACCTGTGCCATTCAAGCCTGGCACGACGACAAGATCGTCGGTGTCATTCGTTTCTTTCCCAGCGCACTTTTGCTGCGCATGGGGCGTTCTTCGGAAGGCCTACGCCACAGCTGGTTCTGGCCGGCGGTGGAAGCCGATGATCCCGCCAACACCCTCTTCATTCAATGCATCGAGATGGGCGCCCCCACGTTTCAGAGTGGCTTGCTCGCCTTGTCCGACGAAAACAATGAGGATGCCACGGCCTACCAGCGGCGCGGCATCGGCACAGCCTTAGCCCAGGCGCTGGTGACATGGGCCAGAGAACGGGGATGGGCGCGACTGCAAATCGGCGCCGGTCAGGACCTGGACATCATCTATGGCCTGGTAGGAAGCGGTGGACGCACCTTCTGGGAAAAGCTCGGCTTTCGTACACACAAAGAACTGCCGGCGCTGCCGTGGACTACCACGGAGTTGCCGGTGCTCTCGTATCAGGCCAGTAAGGCCCGCATAGGCCTGGACGAGGCCGCACGCCAGTGGTTGATGGTACTGGATCTGTGATTTGAGCAAAAACAAAAGAGGCGGGTCGAGTGACCCGCCTCTTTTTATGACGGTGTTCAGGTGTGCGACCGAGCACCCCGACTGCGGTCAGGAGACCTTGTCGAACGGCGAGTCTCCGTCCCAACGCATGGCCCGGATCGGCACGCCGCTCAGCCAGCGCACCAGGGTGTTGCCCAGGAGCCATTTCAGGCGCAAAACCCATGGGATTTCGCCAAAACCGGCCAGGCGAAAGCCAAAGCGCTCGTAGAAGCTGACCCGGTAGGCCGGGCACTCCAGGAACAGCGGCGGTGTGCCCTGGGCCAACAACGCCCGCATCAAGGCAGCGCCCACGCCGCGCTTACGATACGCCGACCGCACCACCATGCTACCCAATTCACGCAGCCCCGGATAGGGCCGAATCTGACCGCAACCCACCACCTGCCCATCCACCTCAGCCAGCAAGAAGTTCTGCCAGTGCAGATTCGTCGGGTCGAGCCGGGCCTTCGCCACCATGTGGCGGATCAGCGCCTGCTCGTCGGCGCGTGCGGGTCGCACCTGCATGACTGTGACGGACGGTTCGCTGGCGGGTGACATCAGCCGGCTACTTGTTCTTCTGTTTGTACTCTTCCACCAGGCTGCGTCGCAGGACCTTGCCGACCATCGTCTTGGGCAGGGTGTCGCGGAACTCGATGCGCGTAGGCACCTTGTACGCGGCCATGCGCTCCTTGCAGAAGGCCCGTATCTCATCCACGGTGGCGACCATACCGGCCTTGAGCACAATCCACGCGGCTACGGCTTCGCCCTTGTACGCGTCAGGGATACCGGCCACGGCCGCTTCCTGCACGGCCGGATGTTGGCTTAGAACCTCTTCCACCTCACGCGGCCACACCTGGTAGCCACTGGGCTTGATCAGGTCCTTCTTGCGGTCAACGATGAAGACATAGCCGTCCTCATCCAGGTAGCCCAAGTCACCGGTGTGCAGCCAGCGCTCACCGTCGTGCATCTGGATCATCTCGGCAGTGGCATCGGGGCGCCCCCAATAGCCCTTCATGATCTGCGGCGCCTGGATGATGATCTCACCCACTTCGCCCGTCGGCAGACTGCCCTCGCCCGTCACCCCATCGGCGATGCGGACCGTCATGTCGGGCACTGGCATACCGACCGAGCCGAGCTTGAACTCGCCCTTGTACGGGTTGATGCAGCAGGCCATCATGGCTTCGGTCAGGCTATAGCCCTCGACGATGCGGCCGCCTGTCAGTTTCTCGAAGGCCATCTTGGTTTCGGCCAGCAGGGGCGCCGCGCCAGAGATGCATGCCTTCATCGAACGGAAGTCAATCTTGCCTTCCTTGACCTCAGGGTTGTTGAGGAGCGCGATATAGAGTGTGGGTACGCCGATGAAGAAGGCCGGCTTGGTCTTGCCAATCGTCTCGGCCAGGTCCTTGACGTCACGCGGGTCGGGGACCAGCGCCAGCGGGAAATGTCCATACAGGCTAGTGCTGAGCGCGCCGCCATTGCCAAAGACATGAAACAGCGGCAACGGCAGGCAGAAGTAGCTATCCCAGTCCACGAGGGCATCCTTGAACCAGGTGCGGATCTGTTTGCCGGCCGCCAACAGGCCACCATGCGTGCCGATTGCCACCTTGGGGATGCCGGTGGTGCCACCGGTGCCCAGGAGCAGCGCGTCGTCATCTGGCGTTATCGGCACGTTCGGTCGCGGCTTGCCGACCTGCGCCGCCAACAGTTCGGGAAGGTAGTGGTCGCCGGTTGCCGGTGTCACCTGGTGCCCGGCCTTCTTCTCACGGAGAGCGATGAACAGCAGGCGTAACACAAAGGGCAAATACTCGCGGATGCGGGTGGGAATGACGTATTCCAACTTCGTCTTGGACTGAATCGCCTTGACGCGTGCGTAGAAGGGCGTCAACACCAGCATGACGCGTGCGCCGCTGGTGTTGAGCAGCTCCTCCAGTTCACGTTCGGTGTAGAGTGGGTTCAGGGGTGCATAGACCGCGCCGACCTTCCAACAGCCCAACTGGGCAATGACAGCCTGGGGCGAATTGACGAGCAGTGAAGACACCGGCTCGCCCTTTTTCACGCCCATGGCGATCAGAGCATTGGCAAACTGATTGCTCAACTCGTCCATTTGTCCCCAGCTCAAGGTGGTACCCTTGAACCAGACTGCCGCGGCATCCGGGCGTTGCCTGACCGCCTCATCCAGCTTGTCCAAAAGGGTGCCGGAGTAGGGGGCCGCCGTCGCCGGAATGCCCTCATCATAGTGCGCTAACCAGGGTTTTTCGTTCACGTTGCCTCCTGAAGAAATCGTTCACGTCCAAGCCCCAACAGGGGCGGCGAACTTACACACGACTGCTGAGCAGCAGCCTGACCTGCGCGGGGGGCACTTCCTGCCACTGGCCTGGCTGCAAATCTCCAATTTCAAATGGCCCGATGCTCACGCGCACCAGGCGTAAGGTTGGAAAGCCCACGGCTGCTGTCATCTTGCGCACCTGCCGGTTACGTCCTTCGGTGAGCGTGATACGCAGCCAGGCTGTTGGCACCGACAGCCGAAAACGAATCGGTACGGGGCGTTCCCACAAGATCGGCGCTGCGTCGAGCAATTCCACCTGCGCCGGTTGCGTACGCCGGCCCTCGATGACAACGCCCTGGCGCAGACTCAGCAGCGCGGCTGCATCGGGAATGCGCTCGACCTGCGCCAGGTAGGTCTTGGGCTGCTTGCCCTCGGGCTGCGCCAGGCGATGAATCAGATCGCCATCGTTCGTCAGCAGCAAGAGTCCTTCGCTGTCTGTATCCAGGCGGCCGGCTGCGTACATAGCGGCCACCGGAAACCAATCGGCCAGGGTCGGGCGTCCGGCCGGATCTGTAAACTGACACAGCACGCCATAGGGCTTGTTCAGCAGAAAATAGCGTGCGCCCCTCATCACTTCTGGCGCAGTACCGGCGAATCGAACCACAGTCCGCTGACCAGATGATCGGGTGTGCCGTCGTTGAAAACCACGCGCACGGTCACACCGTCTTCGTTGGCAAAACTGGCCGTATAGGTGACACGGATGAACGCACCGGTATCTTCGACCAGGGCGACTTCCCGCGCCTGATACGCGCCGAGCTTAGCGCCGATGCTGCTAAGTATGCCCTGAAACGCGGCCTCGGTCATCGCCTTCTGCATCGGTTCGTCGAAGTGCCGCGCAAAGCGGGCGTAATCGGCTTCGTTCATGCCGGCCAGCAGGTTGTCGGTCATCGGCTCGCTGTAGGCCAGGACCGCCTCGCGGTCCTGGCCACTCAACGTCACGGTTTGCGCACCGCTGCAGGCGCTCAAACCAATGGCCATCACCAGCGCAAGCACCAGCCATGACCCGTGTCTCTTGCCATTCATGCAATTCATGTGATGTAAATATCCTACCTCCATTCCAGAATCGAATTCCCCGGAATCGCATTCACGTCATCGGAGGTCACCACAAGCCTGGCTTAACCGGCTAGCCGGGGTAGCGATAGAATCCTTCGCCCGACTTGCGTCCCAGCCGGCCGGCCTGCACCATCTTGCGCAGGAGGATGGGGGAGCGATAGCGGGCATCGCGATAGTTGTCATAGAGGGCGTCGAGCACATTCAGCATGACATCCAGGCCCACCAGGTCCGCCAATTCCAGTGGCCCCATCGGAAAGTTGTAACCCAGGCGCATGGCCTTGTCTAACGCGTCGCGTTCGGCCACGCCTTCCTGCAAGGCGAAGATGGCCTCGGCCACGTACATCAGCCCGATACGCGTGGTGATGAAGCCCGGATAGTCCTTGACGATGACCGGGTCTTTGCCGGCCTGGCGTGTGAACGCTTCCACCGCAGCGACAGTAGCCGGTGTCGTGTCCAGGCCGGGGATGATTTCGACGAGGGTCATCAACGGGGCAGGGTTGAAGAAATGAATACCAATGGCCCGGCCAGGATAGCCCAAAACACTCGCGATCTCGGTGATGGGCAGGGAACTCGTATTGCTACCCAAGATGGTTGTTGATGCGACCAGCGTCTCGATCTGACGAAACAACTCCTGTTTGAGGCTGATCTGTTCGGGCGCGGCCTCGATCACCAGATCGGCGTCGCGCGTCGCATCGGCCAATTGGTCATGATAAGACAGGCAGGCCTGGGCCGCGTCAGCCGCGGTCTGGGTCAAACGCTGTTTGGTCAGCGCCCGGCTGAGGGTGTGCGCATGGTAGTTCCGCGCCTTGTGCAGCGCGGAGGCAAACGGATCGTACAGACGCGTGTCTGCGCCGGCCAGGGCACTGACGTAGGCAATGCCGCTGCCCATGGTACCGGCGCCCACCACACTGACGACCTTGATCATCGCCCCGCACCCTTTCTGTCCTACGGACCTCAAACTGACCCCGTGAGGGCCTACCGTGTTCGTTTGATTACTGTAATCTTACTGTAATCTTACTGTAATCTTATTGTACACAGTTTTTTCCAAACAAGCAACCTGTCACGTCACAGCGCGTCATAAGTCAGTATGCTCGTGCAAAGATAACTGCTCAGGCGGCCCCCTGCCCCCCAATCCTGGGGGGGAAAGCGTTCGGCTCCCCCAAAATTGGGGGGCAGGGGGCACTTGCGACGTTGACCGAACGGCGTTCTGCCGGTACAATGCACGGTGCGGCCCTGACCGATGACCCAATGCACGGCGCCCTCGACCGGCGCCCGATGACGTGTGACGAATCAGTACATGCAGAGGAAAAAAGTCGTCTTGAAACAATCGCTGTGGCAAAAGCACATTGCTATCACGCAAGAACATGGTTCGTGGGTATTTCTCTTCAGCCCGCTGCTGATCGGACTGTTTGCCGGCGCCCGCTGGACGGCCGCCTCAGGCTGGCTGATCGTAGCCGCGTTGGCCGTCTTCCTGTTTCGCCAGCCGTTGACGGTCATCGTCAAGGTGTGGAGTAAGCGTCGTGGCCCGCAGGACCTGGCGCCGGCCTGTTTCTGGAGCGCATTCTACGGCTTGCTGGCCTTGATCGGCCTGGCTGGGCTGTGGTGGGAAGGCCAGGCGCAGCTTGCCATCCTGGCCCTGCCGGGTCTGCCTGTCTTTGTGTGGTATCTGTACCTGGTAGCCCGCCGCGCCGAGCGGCGTCAACTCGGCGTCGAGATCGTAGCCAGCGGTGTGCTGGCGCTTGCGGCCCCGGCTGCCTACTGGATTGGCCGCGGAACGCCGGATCCGATGGGCTGGTGGCTTTGGGCGCTGGCCTGGTTCCAATCGGCCGCTTCCATCGTCTATGCCGGCTTGCGTCTGGAGCAGCGCCCGTGGAAGACGCTGCCATCCGTGCGCCAGCGCCTGCGTGTGGCCGCTCGCGCCCTGGCCTATACCTGGTTCAACCTGGTGGCCGTGACCGCGCTGGTGCTGACCGACGTGCTCCCGACCTTGCTACCCCTGCCCTTTCTGCTGCAGGCGGTGGAGACCGTCTACGGCACGCTGCGGCCGGCAGCGGGGATCAAACCGACACGCATCGGTGTGCGCCAGTTGATCGTCAGTACGCTCTTTACCGTGCTCTTCATCGTGGCCTGGCGCCTGTCAGCGGACGTTTCTTGACGCGCTGCCAAACTTCAGGCCACCGGTTGTTTGCCTAGCGGTTCGCGGCCGGTAAATCGCGACGATGTCCCTGCGGCGGTGTATTCAGGCCCTCGACCTGGGTGCTCTCGCCGCTCATCTGAGTGGTGCGGCCCTGCAACGCGCCAAATACATAGTCAAGGCTCTGCGTGGCCGTCGCGGAGTCCATCCCGGTGCGCTGCGCCAGCTCGCTGGCCAGACCAGATCGCTTCAGGTAGCCCGGTTCGATACGCGTGCCTTGCTGGAACATGTCGCGCAGCGCGCCGCTGTCCGGGCGGGTTTGCGTGCGTGGCCGGCCGGTTTTTGTCTGTGGTGCAGCGGCAGCCGCCTGACGTTTGCGTGACGAGGTAGTACTGGTCGCCGTGCTGCTGCCGCCGAGCAGTTTCTCCAGCACGAACGTCACGACCATCTGTGCAACGGCCGGAGGCAAACCGATCTTGGCGGCCAGGCCCTCGATGATGCCCGCAAATTCCCGGTTGCCACCCAGGACCTGAACCAGGACTTGCGCAAGGCCGCCCGCACCCGCACTTCCCGGCGTCTGCGAAACGCCAGGTGTGGCTCCCGCACCACCAAGCAGGCCGCCCAGAATGTCCTCCAGCCCGCCGCTGCCTGGCTGCTGCGCACCGCCCGCGCCGCCGAGCAAGCCGCCGAGAATCCCTGCGAGCGGATCATCACCCGCGGCGCCTGGTTGCTGCGCACCGCCCGCGCCGCCGAGCAAGCCGCCGAGAATCCCTGCGAGCGGATCATCACCCGCGGCGCCTGGCTGCTGCGCACCGCCCGCGCCGCCGAGTAAGCCGTCGAGAATCCCTGCGAGCGGATCATCGTTAGTCCCAGTCCCAGTTCCCGCGGGCTGATTGCCGCGCGGCGCCAACATTGCCTGTAAAAGGTCGTTTATGTTCATGACTCAGTCTCCTTTGATCCAAGTACAAACCATGATACCAGCATAACCTTACAGGTGCAATAACGCGCGACAAGAGATCGCAAATCGAACGCGGCTGAGGATGCAAAAAAAGCGGTTTGGCGCGATAATAAGGAACGAGAATTAAATAAGTGTCCGAACATAGCCACCCCGTGGGCCGTTAAACCAGATAATTGAAAAATTCTCGTTCCTAAGGACAACATTTGGACCACCCCCACACGACCATGAGGAGCAGGGGAATGACATCACCATCCACGATCGAACAGACGGCGGACGCGGTGCGTCGCGCACTGGCGAGCTATCCGCCGTTTCGACATGCGGCCGCGGAGACCGCCGTCAAGACCAGTGCAGACAGAATTGAGTTGTACGGCTTTGTGCGCAGCGAGGCGATTGCGAACAGCGCGCTGGCGCTGGCCCGTGCCACGGCCGGCAATGTCGCGGTGACGAGCAAGCTGATCGTTGACAACGTTCTGGAGATGGAAGCATCTCAGCGCCTGGCCGCCGACAGCCGCACGGCTGCATTTCCGCTGCGTGTCAACGCCTACCTGGGACGCATCACGATTGTGGGCGTCTTACCGGCGGCGGCACGCAAAACAGCTTTAGACATCGTGCAGGGCATCCCCGGGGTGCGGGCCGTGGAGGAGGAGGAAATGCCTCTGACCCCGGTCGAACAACCGGTTGCCAGCCTGTTCAGCGCACTGACCTCACCTGCCTGATTCAGCTGACACTGACCATCCCCAAGGCTGAGGCGGTGCGCCCGCGCAGCATCAAGGTGACAGCCAAGTAAACAGAGCACAGGCCTGGAACCGATCCAGGTCATCTGTAAGCAAGAATCGAAAACGGAGGGTATCCAACCCTCCGTTTTCTGTTGTTTTCTGACAGAATTGACACCTTGCCAGACGCCAGGTTCATGCACCCTTAATGTTGACCCGTTATCCTGATTATCTGTCATGGGGTCATCTATGTTGAAGAACAAACTATTCTTATCTTTTCTTGCTGTTTCGTTCATGCTGGCAGCCCTCCTGGCCGGCCTGACGACTTTCCCCAATTCCGTGTTAGCCGGTGCAGCCGCAGCGCATCAGCCGGAAAAAGACGTACTACCAGGCAGGGATGGGCCACAGCCCGCAGCCCATGCCATCTCTCCCGGCATCTACGCGTTCGAGGATTTCGGCCATCTCGATCCACGGCGTTTTCCCATCAAGGGCAGCAACATTATCTTCGAATGGAAATATCTCAACCCGGCGCCGGGCGTCTACGATTGGAGTGGCATTGACAGTTGGCTGCAGACCGAAGCTGGCTGGGGCCTGCCGAGCGGCATGGGCATCACGACCTATTCGGGCATTTGCTGCGGCGGCAACATGGTGCCGCACTGGGTCTATGTCGAACACCCCAGCGCCCGCCTGACCTGCGACCAGGGCTGGACCATTCCCAAGACCTGGGATGCCACCTACCAGGCCGCGTACGGTGAGTTCATCCAGGCGCTGGCCGCCCGTTACGACGGCGATCCTCGCCTGGCCTGGGTGGAGATGGGCGTCGGCACGTTCGGTGAAACGCACCCAACCGACGCCGATTTTCAGGCCTGCGCCATCGCCGCCGGGCTGACCTCCGACCTGTGGGTGCAGGCGGTTGAATCCATCACGGACCTCTACGCCAACGCCTTTCAGCGCACGCCCCTGCTGCTGCAAATGGCGTCTGTCTTTCAGCACGATACCGAACGACGCCAGTTTGCGGACTACGCGGCCAGCCGGGGCATCGGCCTGAAGCACAACGGCATGCTGCCCGACAACGACGGCGTGGTCTACGATAATCCCGCCTACAGCTTTTATCAGGCCGGCGCGTTCGACCTGATGAATAAATGGGGCGACCGCGTACCGATTGGCTGGGAAAGCTACGATTATCTGATCACCGGCTTGACCGGCACCACCTGGGGCATCTTCAACGGCCTGGACAAGCACGCCGACTACATGGTCCTGGCCAGTGACATCACCACCGACCCCGACCGCCGCGCCATTCTTGACTTCGCCAACGCGCACTTAGGCAGCAGCCTGCTGGATACGCCAGGCGTGTGGGTGGCTCTGCGCGAGACGGAACGAACCTGGTATCCCGATCGCGGCAACTACGAATTCTGGCTGTGGCAGAACGATGAGGCGCCCGGCGGCCGCAGCACGCCGCTTTGGAACAGCGGCCCCGCGCCGCAGGGGCGCTACACGCGGCGCACCGACGCACCGGCCAATCCCTATCTCTACTTCGACATCGCCGATGGCTACGTGGCCCTGCATGACGGCGAGGCGCTGGACATCAGCGTGACCTACCTGGATACGGGCGCCGACACCTGGGAGTTGGAATATCCCACCGCCGCCACCCTCTACCAGGGCGCAGGGCAGGTGCGCAAGACCAACACGGCCACCTGGAAGACCGTCACCTTCACGGCGACCGGCGCCAGATTCAATAATCAGCAGCCGGGCGGCGGCGAGCATCCCGGCAGCGATTTTCGCCTGCACAGCCGCGGCGACGGCAACGAAACCATCCACCTGGTGCAGGTCAAACCGCACAACGCCACAACGCCGCCACAAACGGTATCGCTCACCTTGCAGCAGGGGCGAGTGTTGGACAACGGGCGGGCGTACGCGGGCAATCGCGACACGGCGCTGAGTGCAGCCTTTGCCACGCGCAACTTTGGCGCCAATGACGTGCTGGGTGTGCGCGGGAACAACGCCGGCGTCGTCCTGCTGGCCTTTGACTTGGAGACGCTGCCCAAAGAGGCGCCGGTGGTCGTGGCGACCCTGCGCCTGGCCGTGGCCGGACGCACAGCGCCGGGCGAAATCACGCTGAGCGCCAGCCGGCTGCTGCGCCCCTGGGCCGACCGCTACGCCACCTGGCAGCAGGCCGCCGCCGGCTCGCCCTGGACTGAGCCGGGCGCCAACGGTCTGGGCAGCGACCGCCGCGCTGCGCCGGAAAGCAGCGGCCCGGCCGGCGATACCGCCACCTGGGTTGAACTGGATGTCACCGCGGCGGTGCGCGCCTGGCAGGCCGATCCGTTGACCAATCGCGGGCTGGCGCTCTTCAGCGCAGACAGCAATGCGACCCAGGTCAATTTTGCCAGCGCCGAATGGCCCCAAATGGAACAGCGCCCGCAGTTGGTCATCCGCTATGTGCTGCCGGATGGGGCGCCTACCCCAACGCCGACGCCGACGGCCAGCCCCACCAGCACTGGCGTGGCGCCAACGGCCACGGCCACCGCCACGCCCACCCCACGCGTGCGCACCTTGCAGCAGGGCCTCAGCGGCTACAACAGCGTCATTGACACGTACATCAGCAGTTGGAGCCCGAACGGCATTTTCGAGGGGCAAACCAAGCTGGTCGTACGCCATCCTGACGAATTTGCCGCCCTGATCTACTTCGACCTGGCGGGTCAACTGCCGGCCAACGCTCAGATTCGCAAGGCAGAGCTGAAGCTCTTTTCGACCGCGGCCACGGTTGACACCGGATTCTATCTGCGCGCTTATGACCTGTATCGTAACTGGTCGGTCTGGCAGGTCACGTGGCTGCAAGCGCACAGCGGAACGCCCTGGGGACTGCCGGGCGCCAACGACACCACGACCGATCGCTCGCCCGAAGCCGAAGACTGGGGCCACGTCTTCGGCGCCAACACCTGGGCGCGCCTGGAGCTGACCGAGATCGTGCAACGCTGGGCGCAAGATCCCGGCAACAACCGTGGCCTGGTGCTGAAGTCATTTGCCAATCGCAACGTGCAGTATGAATTCGCCAGCAGCGAATGGCCGGATATCACCTATCGCCCCTCGCTGCGTATCGAATACCTGCTGCCGGGCGACATGCCGACCGTGACGGCGACCGCCACGGCCTGTGTGGCCTGCACGCCCACCGCGACCCCAACCGCCACGCGTACCGCCACCCGCACCGTCACCCCGACGCGCACGCCAACGCCTGGCCCGACCGCGACGCCGACCGCCACGCCCACCGTTGGCCCCAGCGCGACGCCAACGCCGACGCCCAGCGTGACGCTGACGCCGACGCGCACACCCACGCCGACGCGGACGCCCACGCCACAACCGACCGCCGCCCCAACCACGGTCACGCTTCAGCAGGGCCTGGAAAACTATGGCGGCGCGGCCGATGCCACGCTGCACAGTTGGTATCCCAGCAGCAACTTTGGCGCGGCGCCGGCCTTGACTTTGCGCACGGGCGATGGCGCACACGCCGCGCTGCGCTTCGATCTCAGCGCCCTGTCCGGGCTGAACGCCGCAGCCGAGATCATCAGCGCCCGCCTGGAGATTTTCGCCAGCAGCCAGAGCAACAGCGCCGCGCAGACATTGACCGCCTACGCGCTTCTACGACCCTGGGACGAGGATGCCGTCACCTGGCTGGCGCCGCGTGCCGGGGAGACCTGGCAGACGTCTGGCGCCAGTGGTGCGGCCGACCGGGGCGTCACGCCGTTGGCCGTGGCGCAGACGGCCGGCGTGGGCGCCTGGGTCAACTTCGACCTGACCGCCGCGGTGGCGCAGTGGGCGGCCAATCCGGCGGGCAACTACGGTGTGCTGATCAGCGCCGGCGGCAGCACGCAGGTGGAGTGGGGCTACGCCAGCGCGCAGGCGGCGTCCGTCGCACAGCGCCCCAAGCTGACGATCACCTACCGCCCGCGGCTGACGGCGCCACAAACGGTCACAATCCAGACCGGCAGCGGCGCCAGTCTCAACCAGTGGTTCCCGGACACCAATTACGCCAGCGATGCCATGCTCAGTCTGCGCGCACCGGCCATCGCCAGCGTGCTCCTGCGCTTCGATCTCGCCGGCGCGCTGCCCGTTGGCAGTACGATTGTCAGCGCCACACTGGCCCTCTACGCGGACAGCAGTACGAACCAATTTGCCCTGACCGGAGAGGTTTTTCAACTGCTGCGACCGTGGGTGAGCGCCGAGGCTACCTGGAATCGGGCCAGCGCGGCCGCGGCCTGGCAGCTGGCGGGTGCGCAGGGCGCCAGCGATCGCCTGACGCCCGCGCTGGCGAGCGCCGAGGTCAATGGGGTGGCGCGTTGGTTTACCTGGAATGTGACCGGCCTGGTGACCGCCTGGCAGGGGACGCCTGCATCCAACCTGGGACTGCTGCTGGAAGCCAGCGGTCAGGCGCAGGTGCAGTACAATCTCGCCTCGCCTCTGTGGGGCGTGCCGTCGCAGCGGCCCAAACTGACGATCGTGTACCTGGAGCCGTAGAAACCAGGCTGCCGAGGCTCCCCCGAGGGCGCGGCCTTTCCGCGGTCCCGCACGGCGCGGCAGTAAAAGACAGGGGCGTTTGCCCCCGTTTTGAATCCAGTCCCTGCGGACCGTGACGATACTCACGGCCCGCAGGGATTTTTGCGTGTCAGCGGCAGCCGCGTGCGGGTACATCGGCCAGGGGATGATAGGTGCGTGTGTCTGTGCCGTAGACCCAGACGTTGCTGAAGGTGGGCACGCCGGGCACATCCACCCAGAAGTAAATCTGATTGGCCGGGTCGCGCGCCAGGCTGAGGTCGAAATCGGCGAAGTCCCAGGCGGTGAAGGTGACGTTGCCGACCGTCAGCGGCCGCGGCGCGCCGGCGATGCCCTGCGGCGCTTGATCCACGCCGCTGTTGACCGCCCAATGCAGGCGCACGTCAGGCTGCCAGGCGCGGTCGCCCACCACGGCTTGCAGGCTGTTGGCGACGAACAGATGGACGCTCAGCGTGCCCCGCGTGGCCTGCGCCACCGGCAGGTTGCCGGCGCTCTGCACCGAGACGATGCGCGCATCGAGCGCCAACGGCCGTCCGGCCGCCACCCCGCTTGGCGCCCGCACCGCGGCCGGGCGGGTCAGCGGGCTGCTGCCATGCGACCAGACGTTGTGCGCGGCGCTCTCCTCATCCACGGTCACAAAAAAGTGCAGCGTGTTGGCCGGGTTACGCGCCGCGCTGACATCCACATCGTTGAAGTCCCACACCGGGAAGGTGCGACCGGCCTCGGTGGCCAGGCGCTTGTCCCCGCGGCCCACGAAGGTCGCTGGCTCACTGTTCTGCGCCATCCACAGGCGCACCGTGGGCGTGGCGCTGCAACTCACCGGGTTCAGGCTGCCGTCCGCAAACAGATACGCGGTGACATTGGCTTGATCGGCCTGGCTGACCGCCGCGCCGTTGTGCGGCCACACGATCTCGATCCTGGCCTGCATCCCGGCGACGGGCGCGGTGGTCGCCACGGGCGCAAGGGCGGTCGGCGCAGGGGTTGGGCCGGGAGTGGGCGTGACCGTCGGCAGGGTGATGATGCCCGGCGTGGCCGTGGGTGTGGGAGTGGGCGTCGCCAGCGCAGTTGGCGTAGCCGTGGCGGTCGGCGTCGGCGTGGCCGTATCGGTCGCGGTCGGCGTGGCTGTATCGGTAGCGGTTGGCATGGCTGTATCGGTAGCGGCGTGACCGTGTCGGTCGGCGTCGTCTCGGTCGGCGTGGCCGTGTCGGTCGGCGTGGGCGTCGCCGTGTCGGTCGGCGTGGGCGTC
This sequence comes from Candidatus Amarolinea dominans, assembly GCA_016719785.1. Lineage (NCBI taxonomy): Bacteria > Bacillati > Chloroflexota > Caldilineae > Caldilineales > Candidatus Amarolineaceae > Candidatus Amarolinea > Candidatus Amarolinea dominans. The sequence goes on from JADJYJ010000031.1 coordinate 65,971, forward strand.
GCCGTGTCGGTCGGCGTCGGGGTGGCCGTATCCGTTGCCGTCGGCGTTGGCGTAGCCGTGTCGGTCCCGGTCGGAGTAGGCGCGTCGGTCGGCGTCGGGGTGGCCGTATCCGTTGCGGTTGGCGTTGGCGTGGCCGTATCGGTCGGCGTTGGCGTAGCCGTATCGGTCGCGGTCGGCGTCGGGGTGGCCGTATCCGTTGCCGTCGGAGTGGGTGTGGCCGTGGTGGTCGGAGTAGGCGTGTCGGTCGGCGTCGGGGTGGCCGTATCCGTTGCCGTCGGCGTAGGCGTCACCGGGCGGTAGTTGAGCACCAGGCGCGGCTGCAAGGCGCCCGTGGTGATCTCGTTGCTGGCGAGATCGAAACGCACCGGGGCATCGCTGGTGGCCCGGATCAGCAGTCCGAAGTTGGGCGTCTGCCCGCTGAGCCAACGCTGCACGAGCGGCGTGATGTCCAGGCGGTACCAGATGTGGTCGCTGAGCAGCACGCCGGTGGCTGCCGGCGCCTGGCGTTTGTCGCCGCCGGGCGTTCCCCAGGCGGTGCCCGCGGCCGCCTCCTGCCAGGTCACTGTGGCCGGATCCCAGGCCTGCGTCACCTCGTAGGCCGCGATGAAGAGGCGCGTGCTGGCCGAGCGTTGACGGGCGTGAATCTCCAGCGTGGCCTTAGAGACAGCGGCGAAGCCCTGCAGATCGGGCAGGTCAAAGCGCAGCAGCACGGCCGAGCGGCCGCCGGACTGCACGGCCAGCAGTGGTTCTTTGCCGAAATTGGCCGTGGGTGCGTCGGCCCGGATAGCCGCATCGCCGCCGCCCTCGTAACCGGCGCGCCCCTGCTGCAGGATCACCACCCCGGTGGGCACCGTGGTCGGCGTTTCGGTGGGGGTGTCCGTAGCCGTCGGCGTAATGGTTGGGGTGTCGGTCGCGGTCGGCGTGTCGGTCGGCGTTGGTGTGTCGGTCGGCGTCGGGGTATCCGTGGGGGGTATCGGTCGGCGTCGGGGTGTCCGTAGCCGTTGGCGTATCGGTTGCGGTTGGGGTGTCCGTAGCCGTCGGCGTAACGGTTGGGGTGTCGGTCGGCGTCGGGGTGTCCGTAGCCGTTGGCGTGTTAGTCGGCGTCGGCGTGTCGGTCGCGGTCGGTGTGTTCGTTGGCGTCGCCGTGTTCATCGGGGTATCGGTTGGCGTCGGAGTGTCCGTAGGCGTCGGCGTGTTCGTGGCCGTGGGCGTGTTGGTTGGCGTCGGTGTGCGCGTCCGGGTAGCCGTGGGCGTCGGCGTGTTGGTCGCGGTCGGGGTGCGCGTCGGCGTCGGCGTGTTGGTCGGGGTCGGCGTCCGGGTGTGCGTCGGCGTGATGGTCACAGTCGGCGTCGGTGTGTTGGTCGGGGTCGGCGTCCAGGTGCGCGTGGGCGTGATGGTCACAGTCGGCGTCCGGGTAGCCGTGGGCGTTGGTGTGATGGTCACAGTCGGCGTCGGTGTGTTGGTCGGGGTCGGCGTCCGGGTGTGCGTCGGCGTGATGGTCACAGTCGGCGTCGGGGTGTCCGTAGGCGTCGGCATGTTCGTGGCCGTGGGCGTGTTGGTTGGCGTCGGTGTGCGCGTCCGGGTAGCCGTGGGCGTTGGTGTGATGGTCGGGGTCGGGGTCGGGGTGCGCGTAGGCGTCGGCGTGACGGTCACAGTCGGCGTCCGGGTAGCCGTGAGCGTCGGTGTGATGGTCGGGGTCGGGGTCCAGGTGCGCGTCGGCGTGATGGTCACAGTCGGCGTCGGTGTGTTGGTCGGGGTCGGCGTCCGGGTGCGCGTAGGTGTGATGGTCACAGTCGGCGTCCGGGTAGCCGTGGGCGTCGGTGTGATGGTCGGGGTCGGGGTCCAGGTGTGCGTCGGCGTGATGGTCACAGTCGGCGTCCGGGTAGCCGTCGAAGTCGGCGTCCAGGTGCGCGTCGGCGTGATAGTCGGCGTCCAGGTGCGCGTAGGCGTAGGCGTCGGCGTGATGGTCACAGTCGGCGTCCGGGTAGCCGTCGAAGTCGGCGTCCAGGTGCGCGTCGGCGTGACGGTCACAGTCGGCGTCCGGGTAGCCGTCGAAGTCGGCGTCCAGGTGCGCGTCGGCGTGACGGTCACAGTCGGCGTCCGGGTAGCCGTCGAAGTCGGCGTCCAGGTGCGCGTCGGCGTGATAGTCGGCGTCGGCGTCGCTGTGGGCGTCCAGGTCTGGGTACGCGTCGACGTGTTCGTCGGCATAGACGTGGCCGTGGGAGTCCAGGTCGGCGTACGCGTCGGGGTCGGCGTGCGCGTCGGGGTGCGGGTGCGCGTCGGCGTCGGCGCGGTGGGGGTGTTAGTGGGCAGCGGTGGGATGATGACGGTCGGCGTCACTCCACCCGTGGTGACGTTGCGCAGGTCGAGCCAGAGCATGTGCAGGATCGGTTTGATGCCTGAGCCGGTGTATTCGAGCTGGATGTCGGCCCCGTTGTCGAGCTGATTGCCGGCAAAGAGGTCCAACCCATCGAAGGTGGCCCAGCGCCAGGCGCCCGTGCCTTGACGGTTGATGGTCAGGCGACGGCGCGTGCCGGCCGCGTCCGACGCGTAGACGATGTCGAAATCGCTGGTGTCCCTGTCCACGTAGGCCAGGCGCAGGGTGACATTGCCCAGTTGGCGCCCGGCGTGGACCGTGTCCGCCACGTCGAAGCCCAGCCGCGTGGACTGCATCTGCTTGGCGTGGCGCGAGTAAACAGATTCGATGGGAGACGGCAAGCCGGCCGTGCTGCACGAATTGCCGCCGCAGTAGGCGCTGAGATGAACCGACGCGGGTGAGGTCGCGATAACCTTGATGTAGTGTTCGAAGTCGCCAGGCCAGCCGCTGCAGAAAGATCCGCAGTAGGTGCCGCCAAGCGGGTACTCTGTCTCACGTAGGGCCACCCACAGTTGATCATTGGTGGCAGCGGTCTTGCCGAGTTGGCGTTCGATCCAGTTGCCAAAATGCACGGGAAAACCGGCGTCGCCCGTGGTCGGATTGGGCGTCTGCACGGCGTTGAGGGTGCTGACGCTGCTGGTACATGCGCCGCTGTTACGATCAGCCGGGCAGAACCAGGCATCCTGCACATCCACAAAGTCGGCGCGGGCGTTGAGTGCGGCCAGCCAGGACCAGTAGCGCCATTGCATGTCCGCTTGATTGCCGCTTGGAAATGGCAATACCGGCTCGAACTTGGTCGGCAAAATCTCAGCGTAGTGCTTGATCAACTCGAGCGAGCCACAGTCAATGCCAGGCGGGGGCGTGGATCTGGGGTTTTCCACAAACTGGGGCACGTCCGGGCTCATGCCATTGAAGCCAACGCCGATGTGGCGCGGGTTGTAGGACATCATCAAGTTGACCCACGTGCAGCGACTCTCATCAGTGGGCGCCGGCGCGAAGTTGAGATAGACCGGCTTGTTGGGGAAGGCGTCGTGAAAGGCCTGGATGGCCCCGGTGACGAAGGCGGTCATTTGCCATTTTCTGACCGGGAAGTTGTCGTCATCGCCGTTGACGTAACACCAATTGGCGCCAATCTGCGTCTCGTTGTCGTAACCACCGGCAATGATGATGCCGGCGATGCGCGGGTCGTTGTTCCACTGGCGGCCGGCATCCATGACAAGGGTGCGATAGGCCGCCAGCAGATCGGGGTCATCGAAGGCCGGTACGTTGACGGTGTAAGGCGTCAGTGGGCGCGGCGGGTCATCCAGCGTCTGCGTGATCTGGATGACATGATCGGGCGCCAGGGCCTTGACTGAGTTGGGAACGTTGTTGTTGCAGAAGCGCTGGCCGCTGCGCTCAAGGCCCTGCGTCCAGAAGACGGGCAGGGTGAGCCAGACAGGACGGGAAATCCGGCGCCCGTCGGACAGGGTGATCTGCTGGGTCGCGATCTGGCTGACTTTGGCCTCGATAGCGGCCCAGTTGAAAGTGCTGCCCGTGGCCGAGATTTGATCCCAGTAGACATCAATGTGAGAGGCCAGGGCAGGAAGACTCGTCGGCAGCGGCGTTGTCGGCTGATAGTCGTCGCGACGCACCAGGATGTAGTTACCCGGCCCCCACACCGGCTTGGGCGCCAGCGTGGGCGTGGCGGTGGGCGTGCGGGTGGCGGTGGCGGTGGGCGTATGCAGGTCACGCACGCTCGTAGGCGTGGAGGTGCGGGTGGCCGTCCCCGGAATGATGGGGAGGAGCGGACGCAGCAGGAAATAGAGCACAAGACACAGAACGATCAGGATGAGGATCAGGATCGGTAGCCAGCGGCGTTGGTTCTGCATTGGGCGTTCTCCTGGCGCGTCTGGGGATGGCCTATTGTATCACATTTTGGAGTAGGGACAAGCGTCACTTGACGCTTGCGACCGCCATGACGGTGCCCATCACCGCGGCCAGGGGGGTTTCGCGCAGGAACGGCTCGACGTGGGCAAAGAAAGCATCCGCAAACCAACGCGGGAACATGGGCAGCGAAACCTCGCTGTTGAGCCACAAACGGGCGTTGGCCTGGAACAGCCCTTGCCCATGCAGACGTTCGATGGTCAGTCCGGCCCGCTCGAAAAAGTGCTTGAACTCCGGCGCCGAATAGTGCCACATGTAGCGCGGGGTGGTGGGCTGCTGCGCCAGGCCCAGCCGGCGGTAGAGCGCGCCGGGCGCTTCGCCCAACGCGTTCAGGCGCCAGCGGTTGGTCATGCTCAGGATGACCTTGCCGCCGGGCCGCGTCACCCGCGCCATCTCATCCAGCAGACGCTGCGGATGCGGCACATGCATGATCGCTTCCATGCAGAGCGCCACATCGAAGGCCGCGTCAGGGAAAGGCAGTTGCTCGGCATCGGCCTGTAGGAACTGCACGCCCACGCCGTGCTCATCGGCCGCGTGCTGCGCCAGCGCCAGCATCTGCGGCGCAATGTCCAGCGCCGTCACATCGGCGCCGCGCGCGGCCAGGTTGACGGCAAAACGCCCCTTGCCCGTGCTGATGTCCAGGACGCGCTGATCGCGCCACGTCTGCTGCGCCAGCACCCAGCGCAGTTGTTCGGCAAAATGCGCATAGAGCGGATGGGTGGGGTCTTCCGGAAACCACCAGTGCAGGACGGTGTCCGCCTGGCGAAAATAGGTCTTGGTTGCGTCAGTCATAGCTGTTATATCGTTTTCATGTCCATGCAGTGAACCCCGCGCGCAGCCAGGTGCGCCAGGACGCGCTCGAAACAATCGGCGTCCGCGCCCACGAACTCCGGCGGGCAGATGCCGGTGCGGCGGAAAGTCCCGTCCAGGAGCAGGCGTGCCACGCCGGTGCAGGTGTAGCCGGTGGTGCGGGCCATCGAAGAGGTGCCGCTCACCGGATCGGTTTCATCGTACAGATGGTAGCTGTAGGCGCAGGGCTGATCGTTTTCACGGCCACGAATCTGCACCCGCATGATGGTGAACTCCGGCTCGCCGGGCGTCAAGCGCCACTGCTCGAACAGCAGCGCCGCGGTCACCGCCAGCGGCTGCACCTCCGCGCCGTTAATGCGCCGCGGCGTCGCATCGAAGAAACCGCTCGCCTGCAGCACGCGAATCAGCTCGATGTGGCCGGGATAGCGCAGCGTCCTCTCACGCATGTGGGGCACAGAAACGGTGCGCAGCAGCGTGCGCAGCCCGTCGGTGTTGAAGGCTTCGAGTTCGCCGACCGGCGCCAGCGTCACCAGTTCTGCATCGGAGAGCGCCGGTTTGACCACGATCTCGCCGTTGACCACCAGCCGCGCGGGCCGGGTGTACTCCTCGATCACATCAATGGGCGAAAAGGGCGCTTTGTACTGCCAGGGATAAGGCCGCGCCTTGGGCAAACCACCCACCATGCACTCGAACGAATCCACCGCCATGCGGCCATAGTGATAACCGAGGATGAGATTGCCCAGGCCCGGCGCCACGCCGCAATCAACCACCGCAGTGACCCCGGCCTGGCGCGCCAGTTCATCCAGGGCAAACGGGTCTTCAGGGAAAAATGAAATGTCCACGACGTTCTTGCCCGCGGCGATGACGGCCGCCAGCACTTGGAAGCCCATGAAGCCAGGCACTGCGCCGATGACCAGGTCCGCCGGCGCCACGGCCGCGGCGATGGCCGCCGGCTGCGTCAGGTCTGCCTGTTGAAAGGCCAGGCGATGGCGGCCGACCAGGGCCTCCCCGCGGCCGCGATCCGCGTCCACCACCACGACCTCGTACTCGGTGCAAAGATCGGCCGCCATGGCCCCGCCCACCATGCCCGCGCCCAAAACAACCACTTTTTTCATCATTCATGCCCCCACATGGTGAGTCATTTTACCACACCACAGAGGGGACTTCCAAGCGGTTGAGGGGCGCGCCAGCATTACGCCCATCACTACTGGCAATCTTGCCGACAGGCAGCCATCACAGTATACTCTGGGTAGTCCCCAAAATGCAGATCTACATTTTCTTACGTTTTCTTACGTTTTCTTACATTGTCTTACTTTGTCTTACTTTTTCTCGAAGGAGGGGCCGTTCCATGCATACGCTCAATGCCGCCATGTTCCTGGAGGACGCCGCACAGCGGGCCGGTGACAAACCGTTTCTGTTGACCGGACAGCAGCCCGTGACCTTTGGCCAGGTCGAAGAAAACGCGCGCCGCGCGGCTCGCATGTTCACCGACCTGGGCATTCAACCCGGCGAACGCATCGCGTTCCTGCTGGGCAATTCACCCACGTTCATGGCCTGTTACTTCGGCGCGCTCAAGATGGGGGCCGTACCAGTACCCCTCAACCCGCAGTCTCCCGGCCCAGAAGTGGCCTACTATCTGACCGATTCCCATGCCGGCGCGTTCGTGGCCGCCGAGCCTTTCCTGGAAGCGGCCCAGGCCGGTTTTCAGGCGGCCGGCACCTGCCAGCACTTCCTGTTCGACAATCTGCCCGGCAGCACGGCCTGCCCGCCCGCGGCCCAACGCCTGGCGCCGCTGCTGAGCGCCGCCAGCAGCGACTTCACGACCGCGGTCACCCAACCGCAGGACGTAGCCGTCGTGCTTTACACCTCCGGCACCACCGGGCGCCCCAAAGGCGCGATGCTCAGCCATGCCAACCTGCACTTCTTCACCGAACTGCTCGCGCGCGATCAGTGGGAGCTTGGCCCCAGCGACGTCATCCTGATGACCGCGTCGGCCTCGCACATCTTCGGCCAGACCATCCTGCTTGTGGCCTGCGCCACCACCGCCGCGCTGAGCCTGGTCGGCCGCATTGACATCGCCACCCTGGCCGCCAACATCCAGCGCGACCGCGTGACCTACTTCGCGGGTGTGCCCATGCTGGCCAACCTGCTGCTCCACTCTCCGCAAGTGGCCGCCTTCGATCTCAGCTCCCTGCGCAAGGTGATGTTCGGCGGCGCCACCATTTCTTCCGAAGTCATGGCGCAGTTCAAGGCTCGCTTCCAGGTTGAAGTCATCACCGGTTACGGCATGACCGAGGCGGTGCCCCTGACCTTTGCCAACGCGGCCCTGATGCGCAGCGCGCCGCCCGGCTCGGTGGGCAAGCCGGTGTGGGGCACCTCCCTGCGCATCGTGGATGAGACGGACGCCGACATGCCGCCGGGCAGCGCTGGTGAAATTATCGTGCGCGGGCCGCAGGTTTTCAGTGGCTATCAGAATCGGCCAGAAGCCAACGCCGAAGCCCTGCGCGGCGATTGGTTCCACACCGGGGACGCCGGCTACCTGGACGCCAACGGCTATCTGTTCATCGTGGACCGCCTGCGCGAGATGGTCAAGGTCAGCGGCTATTCGGTCTTCCCGGCCGAAGTTGAACGGGTGCTGCAGGCCCATCCGGCCGTAGCCGAAGTCGCCGTCATCGGCCTGCAGCGCAAAAACCTGGATGAGCGTCTGAAAGCCTTCATCGTACTCAAGCCCGGCGCCGAGGCCAGCGTGCGCGAGCTGATCGCCTACTGCGAATCACAGTTGGCCGAGTACAAATGCCCGCGTCTGATCGAATTCCTCGCCAGCCTGCCGAAAAGCCCCACCGGCAAAATTGACAAGAAAAGTCTGGCCGAGTGATGACAGCGCCTGAGGCCGACACCCTGGTTGATGTGCTGCGCTGGCGCGCCAGTCAGCAGTCGGACCGCCCCGCCTACATCTACCTGACCGATGGCGAGACAGAGGAACAGCGCCTGACCTACGGTCAACTGGACCAGCAGGCACGTCAGATTGCCGCGGCGCTGCAGCGCGTGGCCAAACCAGGCGACCGCGTGCTCGTCCCCTTCCCGTCGGACCTGGCGTTCATGGCGGCCTTCTTGGGCTGCCTGTACGCGGGCATGATCGCCGTGCCCGCGCACCCGCCGGCCCTGCAGCGCGCGGGACGGCCGGCCACGCGCCTGTCATGGATCGTGCAGGACGCGGGCGCGACCGTGGCCCTGGCCGCGCCCGAGGTCATCGCCACTCTCGATCGCCGCATCGGCCAGACGCCCGGCCTGGCCGCGCTGCACTGGCTGGACCTCCAGCAGGCGTTGGCCGAACCAGGGCCGCCCTGGCAGCCGCGCCCGCTCACCCCGCAGACGATCGCTTTCTTGCAGTACACCTCCGGCTCCACCACCGACCCCAAAGGCGTGATGATCCCGCACAGCAGCATCCTGGCGAATGCCCGCTGCCTGCAAAGCGTCTGGGAGCAGGATGAAACGACGGTCGTCGTCAACTGGATGCCGCTGCAGCACGACGGCGGCCTGATCGGCATGGCCCTGCAAGCGATCTTCATCGGCGCGCCCTGCGTCCTGCTTTCGCCCACCGATTTTCTGCAAAATCCGGTGCGCTGGCTGCAGGCCATCAGCCGCTTCCGCGGGCACACTAGCGCCGCGCCCAACTTCGCCTACGACCTGTGCGCACAAAAGATCACGCCCGCGCAAAAGGCCGGCCTCGATCTCAGCAGTTGGCAGGTGGCGGTCAACAGCGCAGAACCGGTGCGCGCCGAAACGTTGGCCCGCTTCGACGCCGCGTTCGAGCCGTGCGGCTTTCGGCCGCAGAACTTCTATCACGCCTACGGGCTGGCCGAAGCGACCCTGTTCGTGGCGGGCAGCCGCAAAGCGACGGCGCCGTCCATCTTCACCTTCGACCCGCGCGGCCTGGAGCAGCAGCAGGTGCGCCCGGCCACGGGCGTGGATGGCTACGCCCTGGTGGGCTGTGGACGTCCGCTGAGTGCCCCTGACGTGGAACTGGTCATCGCCCAGCCTGAACAGCGCATCCTCTGCGGCCCCGACACGATCGGCGAAATCTGGTTCCGCAGCCCCAGCGTGGCCGCAGGCTACTGGAATCGCCCGGACGAGACGCAGCACACCTTTGGCGCCACCCTGGCCGACAGCGGCGCCGGCCCCTTCCTGCGCACGGGCGACCTGGGCTTCTGGCATGCAGGTGAGCTGATGATCCTGGGACGCATCAAAGACCTCATCATCGTCCAGGGGCGCAACTTCTACCCGCAGGACATCGAGCTGACCGTCGCGGCCAGTCACGCGGCCCTGCAAACCGATAGCTGTGCGGCCTTTGGCGTCACCGTCGCCGGCCAGGAGCGCCTGGTGATCGTGCAAGAGCTGCGTCGCGAGTTCCGCAAGCGCCAGGATCAGGCCGATGAAATCGTGCGCGCCATTCGCCTGGCCGTGGCGCGGCAGCACGGCATCCTGGCCTACAGTATCGCCCTGATCGCCCCGCTCAGCCTGCCCAAGACGAGCAGTGGCAAGGTGCAGCACCAGACCACCCGCCGCCTGTACCTCGACGGCGCGCTGGAGACCGTGGCCGCATGGACCGCGCCGCCGCCCACGGCCGCGGCCGCGGATCTGTCACGCGCAGCGGTGGAGCTGACGCTGCAGGAGCTTTTCCAGGCCGTCCTGGGCGCGGCCGTGCCCGATCGCAACACCAGTTTCTTCGACCTGGGCGGCGATTCCCTGGCCCTGGTGGAGCTGCACGTGCTGATCGAGGAACATCTGCAACGCACCGTGCCTGCGCAGACGCTCCTGCAGGCGCCCAGCGTGGCCGGCATGGCCCAGGCGCTGGTGAGCGCAGAGCCTGGCGAGCCGCCCGCGGCTAAGCCAGTTTTGGAGAAAACCGCCCTTTCTACGCCGCCGCGGCCGCGCGTGCATACCATCCTGGCCCGGCCTGATCTGTCCACCCGCCAGAAGATCAGCGCGCTGGCGCAGGCGCTCATGCGCGGCGGACCGCAGGCCGTGGGCAGCCGGCTGCCCTACGCGACCGGCGCCCGGCTTCTGGCCTGGTTGAGCGGCCAGACCTGGCTGCAGCAGCGCGCGTTCCAGCCGCAGGTGGCCCTGCTGCGCCGCTGCCTGGCGCTGCTCGATCAGCCGGTCGCGGCGAAGGCGGTGATCCGCTTGAGCCTTTGCTCCAACCTGTGGCATGCCTGGCGCCTGGCCGCGCTGGCCCAGGCCACGCCGGCGGTCTTCGACGCGTACGTGCAGGTGCAGGGCCTGGAGATTTTGGCCGCGGCCCAAGCGCAGGGCCGCGGCGTCATCATCCTCAATCGCCATGCCGCCCTCAGCACACTCTCCCTGTTGATCCTGGCCCGCCAGGGTGTGGACGACTTGATGATCGTGGGCCGCGGAGGCGCCAAGCTCGATCTGCTCGGCCTGCACCGCTACAAAGGCCGTTTCCTGGTGGATGATGAGAGCCAGCGGGTGGATGAAAAGGTGGGGTTGGCCGCGCAGATGGTGGTGGGCCTGCAAACCCTGAACCGCGGCGGCGTGCTGAGCATCGCGGCGGATGGCTACCAGGTCAGTCAGGCGCTCACGCTGCCCTTCTACGGTCGCCAACGGCCGTTTGGCGTCGGTTTTGCCGAGCTGGCCGTGCGCAGCGGCGCGGCCGTGATTCCTGTCTTCGTGACGCTGAGCCTGTCCGGTCACGTGCAGATGCAGTGTACCGAGCCGCTGACGCCGCAGGGGCAGATGGCAGACGAACGGGTGCGCAGCCTGGTGCAGCAGTACGCGGCGCAGTACGCCGCCGCCTGGCCGCATGACCTGGGCAACTTCTACTGGGGACACTTGAGCAAGTACCTGGCGCTGCCGGAAATCGCGCTACTGCCCGCTCAAATTGCCTCGATGCAGGATCAAGCAGATGTCATTGCTCGTCGTCTATGCAGCAGTTCCAAATGTAGCCATCCATGTGACTGGCCAGCGCCAGGCCGTCCTGGTGGGCGCGACGCGTCCCGTAGGGACACCTGACCTTAGCCATCATCGCACGAGCCGTATCCGTCCCGTAGGGACGGTTGAATCCATCCCCCGCGGTCGTGGTATGGCGACGGATTGCGCTCGGGGCGGCCTCATTCAATCGTCCCTACGGGACGACGGGTGTGGGGGGCATCGCTAAGGTCAGGGCGTCCCTACGGGACGACGGGTGTGGGGGGCATCGCTAAGGTCAGGGCGTCCCTACGGGACGACGGGTGTGGGGGGGGGCATCGCTCGCTCAAGTCAAGGCGCCCCTACGGGGCGCCGCATTTCCAAATGTAGCTTTCCAACGCCCACAATCCCTCTTGCTGCCCACCTATCTCGGGGATCTTGGGCCAAAACCGCCCAAACGAGGAGCGCAGGCCCATTTACGGGCAGCCATTCCGTTCACATTTGGAATTCCTGTCGTCTATGACTTCAGGATGGCGGCGATCTCATGAGTACGGCCGGCAATAGCGGCGGCGGTCTGACGGCGCAGATCGAGGCCCACAGCAGCCGGCGCGCCGATCAACGCGCCTTCGACCTCGGCCAGCGCGGCGTAGATCAAGCGCAGCAGGCGCCGGGCTTCCGTGAGTTCGTGGCCGAGCGCCAGCAGCGTCTTGTCCACCTGGATGGTGTGCTGGCGCAGATGCGCGTCGAAGCGATGCAGGCGAAAGCGCAGCGGCATGTCGTACCCTTCCCAGTAGCGCGCGGGCCAGGCCAATTCATCTTCTGTCACGTCGGCCAATTCGGCCAGGACGCGATCGTGCCAAGCGGCGTCGAAAGCCAAAAGATCCGTAAACTCGCCTTCGAGCTGCGCGTTCAGCGCCTCGAAGCTGACGCCAGCCGTGGACTGCCAAAGCTCATCGGTCATGTCCGGCGGCTCTGCGACGCCGCCGCGCCGGCTGTCCAGCGCGCCGCGCACCACCGCGTAGAAACCGATCGTGGCCTTGGTCATGTGGGCCAGGGTTTGCTGCACGGACCATTCGCCCGCTGCAGGCGCCTGGGCGGCCAGGGCCGGCGACACACCCAGCAGCGCGGCCTGCAGATCACGATGCGCCAGGTGGTAGAGCGCCAGGATGCGCTGACCGGCCGTCGGCGCGCAGCCGGCGGCGACGCGGGCCGTCAACAGGCGCACTTCCAGCTCTCGCAGTTCCTCGTAGGTGCGAAAGAAGGCAAAGCGCACACCTTCCTCGTCGTATGCACCCCACACCCAGGGACGTTCCAGGTCGGCGGCCGCAGCGCCCTGGGTAACGCGTGCAAACTCCTCCACAGCCTGGACAATGTTGATCTCTCCCATGTTGATTCTCCTTGATTCGTTAGCCCGGCGGCGTACAGACCGTGACCGCCGTGACGCGGTCGCCGCGCAGTTCCATCACATTGACTCCCTGCGCCACGCTGGTGCGGGGCGGCACCTCGGCCGCGTCGAAGCGGATCAGCTTGGCAAACGCGCTGATGCACAACATCTCATCCGCGGCGCGGACCGGCAGCGCGGCCACCAGGGATTCGGTCTTGATGGCGATCTTGCCTTGCCCGCCTGCGGATTTGCTGGCGGCAAAACTCTCCATCGGCCGGAACACCCCCTGTCCATCCGCGCTCACCAGGAGCACGCTGCCGTCAGCGGGCAGCGGCGCCATGCCCACCAGGCGCTCCTGCGGCGTCAGCCTGATGCCGCGGGTGCCTCGGTGCGACACCAGTTTCTCCTCGAAACGGATGCCCAGGCCGGTGTTGCTCGCCAGGAAAAGATCGCCATCGCCGCGGCTCAGACACATCACCGTCGGCGGGCCGCCATCCTTGGGCTCATACAGAATGGTGCCATCGGCCAGATTGGGGCCGACGAAGTTGCGGCGCATGCGGCGCACAGCGCCTGTGGCCGTGCCCAGCAGCACCCAGGGGCGATCGTTTTCATTGGCATCGTTGACGGCCAGCACTGCGCTGATCTTCTCGCCCTCAGTCAGGCGCAGGCGTTCGGCCAGGCCATCGCCCCGGTCACGCACCTCGCCCAGGTGCAGGCTGCTCACCGGTACGCGGTACGCGCGGCAGCGACTGGTGACCACCAGCAGCGTCTCGCTTTCCAACGCAATCAGGAGAAAGGCGGGCGCGTCATCGTCCTTCAGCTTGATGTCGTAAACGCCCATACCGCCCCGGCGCTGTTTGCCATACGCGTTGAGCGGCGTGCGCTTGACCATGCCCTGGCCGCTGATGCTGATGAGCATCGTAGCGGGCGAATACTGGATGGCCGGCAGATTGAGCGGCTCCGGCTCGGCCGCGGACGGCCGGGGAGCGCTGACCCGCGGCGCGGCCGCTCGTTCCACGCGGCGCACGCCCCTGGTCTGTTCCAACTCCGTGCGCAGGCTGCGATTTTCGGCCTGCAACATCTCGATGTACGCGCGCATGGCCGGGGCAAGCGTATTCAGGTCGGGAATAGGGGTGCTGTGAATGTCGTCAGGCATGGACTCTCCGTAGGCTGGCAGTTTCAGGACGCCGTCACTGTCATATCGGGCGGCACGAGTTGCATCCAGGTGTTGCCCGGCTTGAGCGGAATGACCTGGCCGTTAGCATCCAGGAAGGTCAAAGGCGATTGGCGCTCTGGCCGCACCCACTTGCCGGGGTAGGCCTTGCCGTCGCGGTAGACAGTCAACACGCCCTCGCCCCACACCTGAATCTCAATCGAACGATTGATGCCCACATCCACCGTGCCGTGCTCCAAAATGGGCGTCGCCACATGCACGGCCGTGAGCACCACGACATTGGCCGCGCTCAACTGCGTGTTCGTCCCGGCGTCCTTGTGGATGGCGCCGCCCTGCCAGCGCAGCCAACGGCCCGCCTTGGAATCGTAGCGCCATTCGACGCGGTCGCTGCGGGTGGGATAGGGAATCTTGAGGTTGGACGCCGCGCTGCCGCCGGCTGGCGCGGCCGCGTCGAACGTCCAGCCGAGTTTCGGCTCAGGCGCTTTGTTCCAACCGCGCTTCTGCGCCACATTCCACAACGTGGTCGTGCTGGCATACAAATTGTGTGGCACCGCGCGCTTGGGATCGCGGAAATAGGCCGGGCCGTTGAGCGCCTGCTCCAAAAGCCGCTCCTTGAAGTCCGATTCGTACAGCATCTTGCGCACTTCGGTGGACGCGCCGGAGAAGCAGAGCACAGCATCAAAAATCACCGGCCATTCCATGTCAGGCAGGCGTGCGCTGCGGATCGAACCGACGCGCTCCGCGCCCTGGCTGTGAAAGATGGCCGTCATGCGCGTCAGATTGTACTCGACGCGGTGCTCGATCACCACATCGGCCTTGCTCAAACCGCCTTGCGGCCGCACATTCACCGTATTAGCCACCTTGATCGCCAGCGGCCGCCGCGTCAGAATTTTTGAATCGCGCACCGGCAGCCCGGTAAACGGCGCAACTGCACCATCGGCCGGCGTCGTTCCCGCCGGCGCCGGACTCGCCGCCGCCGGGCTTAGCAAGCCCGTCAACAAAACCACCACCCCCATCAACACCCGCGCTACACCCCAAAGCCGTCGCATCCTCACCTTCCTCCCTCTTCCCCAAGTCAACCTTCTTCCTCAATCAACCTTCTTCCAATCAACACCCTCACCACCCGATCTCCGTTCTCCGTTCTCCGTTCTCCGTTCTCCGTTCTCCGTTCTCCGTTCTCCGTTCTCCGTTCTCCGATCTCCGTTCTCCGTTCTCCGTTCTCTCTCCTCTTTCACCACCCGCTATTCATTGCGCACGAAGGCGTTCTCACTCAACAGGGCGAAGGATACTCTGCACTTTGTACTTTGTACTTTGTACTTTGTACTTACTGCGCCGTCACCGTCATATCGAGCGGCACGAGTTGCATCCAGGTGTTCCCCGGCTTGAGTGGGATCAGATTGCCATTGCCATCCACAAAGCGCAGCGGGTCCTGACGGCCGCCGCGAATCCACTTGCCCTGGTAGGCCTGGCCATCGCGATAGACGGTCACCGGGCCTTCGCCCCACACCTGGATTTCGATCGAGCGGTTGACGCCGCGATCCACGGTGTCGTGCTCCAGGATCAGGGTGGGCACATGATTGGCCGCCATCACCACGACGTTCGCGCTGCTCAACTGCGCGCCGATGCTGGCATCATTTTGCGCCACGCCGCCCTGCCAGCGCAGCCAGCGACCGCTGCCCGCGTCGTAGCGCCACTCCACGCGGTCAGTGCCGGTGGGATAGGGAATCTTGATACTGGTCACACTGCGGCCGTTGGCCGGCGGGTTGGCGCTGAAAACCCAGCCCAACGCCGGCTGCGGCCGCTTGTCCCAACCGCGGGCCGCGGTCACGTTCCACAGGGTGGTGGTGCTGGCAAACAGGTTGTTGGGCACCGCGATGTTGGGGTCGCGGAAGTAGGCGCTGCCGTTACGCGCCTGTTCCAGGATGCGGTCGGCAAAATCGGAGGCGTAGAGCTTCTGGCGCACCGGCTCGACGCCGCCGGAGAAGCAGAGCACCGCGTCGAACACCGCCGGCCATTCCAGATCAGGCAAGCGCGCGCTGCGAATCGAGCCGACGCGCTCCGCGCCCTGGCTGTAGTAAATCACCGTGAACCGGGTGAGGTTGTACTCGACGCGCTGCTCGATCACCACATCCGCCTTGCTCAGCCCGTCCTGCGGCCGCACGTTTTCGGTGTTCGCCACCTTGATCGCCAGGGGCCGCCGGTCACGCACGGTCGCGTCGGTCAGCGGCAGGCCGGTGAAAGGCGCCAGGTTGGGGTCTTTGGCCGGATCGAGATAATTGCCGGGCAGCGGCGCCGGCGTAGGCGTGTCAGTTGGGGCGGGGGTGTCGGTGGGCGGCGCCGGGGTGTCCGTTGCCGGCGGCGCCGGCGTATCGGTCGGCGGGACGGCTTTGGGCGCGTCGGTGGCCTGGGCCGCGGGCGCCTTCGGCGTCTTCGTTGGCGTGGGTGAAGGCGCGGGGGTGGGCTGGCCGCAGCTGGTCAGCAGCAGGATCGCAATCAGCAGCCAGGGTAGACCCCAGGCGCGGCGGTGATTCACAGTAGGTTTGATACGCATAGGACTCATTCTCGCAACAACAGGTTCAGAGTCACCGCCTGATACAACCAGAGCGGCGTAACGTGATTATAACATCGGGGTATCAGTGGCCCAAATGGCCGGGGGAGGCAGATAACGGATGGGCCAGTTGTGCCGCTCAGGGTTCACTTCTGCGCACGGCAGCCTCTGCTTGTGCCAGAACCACGCTGCCGCGCGCCGGCGGACGTCTGGTCATGAGGTCAGCACATCTCCTGCAGACGGCCTGCGTCATCACAATGGGAAAACAGGCGACTCTGGCACCGGCCAGGTCGTCGTGCCCGCTGCCGGGTTGCCAGCACCTGGCTGGGCAACGGGTGGCAGCGATTCCCCTTGCGCAGGAGGATAGCATGAGATCCAAAACACTGATGCTCATCGGCGGCGCGCTGTTGGCCCTGTTCGTGCTTGCGAGCGTGGCCTCGGCGAGTCTGGGGCGCATTGCCCCTGTCCAGGATCCCTGGTTCATTCTGACACCTCCCCCCGGTGGCCGACCAGTTGAGCCTCGGACGTTCTGGCTTTACCTGCCCCTGTTTCAGTACAGCGTGCCCGCGGTTCCGCCGACGGCTACGCCGACGCCGACCGTGCAACATACGGCAACGGCCACCGCCACCCCTTCACGCACCCCCACGCCCACCCCGACCGGCGCTATCTTCCCCGCCATTGTGCGCGAGCTGATTGTGGCACCCGGCGAGCCAGGCCCAGTGTATGCCCTGACCAACAGCCAACTGCTGCTGGTCAGCACCGATCGCGGTGAGACCTGGCAGCAGGCGCCGCAAGGCGTGCCGGCAGCCGTAGGCCGAGCTGGCCTGGGCATGGCACGCCACCCAGCTACCGGGTGGCGGGCTGTTCCGCCCAACGCCAGGGCCAGGGAGTTCCAACACACGGGGGGGGGCCCCGGGGGCCGGGGGGGGGGGGGGCCATCCCCATCATTGCCGGAGACCCCACGCTGGCGCACCTGGGACGCGGGCGCGCCCTCATGGGCTATTATGTAAACACCGGCCTGGCCTCGGCGTTCAGGGGCCGCAACCGGGCGGCGGGGCCGGCTGGGGGGCGGCGCCTCGTCACCTGACCCGGAGTGCGCGCCCCCAGCAACCACCACGTCAACGGCCGCCAGATCGCCGACACCCACGGCGCGGGGGGCGGCTAACCGGCGGGGCCCCCGACCAACGTCACAGAATCAGCCGGCGCGATGGCGGTGCGCGGGGGGGGCCACCTGGCAGCCCAGGACCCGACTGCGCCCTTTGTGCGGTTGTCGGCTGGACCACGGTCTACGCCAGCGGCACAGGGGGGCGGCATGGTCGCCCGCACATGGGGGCCAGGGACACGGCGAGGGGGGCCGGAGAACGTACTCTGGGCGCCAGGTCGAGAAACCTACGGCCTGCTAGAGATCATCAATCGCCTGGACGATCCCAGCCGATTGTACGTGGGCACGGCGGCCGGGCTGTACGAGGGCTTCAACTACGGCCAGACATGGCAAAAGATCAGTGGCTATAGCTGGGACAACCAGCCGGTGGATGGGCTGCTGGCCGATGGCAGCAACGGCGTGTGGCTGAACAGCCCCGACGGCGCGTTCTACCTCTACTTCGGCTACGCCACGCCCACACCGACGCCACCGGCCGGCGCCAGCCCGACGCCGACTCCCACGCCGACACCCTCCGACTGCTCGAACATGCTGGTGAACGGCGGCTTCGAGACCAACGAGGCGTGGGTCATCCGCACCAATCCGGTGCTGGCCGCCTATGTCAACGCGCCGGTCCACAGCGGTGATCGCGCCATGCGCACGGGCATCGCACAGGGTGGCGCGAACGTAGCGAGTTACTCACCCGTCGAACAGGCCGTGGTCGTGGCGGGCTTAGGGAGGTCAGAGGTGCGCTTCTGGCGCATCAACGTGTGGGGTGACGGCGCCAGCGGCCAGGCAACGGCCGCGCCGCCCGATCCGAAGATGCTGCCACGCAGCGAGGCGGAACTTCGGCAGCTTCTCAACCGCGACGCCAGCGATCGCCCGTTGGCGCCGCTGGGCGCCGATTTCTTCTATGTCCTCGCCATCCGCAGCGACGGCAGCCTCGTCTGGCTGTTGACCGAGCGGATCAACAACCCAACCTGGCGTGAGGCCACGTCCCTTGACCTGACTCCGTACGCGGGCCAGACGCTGCGCTTGCAGTTCGGCACCTACAACAACGGCACGGGCGGCATCAGTCGCACGATCATTGACGACGCTTCGCTGAATATCTGCCCGCAAAATGCGACGCCATCCGCGACGCCGACGCGCACAGCGACACACACGGCGACCCCGACGCCGACGGGGGCAGGGGCAAGCCCTACTCCGACGGCGACGCGCACGGCTATCCCGACGGCCGCGCCCGGTGTCGTGAGGACACCCTACTGGGCCGGGCGGTTGAACCTGCCGGTCGGCAGCCGGCCGCACGGCGTGGCGGTCAACGCCTCGCACGATAGCGTCTACATGGACACTCGCGTCTACGTGGCGTTCCACGGCATAGACCACAGCGGTCACACGCTAGGGGTGGTCAACGAGTACCTGAGCCTGCAAGCGCAGATTGACTTAGGGTCAGCCACGCAGGGGCCTAACGGCGTGGCGCTCATCCCGTCCAGCGGCCGCGTGGTGGTCGCCAACCGGCAGACGAGCAATGCCACGGTGGTGGACCCCGTCTTGGGCGCTGTGGTCGGCACGATCCCAACCGGATCCATGCCTGATGGCGTGGTCATCGCGGGCAGCTATGGCTACATCGCCAACTACGGCAGCGACACGGTGACCGTGTTCGACCCGGCCACGCTGGCTGTGGTGCAGACGCTCAGCGGCGTCGGCCACGAACCGGCCATGTTCGCCAGCGATCCCGGGGGAGATGAAGTGTTCCTGACGGCCCACGGCTCGAACCAGGTGTATCACCTGCGCGGGACCAGCGTGCTGGGCCACTGGGACAACGTGCCAGCGCCGTACGGCATCTCCTATGACCCCGCCAGCCGGCGGCTGTACGTCGCCAACCGCGGGCCGGCGCACACGGTGACCGTGATTGACGTCTACCTGGATCAGATCGTGGGCGTCATTGACGTGGGCAAAGAGCCTTACGTCCTGCTGGTCAACCCGCGGACCGGGCACCTGTTCGTGGCCTGCGGCGACGAGGTGAAAATCTACGATACCTTGAACTGGTCGTTGATCACCAGCATCCCCGTGCCGGCCGGTGCGGATGAGGGGATCGCCTCCGATCCGATGCTGACCAGGGTGTTCGTGACCAGTCAGGAGAGCGACGCGCTGACGGTAATTCAGGACGACGGGCAGCCGCAGGTGGTGTTCGCCAGCGATCGGGACGGCAACAGCGAGATCTATCGCATGTGGCCCGACGGCCGCAACCAGGTGCGCCTGACCTTCACCGCGGACGCCTTCGAGACCGCGCCGGCCGGCTCGCGCGACGGCCGCTGGATCGCCTACGAGCGTCATGACGCCGGCAGCCCGGCGACCAGTCAGATCTGGGTGATGAGCCGCGACGGTCGCGCGGCCACGATGCTAACCGAGGGGCCATTCAACCACCGCAACCCAGCCTGGTCGCCCGACAGCCAAAAGATCGCCTTCGAGTCGGACCGCGATGGCGACTGGGATATCTACATCTTCGATCTGACCACGCACACCATCAGCAAGGTGACGAATAACACCACCCACGAGATGCAGCCGAATTGGTCGTTCGACAGCGACCGCATCGTCTACACCTCCGACCTGTATACGCCCAACGGCGAGATCTTCGTCATGCACGCCGACGGCAGCAACGCCCAGCGCCTGACGGTCAACTCCGGCGGCGACAGCGATCCAAGCTGGGAGCCTTCGTTCGGTCGCATCGTATTCTGGGGCAGCCGGCCGCAGGGGCAGGCGCTCTACACGATGAGGCCCGATGGGACAGACATCAGCCTGCTCGTGCCGCAGTTGCTGGGACCAGGCTCACCCGCCTGGGGCTTCGAGGGCGACGCCATCGTCTTCAGCGGCTACCGGCCCGGCAATGGCTACAGCGAAATCTTGCGCGTCCAGCCTGACGGCAGCGGACTGGTGCTGCTGACCCACAATGAGGTGAATTTCGACTACGCACCGGGGTGGTTGGGAGGATAGCGGAAAGGTGTTGTTGACCGCTGCGGCTGCATTTTCACCAACCGCATCCGGTTGTGGGAACAGCCGCAGTGGTCACAACACGAAATCAAGGTAGTTTTCCGGTGTGATGACCGCGAATTCCGCCTCCGGATAGGTCGCCGTCCAGTTGCGCGGCGCTGGTCCCACCCGCTTGGGCGACCATTTGCATTCGTAGCCGAACAGTTTGCCGTCGCGTTCCTCCACCAGGTCAATCTCCTGCTGGTCATACGTGCGCCAGAAGTAGATATTTGCGTAAATCGCGGCGTAGGTGCGGTGTTTCATGCGTTCGACAAAAACAAAGTTTTCCCACAACTGCCCCACATCGTTGCGTTGATCGAGGCGGTTGAACTGGGCGATGAGGGCGTTACGGATGCCGTTGTCGAAGAAATAATACTTTGCCTTGCTCGTCACTTCGCCGCGCAGGTTGCGACTGAAACCACCCACGCGTATGATGACGAACGCTTTCTCCAGCAGGTCGAGGTAACGTTGCACCGTGCGGACATCCACACTGAGCTGCGTCGCGAGTTCATTGAGTGACACTTCCTGCCCCACTTGAAAAGCCAACAGCTTGAGCAGGCTCAGCAGCGTGCGCGAGCTTTTGAACCGGTCCCACGCCAGGATATCCTTCAGCAGATAGGAGTTGGCGATTTCGGTGATGACCTCGATTCTGGCATTGTCTGTGGGAGCCACGATCACTTCCGGATAGCTGCCATAGACCAGGTAGTCCTCCAGGCGCTGGCGCAGCTCGAAGCGGTTGACCTGTGAATGCAGCAGCTCAGCTTGCGAAACGGGATACAGCGTCAGGGTGTGTTTGCGCCCGGTGAGCGGCTCGCCCACCTGGCCGGCCAGTTCGAACGAGGATGATCCGGTTGCCAGCACCCGGATACCCGGCGCCTGGTCCACGATGATCTTGAGGGCCATCCCGATGTTGGGAATTCCCTGGGCTTCATCAATGGCTAACAGCTCATAGCCTTCGACGTAGGCCAAGATCTGACTGAAGTCCTGTGAACTGAGGAGCTGCTGCGTGCGGATATTGTCGCCAGAGTCGAGCTTGTAGCGAAGCGTGGTCTGATTGAGAAAATTGCGAAGCAGCGTCGTTTTGCCGGCGCGACGAGGTCCGTAGATGAGCAACACCTTGTTCGGCTGCAAGAAACGATCGAGCGGTTCATATGCGCGTGCTATCATGGCGCCCATGATAGTTCAACTCCACAAATTTGGCAAAATTTATGGAGCTCGACCCCACAAATTTAGCAGAATTTATGGATTCCATCTCCATGAACTAAGGAGTTTCGGCGCGATCCTCGATCTCCCAGAGATGATCGAGCAGATGCCAGGCTACGCGGCGCACGAAGGTGGCCGGCGCCCAGAGGGCGCCCCCGCGCGGGCCTTGCGCCGGGATTTCGCCCCGCCCCGCCGCGGCCAGCGCGGCCAGGATTGCCCGGCGGGTGCGATCCAGCTCTGTGCCTGGATCGGCCGCTTCGCTGCGCTTGGTCTTCCAGGCCAGCCGGCCAAGATAGGCCGCGTCCGCGTCCAGCACGTGTTTGACCATCGTTTCCAGGTCGCGACCACCGCCGCGCGGACCTTTGCGCAGGGTCTTGCCCGCGGCATCCTGCAGCACAGCGTCGAAGGCAGACCAGCAGGCCCGCAGAAGGGCCTGGGCGTTTTGAACATCAGTCGTGGTGAATGGACGGGCGTCGTCGGAAGGAGGGATGTTGGGCGCACCAAAATCGGTGGTGGCATTGCCGATCAGCCGTTCGATCACCACGAACCCCGACGGGTCGGCCGGCGGCTGAAACTCAACCTGCGCGGCGTGTAGAACACGCGCGTAGCGCGGGCCGTAATCGCACAGCGCTTGCAGCGCCGCGCGCTCATCACGGCCCAACCGACACCAGCCCGGCCACGCCAGCGCGCCGGCAAAGATGACCTTCTGCCCAATCTCAAGGTACACGTGGATTGGATTGGCAGGTTCAAACACAGGCAGGCTCTTTCCTTCTACGAACATGATCTAGGCCCTCGTGTGTATTAGACACAGCACGGACTAGATTTTACCACGCGCGACAAGCACAGGCAAACGATCCATGATCTGCTTCAGCGCGAGGCAGTTCTCTGTCAGTGCGCCTTCGAGCAGCGCCAGGGCTTCATCCGCCGGCAGTCCATCGGGCTGGAAGGTCACCGACCACGTCAGCTCGGCCTGGTTCGGACCCAAATCACGCACGGCCATGCTCGTCAGGCAGTCGCCAAAGGGGGTGTCGGTCAGCAAGGCATAGCTCAACCGCAGGGCGGTCTCGTCCAGTGTTTCCAGGCGCTCGACAATCGTGCTGCCATCGGCGCTGGTCAGCGTGCGCAGCGCACCTACTCCTGCGCCCGCCACCGCGCAGTTGACAACCATTGGGAGATAGCGGCAGGAGGCGCCAAAGTCGCGGATCACTTGCCAAATGGCGTCCGCCGGGGCATGAATGATGATGATCTTGCTCAACGCCAGGGTCATTTGACAGCCTTGATATGAATGGGGAGAGAACGCTGGCAGAGGGGGCCAAACTGAGCGTGGACGGCAGCCGGGAGTGCTGCCGTCCACCCTGTCAGGTCATTATCTCCGTCTCATCAGTGGCAGATAAACCTTGCCGCTGACTGACGCCGGCGCCACGGTAATCGTGCCGCTCTGCCGTGTGAGATTGTTGCTGGCAAAGCTGGTAATGAAGTCGCGACCGTAGTGGTCGTTCAAACGGGCGCTGCCCAATGTCAGCGGCGAGGCGCCCACGGTTGCATTGCTGCGCAGCTTGAATTCGATGATCACCAGGTTGCCGCTGCCGCTGATCTCCTCATCATCACCCAGGGCGATGGTGAGCAGGCCGCTGCCGCTGTCGCGGAAGGCCACGCTGAAGTTGGTGGCGAGACCGGTCTTGGTGACGTTCACCACACTCTCGACCACGCGCGTGTCATAGGTGATCCCAAAGAGACCGCCGGCGATCTGGCTCAGACTATCCGCACCGAGGGTGATGAGGACATTCGCCCCTTGCTGCGCCTGGATGCTGCTGAGACGCACGTTGGAAGTCACTTGAATGCCGCTGGCGCTCTCGAGCGCGATGGGAACCGGCCAGGCGAGCCTCGCCGCATAGTAGAGGATCATGCTGGCGTCGGCGCTATCGAGGACGCCGTTGCCATTGACATCACCGGCGCGCAGCTCACGTGAAGTGGGTGTCCGGAAACCGGTGGCCAGGCGCAAGGCAAGGGCGGCATCGGCGGCGCGGATCACGCCGTCCCCATCCACGTCGCCCAGGGTGTAAGGCTCCGTCGCTGCTCCCACGGTGAAGAGACCATCTGTCAACCGCAGAGGCACATCTTGTCCTGGATTGGAGATATCCTGGATGCTGGAGCCGCCGATGTTGGTGATGAACTCCTTGAGGTTGAGCAGACTGGTATTGCCCGGCTGCCCCCTCACCCTGAAGGTCAACCAAAACAGCGAGCCGTTTCCATTCAACCGATCCGGGTTGAGGTTGATATAGGAAATGATCAGCCGTTTCGTGGGTGGATTGCCCGTATCATGTACGGCTTTCTCCCACTGATAGCTCTCCGTCAGCGCCGTGCGCGAAATCGCCACAGATTCGATGACGTCGCCGTTGAACTCCATCCAGATGTCGCTGGAGGTGATTGCCAGTCCGTCGGCGTTGCGAATGTTGACAGGCACGATCACGAGCTCGCCTGGCCGGCCAATCGTGTCGGGCACGTAGAGATCGAGCGAGCCAAAGGCGACGCAGCTCACGTTGGAAGTCATGACCACGACGCCGTTGCTGCGGCGCGCTTCCACCCGATAGCAGTAGGTGGTGTTGGGTATGAGGTTGTTACCGGCGTCGTGATCCGAGTCGAAGTAGACCGTATCGAGCCAGTGTTCGGCGATGGGCTGGAAGATGCCATTGGCGCCTTCCGCACGCAGGATGCGATAGTCGGTCACGGTGGGATCGTTGGTGACGTTCCAACCCAACTGCATGGCCCGGTTGCCGGAGTCAACCGCGAGTGTGATCGGCAGCAAGGACCCGACAGGCGTAGCCGTCGGCGTGCTGGTTGGCGTCCAGGTCGGCGCCTGCGTTGGCGTGCGCGTTGGCGTGCGCGTGGGCGTCCAGGTCAGCGCCTGCGTCGGCGTGCGCGTTGGTGTCCGGGTCGGCGTCCAGGTCAGCGCCTGCGTCGGTGTGCGCGTTGGCGTCCAGGTCGGCGCCTGTGTTGGCGTCCGGGTCGGCGTCCGGGTCGGCGTCCAGGTCAGAACCTGTGTGGGCGTCCGGGTTGGCGTGGGCGTGGCGGTCGGCGTCGGAGCCTCGACATCACCCCAGAAACCGCCCTGCACGGTGTAACTACCGCCAAGCAGCGCGGCTGCGTCGGGTTGGCCGATCGTGCCCTGCAACGTGTAAGCGCCGCCTGTGCTTGTCCCGCCGCCGCCATCAACCGTCGCCCAGCTCAAGTCGAATCCGTTACCGGATTGGGCCAGGACCGCGCTCGTGATGATCAACATCAGAACAGGTGCAAAGAAAATGCGCAATCGTTTCATAGCGCCGCCTCTCATTGCGGGTTCACGAGCACCCAGATCAGCCCCGCCTTGCTTGCATCCAGGTTTTCCAGGGCCATGCCGATCGTGGGCGCGCTTTCGGCCAGCCGCACGCCGCCAACCTCGACGGTCTCGAGACTGCGGGCCGCACCGCTGCTATCAACGGCGAGTTTGTTGCCCACTGTTATTGCCGCGCCCAGGGCGCTGGCCTTGACCTGCACCGGGCCATAGATGATGATATGTACGTAGTCGCCCGCCTGGGCGGCGCCCTGCCGCGGGACAAGTTGCGTGGCCGTCGTTCCATCAGGCCCGACGATGCTCACCAGCTCACCGCGACCGTAGACCACTCCCACCACGGGAGCGCCGGCTTGGGTGGCCTGGCCCACTTCCATGAACATTGGCTGACCGATCGTGTCGCCAGGGCGGGTACCCTGAACGGCCACGATATCACCTGGCGCCAATGCTGTGGCGCCAGTGTTGATGCCAAACGTGGCGATGAGACAACCGGTGCAGGAAGTCGAGGAGATGGGGCCGTTGAAGAATCCGGCCCAATTCGAGGGAGACCAGACCACAACGCCATCTCTGACGGATCCTATCTCGATACCGGCTGTCGCCGCATTGGAGACAGAAACACCCGCGCTGCCCGCGTTCTCCACCCTGACGCCGAAGGTCGTTGTCGAGTCCACCTGCACGCCGCGAGTGACCGATTGCACATGCAGACCATTGATGGCCGAACGCACTTGCACGCCGTCGTCGGCCGCCGATACGATGTCAATGCCATCGCCGCCCGCCTGCCATACCTCCAGGCCGGTGTCGCCTGCATTATCAATGAACACGCCGTCGGCGCCCGCATTGGTCACCCACAAGCCGTAATGCTCGGCATTGGCGATCTCGACACCGTTGTGCAGGGAATTATTGGGGGCACAGGTCGTGAGGGAGCCGGTGGCGCACACGAATAAACCATCCTGACCCGCGGTGTTCACGGAGAAGCCGCTGTTGACCGCCGCGTCCACCTGCACGCCGTTTCCGCCTGCCGACTGCACCTGCAGGCCGTTGTTGCCCGCGGAGCCTACCTGCAGGCCGTTATTGCCCGCAGCGTTCACGAACACCCCGGCGCCACCCGCCGATTGCACGTCCACGCCGATGAGGTTCGCCGAGTCCACCCGCAGGCCCGTATTGGCCGAGAGCACTCGAATGCCGTTCAGCGCGGAGTTGACCTGCACACCGTTCTCCGTGGCTGTCTGTACGAGAAAGCCGTTCCTGGCGTTGACCACAAACACGCCGAGGTCCGCATTGTCCACCTGCATGCCGGCTATGCTTCCCGTCCCCACATACACGCCGCGGACGGCCGAGTTCACGGTAATGCCAGGGCCAGTGCCGTTGTTCGTCAAATTCAAGATACCAGACGCGGCATTTTGCACTTGCCCCACACTGCCGACTATGACGGCGCCTGGCTGTAGACTGAGCGCATAAGGCGACGCGGTCAGCGACTGCCGCGGCGAGAGCGTCGTGAAGCCGCCGACCCCGCTGGGACAACGCACAGCGATCTCCAACCAGCGAGCCTGGCCGTCGAACGCGCTGACGCCGAAATCGAGCTCACTTGCGAAGCGGCCCTGGCTCACGGGCTGCCCGTTGCGTGCTTGCGTCGCGCCGATCTGCGCGCCCCCGGCCGCCGCGCTAAACAGTTTGAACTGGAAATCGCAACTACCGCTGAACGGGGCGCTGTTCTGCTGTAATGAACCCTGGTAGGTGAAACTGCCGCTGACATCAACGGCTGGCGCCAGGACCGCGCCAGGCTGTTCTTCCTGCGCCCGGGCCTGGCTGTCGGGCAACTGCACGGCCAGGCCGGCCAACAGGATGACGCCCACCGCAACAAACAAGACGGTCAACAGATGCTTTCGAATCATGGAACTCTTTACCTTTCATACGTTGCGGGGATTGGTTGATTGACGACAGTATCATCTTACGCTCATTCCCCGCGCAGCGATAGACATGAATCAATCTTCTTTTGGGGCAGTTCCGCTACAATAAATTGTAATTACTGGAATCTTCGGGTGATGCGGTGCGGGGCAATCTGCCTCATTATCAATAATGGGCGCCTTGTGCTAGAATGCGCCCATGCGCTACTTCAACACCCACGGGCCAGTCAACGTCCAGGAACACTATGTGGTGTCGCGCCGGGCGCTGATCGAAGAGTTGACGGCCCAGATCGAACAGGGCAAGTTTTTCACCATCTACGCGCCGCGGCAGATGGGCAAGACGACGCTGCTGCGCGCACTAGACGATGCATTGGACGCCCGTCCCGATTTCCTTGCCATTGCACTGAGCTTCGAAGCGTATGAAAGCTGGCCGTTAAGCGATTTTTGGGCCGATTTCAGCGAACGAATGGCGTATCAACTGAGCACTGCATTGCCCGGCAAGAATCATCCGAACAGCGAGGCCATCAATGCGCTGCTTGCCGGACAATTGGCAGTGGATGAACGCAGCTTCCAACGCTTTTTCCGCCAGCTTCATCAACTGGCGCCAACTCTCAAAGTGGTGTTGATTATTGACGAGTTCGATGCCACACCGCAGGATGTGCTCTCGCCGCTCTTGCAAACCTGGCGTACCATGTACTTGGACCGACAGCCGCCTCACAGCCTGCATAGCGTCGTACTGGTTGGCATTCAGAATATCGCCCGCCTGAACTTTGGCCGCAGCTCGCCCTTCAACATCGCCTACCAACATCGCCTGGAAGACTTCTCGCCGGACGAGGTGCGTGATTTATTGGGGCAATATACAACTGAAACCGGGCAGCCCTTTGCCGCCGGTGTGATCGAGAAACTGGTTGAGCAGACAGCGGGTCAGCCTTTCCTGGTCAACCGCGCCGCCGCGATCCTCACTCAAGAGGTGGTGAAAGAGCGCACGCGACCGATCACAATGACTGATTTGCGTGTTGCCCTGCAAAAGCTGACGCGTGAGAGCAATTACAACTTCGAGACTGTCATCCGCCGCGCGGCCGAATATGAAGAAGATGTGGTGCGCATTCTCTTTGGCGCCGATTATCCTTTTCGCCTCAATGATCCGCTCGTCAATTCACTGCATCTTTTTGGCATTATCAAAGAGGCGCCAGCACAACTTTGCCGGATTGCCAACCCGATCTACAAACAGGTGCTCATTGATGCCTTCCAACCACGCCAGGCCGGACTCCAGGGGGCGATGCTGGTCAATGGCTATGACTTCCGCCCCTATGTGGTGAATAACCATTTGCAGATGGATGCGATCCTCGCCCGCTTCCGCGAGTTCATCGAACGGCGCGGGCGCGAAGCCTTCAAGGTGACGCCCATGCCGCACGAAGCCACCGGGCAATATCTGCTCATGGCCTATCTCGACATCGTGGTCCGCCAGATCGGCGCGGCGCACTTCACTGAAATCAACAGCGGTGAAGGACGGCTGGATTTGATTGTGGTGCATCAGGGACGTCGGACGATCATCGAGACCAAAATCTGGCGTGGGCAGGCGCTCTATGAAGAAGGGTTGACCCAACTGGCCGATTACCTGGCGAGTGAGGGGCAAACGACGGGCTATTACGTGCTCTTTCACGCCCGCCCCACCGTCTATGGCAGATTACCCGACGATGCGCTGGAGTACACCACGCAGGTCGCCGGCAGGACGATCCATGTCTACCTGGTGCGCTTGGGGCATCTCTTTGCCGATGAACAGGTTGCGAGCTAAGAGCTAGGAGCGGAAGCCGTCGGCGTTTATTCCAGCGACTCGACCAGCGCGGCCCAGCCCTGGCGCAGAGCGTAGAGCGCAGCCTGGGTGCGGTTAGTCACGTGCAGTTTCGCGTAGATGGTGCGCAGCCGATTGGCCACGGTGTAAACGGAGAAGTTGAGCAACTGGGCGATCTCATGGTTGTCCACACCCTTGGCTACCAGGCGCAGGACGACCATCTCGCTCTCCGTCAACGGCTCGACGTGCGGCAGTTTCGGCATCGCCAGGTGAAGTTCGCTCAACACACGGGCGGCGCTGATGGGGTCAATGAGGTAGTCGCCCCGATGCACGGCCTCGATGGCCTCGATCAGGTCGCGGGCGTCCACGGTCTTGAGCAGATAGCCGCGGGCGCCGGCGCGGATGGCGTCGAGCATGTACTGCTCCTGGCGATACATGGTCAGCGCGATGATGCGAGCCGCGGGGGTCTCAGCTATGATCTGGCGGATAGCCTCCACGCCATCCATGTCGGGCATGATGATGTCCATCAGGATCACGTCCGGCCGCGTCATGCATGCGAACGTCACCGCCTGCGCACCATCTTCGGCTTCGGCGACCACGGCGAACCCGCCCATCCCTTCGCAGAGCTGGCACAAGCCCTGGCGCACCAGGGTGTGGTCGTCGGCAATCAGAAGCCTAATCGGCGGCATGGTGACCCTTCTGGGCGATCGGTGGCAGGGTAATGACCAACTCCGCGCCCAGGCCGCGCGCGCTGTGAACGTCCAACGTGCCGTCGAAGTCCAGGATGCGCTCGCGCATCTGGCGCAGCCCAAAATGGCCGGAATGATCGGCCGGGCCGCGCTGGCTGGGGTCGAAGCCGCGGCCATTGTCACACACCGAGACGACCACGCCACCGGCTGCATCCACCGTCACGCACACCAACGCCGAGCTGGCACGGGCGTGCTGGCCGATATTGTTCAAGCCTTCCTGGATGATGCGGAAAATGGGTAGTTCGTAGACCGCGGGCAGGGTGTCCTGCGGTCCGGATATCTCGAGCCGGGCCGCCAGTTGGTTCTGGTCGCCAAAGTCATCTACCAGTTGTGTCAACGCCGGGAAGAATCCCAGCGCGTCCCAATCCAACGGGCGTAGGGCGAAGATGACGCGCCGGATGTCCACGATGGCCGCGGTGAGCACGGTATGCAGTTCGTCCAGCGCGTCGCGCATACCCGGGGGAGCCGCATCGGCCAGGTGCGACCACAGCGCCGACTTGAAGCGCAGTCCGGCCAGGTTTTGCGCCACGCCGTCGTGAATCTCGTGAGCGATGCGGCGGCGTTCGGCCTCGATGGCTTCGGCCTCGCTCCGACGCTGTTTTTCGGCGCTAATGTCTTCGACAGTGACGATCATGCGGCTGTCATCGGTCGGATCGGGCGCAGCGATGACACGCCCGGGAAAGCGCGTGTCATCCCGGCGCTGGCCGGCAATCTCGGCCGTCACCGTTTGGCCTTGCCGCACCCGCTGCACAAGGGTCAAGACGGCCGACCTGGCATCGTCGGGCGCCAGGTTGCCCACAGGCATGCCCACCATCTCGGCGGACGTATAGCCGTAGGCCAACTCTGCCCGCCGGTTGACCTCGAGGATGGTCACCGGGGCCATGGTCAGGTCAGTCACCAGGATACAGATCGGCATGTGATCGAACAGGTGACGGTAGCGTTGCTCGCCGGCCTGGCTCGCGCTGTCAAAATGGCTGGTCTCCAAGCTACACCAATTCCTTGAAGCCCTCTGGAGCTGCTCCGCGATCCGCAATTTCCTGTCCGCTGTCGCGCTCAACCATGTTTGATTTCCCGGAGCGATCCCCCTGCGTTGCCGCGGCCGGAGCGGCTCGCTCTACCAGGGCCGCGGCTACGGCCAGGCCAATGTACAGCCACAAGAGGCTGCTCATGTGCGGATAGGTCAGGTTGAACAGGTAGTGATCGAGGGTGGCGGCCGCGAGCGCGCCGGCCAGCGCGCCGCCCAGGCCCAGCAGCACGGCATCGCGCCCGACCGCCAGGCCGCCGCGCCAGGTGCGCCAGAGGAAGGCAAAAAAGCCCGCGAGCACGGTCAGGAACACCAGGAGCCCGGAGAGTCCCATCTCTTCGGCCATCAGCAGATAGGCGCTGCTCACGCCGATGTAAAGATCAATGTCAGGCGTGCCGCTGAAGCCGACGCCAAACCACGGATAGCGGCCGATGAGCAAGAGCGCGTCCTTGTATTCGCCAAAACGCATCTGCGTCGCCAGGTCTTCGCCGCGCAGGCCGGCCAGCAGACGGGCGACGTAAGCCTCGGTTTGCGGCAAGAGCAGCAGCAGGACCGCGCCCAGCAGCCCCAGCCAGAGCAGGCGGCGGTATTTCAGGCTGGCCAGGATGAAGAGCGAGATGCCCAGGCCCATCAGCGCGGAGCGCGAGTAGGTCAGATAGAGCGCCAGCACCTGCACCAGGAAAATAACGCTGGTCCAGAAGCGCGGCAGCAGCGGCGAACGGCTGAAGAACTGCGGCGCGGTCAGCCCGGCGGCCAGGATCATCATGCCGCCCAGCACATTGGGGTCCACGGCCAGGCCGATGGCGCGCATGGGGTTGTTCGGGTCGTCCTCGATGTAGCGCAGCGCGCCGTAGCCGCCGGGGTATTTCAGGCGCGCCAACGCATCCAGAATACGCACAGTCCAAACGTCGGGGATAACGTAGAAGATGATGGCGATCAGCGCGCACAGGCCGCCGCCGATGATCAGGACACGGGTCAGCCAGTCCACATCCTGACGGGTGCGAATCTCATTGACGGACACAAAAAAGAGGGCAATGCTGATCACCACTTCGATGAACTGGCGCAGGACTTGTTGCGTGGGCCGGGCGTGCGTGCTGCCCAACACGAAGGTAAACATCGCCAGGGCCATGAAGAGCAGCACCAGGCCGCCCAACGGCGAAAAGACAAAGGTGCGATCCTGCCCGGTGGCGATGCGCACCAGCCAGACGAAGAAGAGCGCCAGCAGGGCCGCATCGAGAAAGGTGGGCGTGAAGCCGAGTTTGAAGGGGAAGGCGGCAAAGGGCAAAATCCAGATGACCGCGGCGAGGAGGATGAAGCCCCAACGCGTGCTGCGCAAGACCAGGTAGGCCGCGGCCAGCCCCAGCGCGCCGGCGATGGCGTAGGTTGGCCCTAACAGCGCCACGTAGAGGCCGAGCAAGAGCGCGGCCGCGACGATTAGCAGCCACAGGGTACGGCGCGCCGCGCGGGAATCACCCTCCACCAGGGTCGTGGACAGGTGCTGCCAATGCCAACGTGGCGTCGTTTTGGCGTCCAGGTGAGAGGCACGCGCGCTCATACCACATGCACCTTCATCACGTCGGTGGCGCCAGGCTGACTGCCCACACTGCCGGCCGTGACCACCACGGTATCACCGAGACTGACGAAGCCCTGGTGCTGCGCCGTGCGGATGGCGCCGGCAAGCATACGGTCAGTGGTGGTCTCGCGCTCGGCCAGCAAGGGGTAGATGCCCCACGAGAGCATGAGCTGGCGCTGTGTCTGCGCGCTGGGCGTTACCGCGATGATCGGCGTCTGTGGCCGAAACCGCGCAACCAGCCGCGCCGTGCTGCCAGAGGCGGTCGGGGTGATGATCGCCCTGGCCCGGAGGTCGCGTGCGGTTTCGCAAGAGGCATGGGCCACGGCCTGCGCGACGGTTACTTTGGCCTCCGGCGCGTCGGTGAAGCGCACGCCCCAGGCCATGGCCCGTTCAGCCTGCTGAATGATGTGCGCCATCGTCTGCACGGCCGCGACCGGGTATTGACCGCTGGCTGTCTCGCCGCTAAGCATGACCGCGTCGGTGCCATCGAAAACAGCATTAGCCACGTCCGAGGCTTCGGCGCGGGTCGGGCGTGGGTTGCGGATCATCGAGTCGAGCATCTGCGTGGCGGTGATGACCGGCTTGCCAGCCTGATTGCACAGGCGAATGATGCGCTTTTGGATGACCGGCACCTCTTCGGTCAACATTTCGATGCCCAGGTCGCCACGCGCCACCATGATGCCATCGGCGTCGGCGATGATTTCCTCGATGGCGATGACCGCCTGGGGCTTCTCGATCTTGGCAATCACCAGCGCCGGTTGATCGAACGGATTGGCGGCTCGAACAAGCGCCTTCAGTTCCCGTACTTCCGCGGCGCTGCGCACGAAGGAGAGCGCAATCCAGTCCACGCCCTGGTTGAGGGCAAAGGCCAGATCGGCGCGGTCCTTGTCGGTGATGGCCGGAATGCTGAGGGAGGCATCCGGCAGATTCATACCTTTCTTGGAGGTCAGCAGGCCGCCGGTCAGCACCTGGCAGGTGATCTCCGGGCCGGAGATGCTGCGCACCTCCAGTTCCAGCAGGCCGTCATCGAGCAGGATGCGCTCGCCCCGACGCACGACGCGGGGCAGTTCTGTATATTGGATCGGCACCAACCCCGGTTGCCCCGTCAACGGCGCGGTGGTGAGCACCACCGTCTTGCCCGCTTCCAGCACAAGGCCGGCGCCCATGTCCCCCACCCGCAGCTTGGGGCCTTGCAGGTCGGCCAACAGGGCCACCGGCTTTGCGGCCGCCAACGCAGCCGCGCGCACGCGGGCGATGATGTCCGCGTGCGCGGGGTGATCGCCATGCGAAAAATTGATGCGCGCCACGTCCATGCCCGCGGCGATCAGATGGCTCAACACGGCTGGCTCGCGGCTGGCCGGGCCAATGGTGCAGATGATCTTGGTGCGCAAACGGATCTGGTTCATTGGGCAATCATCTCTCGTGTCGGTTCAAGAGCGGTATCATCCAGGGTGAGCAGCGACGGTTCTATATGTGGGAGCGGTGGGGGCGGCGGGAACGGCGATGCGGCGGCCTCGGTGGCAGCTTCGATCGCCGCTCTGATGGTGCGCGTGACCGCTTTGACGACCCGCGGCAAGGGGCGTTCACTGTGGCGCTGGGCAAAATGGGCCAACGCTGTCTGCAGGTCAATGTCCACGCCATAGCGTTCGTGCAGGCGATCGCGGTGGTAGGAGATCCATAGGTACAGGTCGGCCTCGCTGCGCTTGGGAAAATCTGTGAGAATGTCACTGTCACGAATGATCTGCACGTTCGGCAGGTAAACATGGTCGTACCAGCTCGCCACCGCCTCGCCGTAGGGAATGTCACGCTTTTGTTCCAGACCCAGGTAATACTGATGCACATGGATGTGCTCCAGCAACTGCTGGTAGCGCCCCGGCTCGGTCAACTCGATCAGCGCACCAGGGCGGATGTCGTGCAGCTGCGTCTGATCGAGGAAGTGCGCATATTCGATCTTGATGATCATCTCATCGGGCTGCACAGCGGACGTCAGCTCGATCGGCACATCAATGACCGTAACCCATGCCTCGATGTGACTCAGGCCGTTGGCCCGCGCGACGGAGATTCGGTGATTGCCATCGCGCACAAAGTAGACCTCGGCCAGTTGATAGACCTCGATGGGCGGCAGGTCCTCCAGGCGGTTGAGGGCCATGTCGAGCCGCTTCCAGCGTTCGGCATTGGCGCCCCCCAGGGGCAAGAAGTAGCGGTCGAAGTCGCGGTAACGTCCCACACTGCCGACGATGCGGTCGAGCCGGATCATCTGCGTTTCGGGCATCTTGATCTGCCCGCGGGCCAGTAGCAGTTCCTTCACTTCATCGTAAGACAGGAGGCGCTGTGACTTGCCCGTCAGCGAGTTGAGGATCTGCCTGACAAGCGCCTGGCTCTGCACGCGATTGAAGCGTTCGAACGCGGCCGTGGGAGAATAAATTGCACTGCTTTTCATGAAATCAGCCTGTCTCGAAACCGGTTCATTAGGAGTCGGTTCATCAAAAGAGTGTAGCACACATCAGGATGGTTGTCTAGCTCGCCGCCCGATTCACACGGCGAACGGATCCGCCGCATTGTCCATGAGTTGATCCAGGATGCGCAGCTCGCGGTGCTGGATGGTCTGCAAGAAATAATCGGCGCCCTGCATGTGTTTGAACGCAGCAAAACCTTGTTCGAGAAAGTCCTGCAGCTCGATCCAGCCGGCGCGATAAGCCGGCCCGTGCGCCAGGCGTAAGGTCAGGCCAATGAGGGGCAGCCGCGTAAGGCGATCAATGCCGCGGCCCACCTCACCGATCAGATCGATCTGATGGCGACGCACGTCCAGGTTGTCGCACAGTTGGTAGCCCTGGGCGTACTGCTGCGGGGTCAAGGTGTCAGTAACGCCCACCTGAGTGGTCAACACAGTCAGCAGTTGGGCATCCAGATCGCGCGTCAGATTGTTCAGCTCGATAGTCAGGGTCAAGGTGTGCAGCAGACGCTCCGGCAAGAAGCGCAGCATGAATTGATACATGCGCTCCACGTCGTGGTCGCGCTGGCTGAAATCGTGCGGGGCGTAGACATGATCCAAAAAGAAGCGACAGCCCGGACCGTAGCGCTCGCTGCTGAGCAGGTCGGCGTAGGCGCCTGCCAGGCGCTGCGCTTGCCAGGCGCGAAAGAACAGCTCCGCAGGCGACAGCGCGTTCCCGGCCAGGGGCTTGTGGACGGACTGCTGGTGGCGCTGCAACTGCGCCAGCAAACGGGCAGCATCGGTTGGCTTAGGTGCTTGATTCATGCGATCACCTCGTTGACTAATTATACAAAACAAGGGGCCGATGAGACAAAAGTCGCTGCCTGACGCGTAGGCCTTGCCTATACTTGTGCATGCAAGCACAAACGAGGCTGGTTCGAGATGAAATCTTCTGTGAGATTGCCAAAAGAGGATGACCTGCCACTCCCCAGGGTCATCGAAGAGAAATGTACCGGTTGCGGCCGTTGCATCGAAGCCTGCCCCACCAATGCCCTGGCCCGGGTGGGTGAGGTGGCGTGCCTGGTGCGACCCGATGCCTGTACTTACTGTACCATCTGTCAGGATCTGTGTCCAGAAAACGCCATCGAACTGCCATTTGTCATCGTTTTTGTTTGAGTGTCTTATGCGGATGGGCGTTTGTGTCACGAGGTCCGTGCAGCCCGTAGCCTGCACGCCCACGCGACGACGCCCTGAGTTCCAAAACCTATCTCGTAAGTGTCTGTTTTCGGAAAGGAGGACGAAAGTCCAATGAAGCGTATGGCGATCAAGCGCACCGTGTTCCTTGTCCTGCTCATCACCCTGCTCACGCTGACCGGCTGTAACCGGGCGCAGCAAACACCCACCCCACAGGCGGCCCTGCCAGCCGACGGCGGCCTGCCACAAAGCGCAGCGGCCATCGCCGCCGAGCGCGGCCTGACACCCGATGACGTTACCGCGGCCCTGAAGACCTATGTACCGACCGGCAAGTACGATGACTATGTCATGTTTGCCTCTGGCGGGCACGGCGGTCAGATCCTGGTCATCGGCCTGCCCTCCATGCGTATCTTGAAGATCATCGGCGTCTTCACGCCCGAACCGTGGCAAGGCTGGGGTTATGGCTCGATCGAATCGGAAGCGGTGCTGGACGGCGGTAATGTCGGTCCCAACAAGATTCGTTGGGGCGACACGCACCATCCGGCCCTCAGTGAAACCGCGGCCGAATACGACGGCAATTTCCTCTTCATCAATGACAAGGCCAATGCGCGCGTGGCCGTGATTGACCTGCGCGACTTCGAGACCAAGCAAATCATCAAGAACCCCAACGCTATCAACGATCACGGCGGCAGCTTCGTCACGCCGAACACCGAGTACGTCGTCGAAGGCCCGCAGTATGCGGCGCCGATTGGCTTCGGCTATGCTTCGATGGATGATTACAAGGATGAGTATCGCGGCCTGATTTCGTTCTGGAAGTTCGATAAGGAAAAGGGACGCATTGACATGGCCG
The DNA here is from genome assembly GCA_016719785.1 of Candidatus Amarolinea dominans. Lineage (NCBI taxonomy): Bacteria > Bacillati > Chloroflexota > Caldilineae > Caldilineales > Candidatus Amarolineaceae > Candidatus Amarolinea > Candidatus Amarolinea dominans. The sequence continues at coordinate 102,325 of JADJYJ010000031.1, forward strand.
CCTCCTTCCAGATCGAGCTGCCGCCTTACTGGCAGGACCTGTGCGACGCCGGCAAGCTGGAGAGCGATGGCTGGGTCTTCTGCAACTCGTTCAACACCGAGATGGCGACCGGCGCCGGGCCGGACGGTGCGAATCCGCAGTTCGAGGCCGGGGTGTCCAAGAATGACATGGACTACCTGCACATCATCAATTGGAAGAAGGCCGAAGAGGTCTACAAGGCCGGCAAGTTCGAAACCATCAATGGCATTGCCGTGATCCGCATGCAGACCGCCATTGACGAAGGGCTGCTCTACTTCGCACCAGAACCGAAGAGCCCGCACGGCGTGGATGTGACACCGAGGGGCGATTACATCACCATCGGCGGCAAGCTCGACCCGCACGTCAGCATCTACAGCATTGCAAAGATCAAGGCTGCCATCGCCGCGGGCACGACCGAAAAGGATGCCTACGGCGTGCCGGTGCTGAAGTTCGACGATGTCCTGCAGGCGCAGGTGGAATTGGGCCTCGGCCCGCTGCACACCGTCTATGACGACCAGGGCTATGCCTACACCAGCCTGTTCCTGGACAGCGCCGTCGCGCGCTGGAGCCTGGGCGAGCCGTACCGCACGGACGGCTGGAAGCTGGAAGGCAAGCTGCCGGTGCATTACAACATCGGCCACATCGCCTCGGCCGAAGGCGACACCGCCTCACCGGATGGCAAATACGTGGTGGCGCTCAACAAGTGGTCGGTAGATCGCTTCGTCAACGTCGGCCCCCTGCTGCCGCAAAACTTCCAGCTCGTGGACATCAGCCAGCCCGGCGACAAGATGCAACTGCTGTACGACATGGCGGTTGGCGAGGCTGAGCCGCACTACGCGCAGATCATCAAGGCCGACAAACTGCACGCCTGGGAAGTCTACCCTGAGGTGGGCTTCAACACGATCACCATGGCCAAGGATGAAAACGCCGTTGAGTCCGGTCAGGAGCGTGTCGTGCGCAATGGCAACCAGGTTGAAATCTGGATGACCGTGGTGCGCAGTCACTACACGCCGGACCGCATCGAGTTGCAGAAGGGCGATCATGTCATCTGGCACCTGACCAACGTCGAACGCGCGCGCGATGCCACGCACGGCTTCGCCCTCTCCGGTTACAACATCAACCTGAGCCTGGAGCCTGGTGAGGCCACGACCATCGAGTTCGATGCGAACCTGCCTGGCACCTTCACCTGGTACTGCACCGAGTTCTGCTCGGCGCTGCACCTGGAGATGTTGGGCTACATGCTCATCAAGCCGTAACGTCACGCATTGCGACTGCCCTGCTGCGTGATGCGGTTGCCGCCGCATCACGCAGCCCCCCGCCCGACGCCATGTCGAATAGTGAAATTCATCACAGAAAAGGTTGACAAAAAAAGAAATAATGACAAACGAAAATAAACAACCTATGACAATACCTTCCAGTTCGCCACAGCCACGCATGGTCAATCCCAACACCTACGTCATGCCCACCGTCATGTTCATGTTAGCGGCCATGCTGGTTGTCGTTTCAATCTTCCTGCCCTATTGGACGCTGACCCTCCATGCACCACAGTACCCGAAGGGACTGACGGTGCAACTGTATGTCAACCGCGTGGGCGGCGATGCCAAAGAAATTGACGGCCTGAACCACTACATCGGTATGCCCAAGATGGAAGAAGCCGCCGCGTTCGAGCGTTCATTCGCCGTGATAGCCATTGTTGCGCTCACTCTGTTACTCATTGCGGCGATCTTCATTCACAACCAATGGGCGGCCCTGCTGGCGCTGCCGGTCATCGCCTACCCGCTGGTTTTCCTGGCCGACCTCTTCTTCTGGCTCTACAGCTTTGGTCACAACCTGGACCCAGCCGCACCGCTGTCGAGCAGCATCAAACCATTCACGCCCACCCTGTTGGGCACCGGCACCGTCGGTCAATTCAGTACCACCGCCATGGTAGACACCGGTTTCTATCTGGCCATGGCGGCCTCGGTGGTCATTCTGATTGGCCTTTGGCTGCATCGCGCGGCCTACAAGCCGCTGCTAGAGGCCGAGAGAGCGCGCCAAGCTCAGGCCGTTAGCTAAGGAGTCGTTACGAAACAAGTGTTACATCTGTGCCCCTTTGGCAAGCGTGAGAGTTGCGATCATTATTTCATGACGGCTCCTGACATGACCCCCGTGGAAATTTGAGCATGATTTTGTTCCTGACCGTTTTGCTGAGCATTGTCCAAGCCCAGGCCCTGCCCAGCACCATCACCGTCGCGCCCAACAGCCCGGTAACCAGCATTAGTGCGGCCATTGCCCGGGCTGCACCCGGTGACACCATCGAAGTGCAGGCTGGCGTCTACCCGGAACACGTGGTCATTGACAAACCGCTGACCCTGGTGGGCCTGGGCAACCCGGTGATTGACGGCGGCGGCGTCGGCATCATCGTCCTCATCACCGCGCCTGACGTCACGTTGCGCGGCTTCACCCTGCGCAACAGCGGCCGTTTGCTCGAACATGAAGACGGTGGCATCGAAAGCCAGGCCGAACGAACGGTCATCGAAGGCAACCACCTGGAAAATGTCCTCTTTGGCATCTACCTCAACAACGCCGCGAGCGGCATTGTGCGCGGCAATTTCGTGCGCGGCATGGATCTGCCCTCCGCCCATCGCGGCGACCTGGTTCGCTTCTGGTACAGCCACGACAGCCTGCTGGAAGATAACACGACCGAGAACGGCCGCGATGCGGTGATCTGGTTCTCCAGCAACGTCATGATTCGCAACAACGTGATTCGCAACGGGCGATACGGCCTGCACTTCATGTTTTGCGATAATAACACGCTGATCGGCAACCGACTGGAAGGCAATTCGGTCGGCATCTATCTCATGAATAGCAAGAACCTCACCCTCACCGGCAACACGATGGCGCGCAGCCGCGGCCCCAGCGGTTACGGCTTGGGGCTGAAGGATATGGACGGCGTGCAGGCCGAGGGCAACCGCTTCCTGGATAACCGGGTGGCGATTTACCTGGACAACCCGCCGTCAGCCACCGGCATTACCGACCAGTTTCACCTGAACCTGTTTGCTCACAATGACATCGGTATCCTGTTTCTACCACACGTGCGCAACACCCAGTTGTGGGACAACATCTTCTGGGAAAACACCGAGCAGGTGGCAATTCAGGGCGGCGGCGAGCTCAAGGGGAACCTGTGGCAGAAGGATGGCCGCGGCAACTATTGGAGCGATTACACCGGTTTCGACGCCAATGAGGACGGCATCGGCGACCTTGCTTACAAGTCCACAAGCCTGTTCGAGAACCTGATGGACCGCTATCCGGGCCTGCGCCTGTTCAATCTCAGTCCGGCTACCGATGCCATTGACCTGGCCGCGCGCGCCTTCCCCATCACGCAGCCGCGGCCCAAGATGAGTGATGCCAACCCCCTGATGAACCCGCCGGTCATCCCGCCCGGCCCCGGTATGACGCGCTCGCCGCGGGCGCCAGCGCTGGCCGTGGCCCTGGGGTTGCTGGCCCTGGCCGCCGCCATCCTGACGATCGCCTACCCCCAACCACAAATTCGACGCCGGCTGACCATGTTCCGGCACAAGCAGGCCACACCATGAACACCTCACCATCCTCCCCGCTTCCTTCCACCGGCATGATTCGGGTTGCCAACCTTGAAAAGCGCTTCGGCAAGACGACGGTTGTCACCGACCTTAGTTTCGAGGTTGCCGCCGGTGAAGCATTGGCGCTGTGGGGTGCCAACGGCGCCGGCAAGACGACAGCCATCAAATGCGTGCTCGGCTTGCTCCACTACCGGGGCAGCATCAGCATCAACGGTTTGGATGCCCGTCGGCGGGGGCGTGACGCTCGCCGCCAACTCGGCTATGTGCCCCAGGAACTCGCCTTTTACGACGACCTGACTGCGCTGGCTACCGCGCAGTTCTATGGTCGTCTCAAGCATGTGCCGCCCGCGCGGGCGCATGCGGTCCTGGCCCAGGTTGGCCTGGCCGACCATGCCGGCAAGCCGGTCAGTGCGCTCTCCGGCGGCATGAAACAACGGCTGGCCCTGGCCCTGGCCCTCCTGGCCGACCCGCCGGTGCTCGTGCTCGATGAGCCAACCTCCAACCTGGATACCCTGGCCCGTGACCAGTTTCTGCAACTCCTGGTTGAGGTCAAAGCATCCGGCAAGACGATCCTCTTCACCTCGCACCGCCTGGAAGAGGTGGAGGCCCTGGCCGACCGCGCGCTGGTGCTTGAGAAAGGTAAACTGATCGCCCAAGTGCCGGCGGTCAATCTGGCCGGGACGGTCGGCCTCAAGAGTCGGGTCAAGCTCTATCTGCCCGACGCCGCGCTGGACGCGGCGCTGGAGGTCCTCACCCGCGATGGCTTCAGCGCCTCGCGCAACGGTACCGGCATCTACGTGGATGTGCAGCCCGGTCACAAGGCGCAGCCGATACAGGCCCTGGCCGCGGCCCAGATCACCGTGCGCGATTTCGAAGTCATCTGAGGCAAACCCATGGATTTCCAGAATGTGGCAACGCTGCTGCAAAAAGAACTGCGCGATTCCCTGCGCAATCGCTGGTTCGTGCTCTACACCGTGGCCTTCACCGTGCTGGCGCTGGGGCTTTCGTTCCTGGCCCTGTCCGGCGCCGGCATCGTCGGGTTCGCCGGTTTTGGGCGCACAGCCGCCAGCCTGATCAACCTGGTCCTCCTGATTGTGCCCCTGATGGCGCTGACCGTCGGCGCGCAGAGTCTGGCGGCCGAGTCCGAGCGGGGCACCCTGAGCTACTTGTTGGCGCAGCCCGTCACCCGCCTGGAAGTCTTCGTGGGCAAGTACCTGGGGCTGGCCCTGGCTATCCTGGCCGCGCTGACGCTCGGTTTCGGCATCTCCGGGCTGGTCATGGTGGCGAACGGCATGGCCTACGCCGAGTCGTACCTGGTCCTCGTTGGCCTGGCGTTCCTGCTGGCCCTGACCATGCTCAGCGTCGGCTTCGTCATCTCGGCCTTTGCCCACAAGGCCGGCATCGCCATCGGCATCTCCCTCTTCCTCTGGTTGACCTTCGTCTTCCTGGGCGACCTGGGCATGATGGGGACAGCCGTTTCGATGCGGCTGAAAATTGCCGATCTGTTCCTGCTGGCCAGCGCCAACCCGCTGCAGGTGTTCAAGATGGCCTCCATCCTGAGCATCAACGCGACGCTGGATGTGTTGGGACCGGCCGGTCTCTACGCGCTGCAAACCTACGGCGACAGCCTGCTGTGGGTGTTCCTGGCCGTGCTCCTGGTTTGGGTTCTCGTGCCCCTACTGGTGGCCTATGGTCGGTTTAGGCAGCGGGGTGATTTTTGAGCGCCCCGCGCTAGTTTTCTATGATGAACTGTGCCTCATCACGTTGAACCTTTAGAAAGGCAAGATTGATTGGCTATGAAAATGCGTGTTACCCTTCTGGTGATGGTTGTTCTGACTCTGCTGTTGGCGGGTTGCAGCCAGGCAACCGAGATCAAACCGCCGACGATTCGCTATGGCGAAGACAAGTGCGCCGACTGCGATATGATTATCAACGACGAGCGTTTTGCTGCCGCGGCGATTCGTGAAATCAGCGCGGGCGACTATGAGAGCCTGCTCTTCGATGACATCGGCGATCTGGTGCGTTACCTGGCGCAGCACAAGGATCAGACATTCGTGGCCTCCTATGTCCACGATTATGATACGAAGGCTTGGATCGAGGCCGAGAAGGCCGTTTACGTGGACAGCGATACCCTCAAGACGCCAATGGCAACCGGACTGGCCGCCAGCTCCAGCCAGGGTGGAGCCGAGGCCCTGGCCGCTCAATGGAACGGCACAATCATGGACTGGGAAGCAGTCAAGGCCCAGGGCGGCACCATGCGCAGCGGCATGGGCGGAATGGGCGGCAGCAATCAGCCGACGCCCACCAAGTAGGCAGGCTCATAGAGCGGACACGATCTCCCGATCGTGTCTTCCCTGCCACCTTGTTCGCACCTTGCGCAGTGTGTCACAAGTGTTTGCAGGATTGACGAAATCGGCGCTTTGTAGTATGCTTTGGTCTGCGCTGCGCAAGACGCAGTCTCTGCCCAATGTGGCGCAACAGAAAATACACCTTTTCTCATTGACATGGAGGAGAACACATCGTATGCGAAAATTGTGGTTGATTGCAGTATTGGCGATCGTCGTTTTGTCCCTGGCTGCCTGCGGCGGAGGAGCCGCGACGCCCGCTCCGGCCAAGCCGACCGAAGCGCCGAAGGCCACTGAGGCGCCCAAGGCACCGCCGGCCGCAACGGGCGACGCGGTCGCCGGTAAGAAGCTGTACGACTCGGCCTGCATTGCCTGCCATGGCCCTGATGCCGTGGGCGTGCAGGGTCTGGGCAAATCCTGGGTCACTTCGGAATTCGTCAAGACACAAACCGATGCCCAGATCTTAGATTTCGTCAAGAAGGGTCGCCCCGCTACGGATCCGGCTAACACCACCGGTGTGGATATGCCTTCTAAGGGCGGCAACCCGGCGCTGACCGATCAGAACCTGCAGGACATCATTGCCTACATGCGCAGCATCAACAAGCCATAACGACGTTGCGTCTCAGCCAACAGCAAGTTGACTGCTGACGCCGCACATGAAGCAGAGAAGGCCGGAGATGAAATTCATCTCCGGCCTTCTCGCGTCCCAACGCCGTCCGGCCAGGAGACCAGGCCTACAGGTGAAGCGAGTTGGGGCAGGAACCGACATGACAAAAGTCGCAGACAACGGCCGGGCATGGCGCGATGATTTGGACGAGGGTTCACCCTCATCAAGAACTGAAGGACACGATCTTCCATGCCTACGTTTACCCGTTGGTGCATCAAGACTGCATTTCTTTACTTCACCATCGCTGTCTTGATCTTCGCCGTCTTGCTCTGGTCGCAGGTGCTTACGCTGCCGCCGGTTGTGGCTGCGCTGCGCCCCGTGGCCTACCACCTGTTGATGGTCGGCTGGGCCAGCCAGCTCATTTTCGGCATTGTCTTCTGGATGTTTCCACGCCTCAGCAAGGAACAACCGCGGGGTAACGAACGCGCCGCGTGGTTTGTCTACGCAGCCTTGAACAGCGGACTGCTGCTGCGCCTGTTGGCCGAGCCGCTGCAGATCATCCAGCCAGCGCCGGTCTGGGGCTGGACTCTGGTAGCGTCCGGGCTGCTGCAGGTCAGCGCAGGCTGGGTTTTCGTCTGGAACTCGTGGTCGCGCGTCAAGCCGCTGGGCGGAGCAACAGGGAGCAAATAATGCCCACCCTATCACGCTGGTTGGTACGCACGTCGTTTCTCTACCTGGCCGCCGGTTTCGGGCTGGGCGACCTCATCCTGACGGCCAAAGGGCTTGGTATCCTGCCCGGCATCTGGGTCTGGCTGCCGGCGCATGTCTTCCTGGTTCTCTTCGGCTGGATCATTCAGTTCACCATGGGTGTTGCCTACTGGATCTTGCCGCGCTGGGGTGTGACCGAAGGCCGCAACCGCGGCAACGACACGCTGCCGCGTATCAGTTATGTCAATTTTAACGTCGGGCTGCTCTGCCTGCTGCTGGCGCCGTGGCTGGCCAGCGCCTGGTCAAAGCCGGCCGCCGCCTGGTTCAACGCCGTTGGGGGCACACTCCTCGTCCTGGCCGTCGCCCTCTTCCTGACCCACGCCTGGCCGCGCATCAAGCCATTTTTGACGTGAGCAACAATTTCTTCATCTCTCATCTTTTCCTATTTTCTATTTCCTATTTTCTATTTCCTATTTTCTATTTCCTATTTGACCGCGCTTGTGGTATGATCGGGCTACACCCAGTTGCCTCCCGATCGCTCAACATTCCAGGTTTGCAGCATCCATTTCAATCTCTCTTTGACAATTACGGAGGTAGATCATGTCTGAGACAGTGTTACCGCAAGCTGATGAAGAACTCGTCGCACAGGTGCGTGGACTATTGGCCGGTGCGCCATCTTCATTTGAGGAGTACGAGGCCGGCGAGGGACGACGCGCCGTCGTTCCAGCCGATGTAACGCAAGCCACCGAGGCTGAACGGGCGCTGGAGCATCCGCAGGGTATCCTGGGCTGGCTCTGGGATCAGGTCGCGCGGGTGGCGAAAATGGTCATCTGCGGCCCCGAGGTCTACGACAGGCTGATCGTAGTCTCCGCGGATGAGATCAAGGCCAAGGTGGACGAACTGCTTGGCGAACTGATCGCCCGCATCACCGACCGGCTGCCGGTGTGGCTGCGCCCACTGGTGCCGCTGATTCGCCCCATCGTCGCGCAAGCCATCGCCTACGAAATTCATCGGGCGCTCAACCAGGGCTTGCAGACCTACTGCGGCGTGGTTTGAACGAATGATCAAACAAGAAACCCGTTTTCTGAGAGAAAACGGGTTTCTTGCGAATATCCTGCCGGCTGTGTCTTATCCGACAGGCAAAGCGCCCAGGCTGAAACCGCCATCCACCACCAGTACGCTGCCGGTCGTGAAGCTGGACGCGTCTGAGGCCAGGTAGAGCGCCGCGCCGGTCAGCTCCTGTGCAGGGGCGATGCGATGTTGCGGCGTGGCCTTCTCCAGCATTTGCTTCAACTGCGGATTGCCCCACAGCGCGGCCGAAAACTTGGTGCGGATGAAGCCAGGCGCCAGCGCGTTGACCTGGATGTTCTCCGGTCCCAGCTCAACCGCCAGGACTTTAGTCAACATGATGACCGCGGCCTTGCTCGTGCTGTAGACACCCATCAGCGGCCCAGGGTTGATGCCGGCAATCGAGGCCACATTGATGATCTTGCCGCCGCCCTGCTTGCGCATGACCGGTACCACCGCTTTGGCCAGGTAGAAATAGCCCTTGACGTTGACCTCGAAAATCTTATCCCAATGACTGCCTTCGGCCGTCAGCAGCGGCCCAAAGTGCGGATTCGTGCCGGCGTTGTTGACGGCAATATCCACGCGGCCAAAGGTGGCCACGGCCTGCGCCACCACCGCCTCTGTATCGGCCTGTTGACCCGCGTGCGCGGCCAACGCCAACGCCTGCCCGCCGGCCGCCTTGATCTTATCGGCCACCAGGCTGACATTCTCCAGCTTGCGGCTGGTCAGCACCACCGCCGCGCCGGCCTGCGCGTAGGCCAGGGCGATGGCTTCGCCGATGCCACGCGACGCGCCGCTGATGATGGCTACCTTGCCCGTGAGATCGAACTGATTCACGTATCGTCCCTCTTGAAGAGATACCAGGCCGAAGCATGCGCCCCTTCCTGGCCGCGTTGAACCCACAGCGACTGCCAGGCCGGCGCCAACAGCGCTTCGACTTGCGGTTGGTCCAGGCCAAACGAGGCCGCGTCCCCGTTCAGGCGCTGGGCGCCGCGGGCGTAGAGCAAAAAGTGTGCGCCTGGCTTCGTGTAACGCGTGAGATACATGGCATAGCTCTGCTGTTCGGCCGGCGTCAGGCTGTGCAGGCAGCCGATGTCCAGGGCCAGATCATAGCGGATACCGGCCCAGCGCCAATCGGTCACGTCAGCCACCATGAAACAGGCCTGCTGGCGCAGGGCAGGCACTTCCTGTGCGGCCCGCCGCCTGGCGCGCCGGATGGCGATCGGCTCGCTATCCACCCCGACCACCTGCCAACCATGACGAATCAGAAAAATCGCATTGAGACCGGTGCCGCAGCCCAGGTCTACGGCGCAGCCGGGCGTCAGCTCACCCGATTGCACCAGGCGAATCACCTCCGGCGGGGTGACGCCGGTGTCCCAGGGCGCTTTACCGGTCAGGTATGCCATCCAGAACAACATTTTGCGTTTCCACGCCATACGCGTACCACCTTATGTGCTGTGCCGGGCGAACGAACGTAGGGGCCAGGCTTGGCCGCATGGTGCGGCCAAACCCAGCCGAGCTAAGGACGTCGCTGCATCTGTACGACTTCCCAGATGCCCTCACTCAGGTTAATCACGGACAGGCAGGAATTGCAGTTTGCCACATCCGTCGCCGCCTTGCGCGCCAGATGACCGCAGGTGGGGCACACCACTGCCTTGCGCTGCGCTTCCTGGCGCACCAGCAGCCGGATCACATCATCGGTGGATGCGAGATGCATCTCGTCCTTCAGCATCTCCACCACTTCTTGCTCCTGGTCATTCAACTGCATACTGACATGAAATTCGTTTGCCATCATCTTCCTCTTATTGATTAGGGAACTCGTCTGAATATAGCCGAAAAACAGGTTGTTGTCAATCAGGCAATCAGCTTGCCCGGATTGAGTAAGCCGTCCGGATCGAAGCGCCGGCACAGGTCGCCCAGCACGGCCATGCCCAATGCGCCTTTTTCCTGCGCCAGGTACGACTTGTGGTCCAACCCCACGCCATGCTGATGGCTGATGGTGCCGCCGTGTTGCAAGATCACCTGACTGGCAGCCTCTTTCAGCACCTGCCAGCGGCGCAGGGTCTCTTCTGGATCGGACGCGACCCGGTACAGATAGGTCGTGTAGACACTGGCGCCGCTGGGGTAGGTGTGCGAGAGGTGGGTGAAAACATGCGTGCGCTCGCCGCTGTCCTGCAGGCCGCGGTGGAGTGTCGTGTCCAGGGCCGCAATCAGCGCGGGCGCCGTGGCCCAGTCGGTTACGGTCTCCACGGTATCCAGCGCGTAGCCCATGTCCCACAGGGTGTTGCGCAGATAGGGCGCCCGGAAACGGTTCTTGTGCCACTGCTGGCCGAAGGTGCGGCCCACATGGACGCCGCCATGCTGCCGCGCCAGACTCAGGGCCACCTGGCGCGACAGCTTGACTTGCGCCTGCGAGCCGCTGAAGCCCAGGATCAACATGCACTTCTCGTCACGGATACCGCTCACGGCCAGAAAGCGCGCCAGCGCCGCGATGAGGCGCCGGTGGCCGGCCAGGGCCAGGCTGGTTTGCGTCTCTACCGTGGTGCTCAGGCGCAGCATGGACAGGGGCGTCCGGGACTGCGCGATGGCACGCACGGCCGCCTGCCCGGACTCAAAGTCGGGGAAGAAGACGGCCCGGAAATCCTCGCAGGCCGCGACCGGCGTGATGCGCACCGTCGCCGTCGTCAGGATGCCCAGGCGGCCCTCGGAACCGAGCACGATCTCGCGCAGGTCTGGCCCCGCGGCCGAGGCAGGGAACGCGGGCAGATCCAGGACGCCAGCCGGCGCTTCCAGGTGGCCGCCGGCAAACAGGCGCTCGATGCGCCCAAAGCCCAGCGATTGCTGTCCGCTGGAGCGCGTCGCGATCCAGCCGCCCAGGGTGGAATACTCGAACGACTGCGGGAAATGTCCCAGGGTGAAGCCGCGGCCGCGCAGGTGCGTCTCCAGGTCTGGTCCGCTGATGCCGGCGCCAAAGGTCGCCAGGTGGTTGCGTTCGTCCAGGTGCAGCAGTCCGTTCAGACGCCCCATGTCAACCGTCACCACGGGCGCAGCCTCCGCCAGCGGGTTGATGTGACCGACCACGCTGGTGCCGCCACCGTAGGGAATCAGGCGTGTGCCGGTGGATTGCGCATAGGCGATGAGCGCGCGCACCTCGCGGTCGCTGGTGGGATAGGCTACGCCGTCAGGCAAGGCGCCCAGGCGGCCGCTGCGCAGGGCAATCCAGTCGGGCAGGCTTTGGCCGCGGCTGTGGCGCAGGCGGTCAGCGGGTTCATCGAAGACGAGGGGATGGGGAATCAGGCGCGAGCGCGGCAGCGCGGCCATGACTGCCGGCCAGGTTGCATCGCGCGGCCGCGTCCCTGGCCCCACCAAATCGCGCAGAAATTGCCCGGCTGCTTTGGGCAGCGGGTAGGTGATCGCGTCGTCACCCCAGCCATTCCAGCGTCGCATCGAGGCACCTCCTTGAGTTTGTCACAAGCGCCACTCCCCAGGATTCCGGCGCCGTGTCGGGTTGAGTGCGCATACCCGCGCGCGCCTTCATGGCGCTGGTTCCGGCGGCAAAATCTGCACGCGCAGCGCGGCCGCGGGTCGTACCAGGGGCAAAACCTCGATGCCGGCGCGTTGCAGCGCGGCCAACGTGAACCTGCGCAGGGCAGGGGCCACCTGTTCCTGTTTGCCAGGCAGGGTCTTGGCGGTCAGGCGCACAAGCACCGTGTCGTCCTGCACGCTCACGGGGCCAACGACCAGGGGTGTCTCCAACAGAGTGGTGCGCAGCGTTTCATCGGCAAAAGCAGCCTGCGCCGCCGCGTCCAGGGCTGCCAGCGCCAGGCGCAGGTCGGTGGCCAAAGGCAGGCGCGCTTCCACCACGGTGCGCGCCCAGCCGCGCGTGCGATTGGCCACCACTCGAATCTCGCCGTTGGGAACAACGTGCAGACGCCCGTCGCTTTCATCGCGCAGGTAGGTGGAGCGCAGGGTGATGCGTTCGACGCTGCCGCTCACGCCTGCCACCACGACCCCGTCGCCCACGCGGTAGAGATCATCGAGCAGGATCAGGATGCCGGCGATGTAGTCCTTGATGAGCGTCTGCGCGCCCAGGGAGATAGCCAGGCCGGCCACACTGGCGCCGGCCAGCAGGGGCACCACGTTGATCCCCAGCGCGTTCAGGATCATGAAGACGGCCAGGATGATAACCAGCGCCTCGATGCCGCTGCGCCCGGTCTGCAACAGGGTATGCACCCGCATCATCTGCTGCCGATCGCTCTCCGCGGCCTGCAAGCGACGGTCCGCGCGGCGTGCGAGCAGGCGCACCACGCGCAGCAGAATCAGGGTCAGCAGCACAATGACGCCGATGCGAATGAGCGCGTCGCCCCAGAAAAAAGCAGAGGCCGGTAGAGAGCCGGGAAACAGAGTGGACATGGTCAGTTCACAGCCTCACCGGCCGGTTGCTGTGCGCCGATTCCAGCAGCGCGGTGATGGTGGCTACGTTGCCGCGGCTTTCGGCCAGGCCGACACGCGGCGGCTTGCCCAACAGCACCGCGTCGGCCATATCCTCAATTTCGCCGCGATACAATGGTTCGCCGGCGATCTTGATAACTTCGATGAGATCGTTCTTATGGCGCAGAATCAGCTCTTCGTTGGTCTGCGGTTTGAACGGCGCGGCCACCGTCAACGTGCGCTCACTGCCCGCGATTTCCATGAAACTACGAAAGGGCAGTTGAAAGGCCGAATCAACCTGGGCCAGCAGGCCGTTGGCAAAGCGCAGCTGACCGGCGAACAGCTCATCCACGCCGCTGGGACCGCTGACCTGCCAGCCAAACACCTCAACCGGTTCCGCGCCGGCCAGGAAGCGGGCAAAACTGATGGGGTAGCAGCCCACGTCCCAGAGCGAACCGCCGCCCAGTTCAGGCAGCAGGCGCACATCCGAGCGGTTGGTCAGCAGGTAGCTGAAGGCGCCGCGCAGCAGGCGCATCTCGCCGACTGCGCCTTGTCCGATCATCTCTTTGACCCGCAGGGTCTGCGGATGATGCCGATACATGAAGGCTTCGGCCACCACAACGCCGGCCTGCTGCGCCGCCGCGGTGATAGCATCCACATCGGTCACGGTCAGGGCCAACGGTTTTTCGCACAGCACATGCTTGCCGGCCTGCACCGCCTTGAGCGTCCATTCCGTGTGCAGGGCGTTGGGCAATGAATTGTAGATCACATCCACGTCAGGATCGGCCAGCATGGCTTCATAGCTGGCAAAGGTGCGAGGGATCCGCCATTCTGCGGCATAGGCGGCGGCCCGGGCTGCGCTGCGGCTGGCCACCGCGGTCACCACATTACGCGGGGAGTGGGGCATGGCCGTCAGAATGGCCCGGTTGATGCGCGCGGTGCTCAAGAGGCCCCAACGCAAAATTCTTGACATCGAATTCCTCCTTTTTCAGGTTACGATGACGGCGTTCTCTGCGCCAAAGGTTGCTTTCTTGCGCCAACGTCGTCCGGCCAGGAGACCGGACCTACAGAAATGGCTGTTTGCAGCGCCCGGATGACCTTGAGGTCGGTCACCGGAAAGGCATAGGCCGCCAATTCCTCTGGCCACGCCCAGGCCCACGCGGCCACGCCCAGGGCCTGCGGCTCTCCGTGCAGCAGACGGCAGTGAAATGCGTGCAGTGTGATGCGCAGGTGGGTGTAGGTGTGCTGAACAGCCGTCAATTTCTCGCCCACCTCGATAGCAATCCCCAGCTCTTCCATGATCTCGCGGCGCAGGCACTCTGGCAGGCTCTCGCCTGGCTCCTGCTTGCCGCCTGGAAACTCCCACAGCCCGCCCAACATACCGTGGGGTGGACGCTGCGCAATGAGCAAACGACCGTCGCCCTTCCAGATCAGGCCGCAGGTCACATCGAAGTAGGGCAGCGCCTTGCGCGGGGTGCGCACGGGGCGGCCGGCCTGCACGCCGCGTGCCTGCGCCAGGCAGTGGCCGGTCAACGGGCAGGCCAGGCAGGCAGGGCTGCGCGGCAGGCACACCGTGGCCCCCAGATCCATCAACGCTTCGTTCAGCGGGCCGGCCTGATCGTCCCGGTCGAGGGTCATGACCAGCGCTTCGCTCAGCGCCCACAAGCGCGCCTCGGTGGCAGCCTGCCCCAGGGGCGTGTCCACATCGAAGACACGACTCAGAACGCGCTTCAGGTTACCATCGAGCACGGCGGCGCGCTGACCGAAGGCCAGGCTCAAGATCGCGCCCAGGGTGGAACGACCGATGCCCGGCAGGCTGGCCAGCTCCGTCCGCGTGCGCGGAAGGTGGCCGCCCTGCTGCGCGACGACGATCTGTGCCGCCCGATGCAAATGGCGCGCACGGGCGTAGTAGCCCAACCCCTCCCAGGCTTTCAAGGCGTCGTCTGGCGGGGCCGCGGCCAGCGCCTCCACGGTGGGAAAGCGCGTCAGCCAGCGTTCGAAGTAGGGGATCACGGTACTCACCTGGGTCTGTTGCAGCATGATTTCGCTGACCCAGGTCCGGTACGGGTCACGGCGGCCCTCGGCGTCCACGGTGCGCCAGGGCAACGAGCGCCCCTGGTCTTGCCCCCAGGCCAGCAGTCGCGCAGTCAGGGTCGCCGGAGAGGGAGGCTCAGACAGGGGAGCGGGAGGCAAGGGAGACAACGGAGACAACGGGGAAGCAACGGAAGCGGGACGCACGCGCGGTGTCATGCCAGCCCCTTAGCGGCCAACGGGGCTGAGCACGAAGAGTTGAAAGAACAGCCAGCTAATCAGAAAGAAAGCGCCAACAACCAACAGGATCGTGGTGCTGGACAGTTGACGTTTACGCCGCGGCGGTTCGGGCTTGGGCAGGGGGGTCTGGCAACGCCAGCACACCAGCTTATCGTCTGGATTCCATGTCTTGCATTTGATACAATCAGCCATAACAGGTCACCTCATGCAAAGGCCTCACAGGTGCGGACTCGCAAAGGAAGGATAAACGACAAAGACGCAAGATGCAAATCAGCGGGCCTGTGCAAATAGACTGCAAGCGGGCACGAATTGCGCCTGTTTCCTTAGGCGGAGAAGTGAAGTCTATTCCCGCGCTTGCAGTATAGGTCACAATCATGCAAAGACCGGGCCTGCGCGGCAGGCCCGGTCTTGTGGTCACTTCTCAGGTGCTGGGCGCAGGTCGGCGCTCAGCGCGTCAAGCAGACTTGGGCGTCCACTGCTCGGGCGATCGCCACAGGGCAGAGAGTATCAACTCGCGCATGAAGATCATTTCCTTGGGCAGGCGATCATACAGCTTGATGAACAGTTCATCGTGTGACAGCATCTCCTGCTTCCACAGCTCGCGGTCAACCGACATCAATTCGGTGTACTGGTCGCGCGAGAAGTCGTCCATGCCGCGCCAATCCAAATCCTCGTAGCGCGGCATCAGGCCCAACGGGCCTTCCACAGCAACGGCTTCGCCATTGGCGCGCTCCACGATCCACTTGAGGATGCGCATGTTGTCGCCAAAGCCCGGCCAGAGGAAGCGGCCGCTCTTGTCGGTGCGGAACCAGTTGACACCGAAGATGAGTGGCGGGTTGGTGATGGTGCGGCCAAACTGCAGCCAGTGGTCGAAATAGTCGGCCATGTGGTAGCCACAGAAGGGCAGCATGGCGAACGGATCGCGGCGCACCTGGCCCACTTGCCCGGCCGCGGCCGCCGTGGTCTCTGAACCCATCGTCGCGGCCAGATAGACGCCGTAGTTCCAGTTGTAGGACTGCATGATCAGCGGAACCACGTTGCTGCGCCGGCCGCCGAAGATGAAGGCCTTGATCGGCACGCCGTTCGGGTTTTCCCACTCTGGGTCAATCACCGGGTTCTGATAGGCCGGCGCGGTGAAACGGGCGTTGGGATGCGCGGCCTTGCGCCCTGAGTCAGGCGTCCAGGGCTTGCCCTGCCAGTCAATCAAGGAGGGAGGCGGCGTCTTGGTCATGCCTTCCCACCAAACGTCGTTGTCCGGCGTGAGAGCCACGTTCGTGTAGATGGTGTTGGCCTTGATGCTGGCCATGGCGTTGGGGTTAGTCTTCTCAGATGTGCCTGGCGCCACGCCAAAGTAGCCGGCTTCGGGGTTGATGGCGTACAACTGGCCGTCCGGACCAGGTTTGATCCAGGCGATGTCATCGCCCACCGTGGTGATCTTCCAGCCTTCGAAGGCCGCGGGCGGGATGAGCATGGCGAAGTTGGTTTTGCCACACGCGCTGGGGAACGCGGCGCCTACATAGGTCCTCTCACCGCTGGGCGCTTCGACACCCAGGATCAGCATGTGCTCGGCCAGCCAGCCTTCGTCGCGGGCCATGGTGGAGGCGATGCGCAGCGCCAGGCATTTCTTGCCGAGCAGGGCGTTGCCGCCGTAGCCGCTGCCATAGGACCAGATCGCGCGCTCTTCCGGGAAGTGTACGATATACTTCTGATCCTTGTTGCAGGGCCAGGACACATCCTTTTGGCCAGGCGCTAAGGGTGCGCCCACGGAGTGCATACACGGCACGAACTCGCCGTCTGTGCCCAGCACATCCCACACTGCCGCGCCCATGCGCGTCATGATGCGCATGTTGGCGACCACATAGGGTGAATCGGTCAACTCAACGCCGATGTGCGCAATGTAGGAGCCGAGCGGCCCCATGCTGAAGGGGATGACATACATGGTGCGCCCGACCATGCTGCCGTCGAAGAGGCGATTGAGCGTCGCCTTCATCTCCGCAGGCTCGATCCAATTGTTGGTGGGGCCAGCGTCCTGCTTGTTGACGCTGCAGATGAATGTACGGTCTTCCACGCGCGCCACATCGCTGGGGTCCGACAGGGCCAGGAAGCTGTTGGGGCGCTTCTCCTCGTTCAAGCGGACGAAGGTGCCCGCCTTCACGAGGGTCGCGCACATGGCGTCGTACTCGGCCTGGGAGCCGTCACACCAGTAGACGGCGTCGGGCTTGCACAGGGCAGCCATCTCGGCAACCCAGGTGCGGATCGTTTCGTGTTTCAGGTTCGATGGGTAGTTGAGCATAATTCCTCTATTCTGCATCGTGTGGCATAAGAATCCACGTCAAGTTGTCGTCCACTTTGGCAACCGGCCCCTGGCTGGTCAGCCAATACGCAGGTATTCTACTCGATAGCTCTGGCGGCAGGTATGATACGTATCATCGTTCTCGTGTTGCGGGCGCAAGTCGTTACCCCTCGCGCCGGTACGGCTTGAGCAAGGCGGCGGGGTATGAGGCGTTGCGGCCGGCCAGAGCCAACGCGGCAATCGTAACCAGGTAGGGCAGCGAGAGCAAGAACTGATAGGGCACGTTGACGCCGATGGCGCGCAGCCGCAGTTGCAGGGCCTCCACACCACCGAAGAGCAGCGCGCCCAGCATGACCCGGCCTGGCTCCCAGTTGCCGAAAATGACAATGGCAATGGCTACCCAACCGCGGCCAGCCACGATGCCGAAGGTGGCGGTGCCCAGTTGGGCCAGCGAAAGGAACGCGCCGCCTGCCCCCATCAACGCGCCGCTGAGCGCCAGCGCGGCGTAGCGCACACGCCGCACATCAATGCCCACAGAATCGGCCGCTTCGGGATTTTCGCCCACGGCGCGCACCCACAGGCCGAAGGTTGTGCGGTACAAGACCCAGGTGCCCAGCGGCGTCAGCAGGAAAGCAACATAGGTCAGCCAATACTGCTCGAAGATAGGCGCCACGGGGCCGAGGGCCGGCAAGTGCGGCTGCTGAAATGGCGTCATGGCGGGCGGGTTGGCGCTGCCCTTGAAGAGCACGCGAAAGATGAAAAGCGCCAGGCCCGAAGTCAACAGGGTCAGGCCCAGGCCCGACACGTGCTGATTGAGTCTTCGAGCAGCTTGGCGTAATCCATCTCGATTCCTCCATTTTCCAATGATTTCCAGCCATTTTCAGGCCATTCCAAACTATTCTTGGGATGCAGACGATCACTGACAACGAACAGATCTGAATCATAGACAGAGAGCGGGGAGGTCACAAACAGTGGGTGCCATGAATTATAGCAAGGATTGCATCTGCGTCAATTCGGTCGGCCAAGCGTCAGCAGTTCCAAATGTAGCACACATTCAACCACAAAAAGCACATGCGGGGGTTGGTGAACACAAAGAAACGGCAGATCAGGCGCAAATCGGCAACTTCTCTGCGTTCTTTGTGATCTCTGCGTTTTCGGAGAAAACGCATCTGTGGTAAAAAACCAGGCTACATTTGGAACTGCTGGCCAAGCGTCCGGTTCAGCAGCGTTCGATCACCAGCAGGTGCGACAGGCCAAAATAGCGCAGGGGCGACCGTTCCAGCGCATAGGTGACGGTGCGCAGCACGCGCCCCAGGCGCGGGCGGCGAGCGCTGAGCTTGTCGTAGCCGGGGAAAATCTGGCTGTGATGCACCGTCCGCACAGGCAGGCCGTCGAACAGGCGGCGCAGACCAGTCGCGGTGTACGCGCGCACGTGCGGAGCCAGGCGATTGCGCAGCGGGTCGGGCAAATAGTTGATGAGTGGGGTGTTGCCAAAATGGTAGCG
This sequence comes from Candidatus Amarolinea dominans, assembly GCA_016719785.1. NCBI lineage: Bacteria > Bacillati > Chloroflexota > Caldilineae > Caldilineales > Candidatus Amarolineaceae > Candidatus Amarolinea > Candidatus Amarolinea dominans. The sequence goes on from JADJYJ010000031.1 coordinate 121,148, forward strand.
GCCGCGCCAATAGTGGCCGTGGGTTTCGAAGGGGTAGAGGCGGTTGGGCGCAAAAATGACGGCCCGGCCGCCCGGCTTGAGCACACGTATCATCTCGGCCGCGGCCAGGCGATCGTCCTGCACATGCTCCAGCACCTCGTGCGAAAGCACCACGTCGAAGGTGCGGTCGCGATAGGGCAACGCCTCGCACGCGCCGACGTGTAGAAGTCCGTGCTTCGGCGCCTGCCTGGCCTGCTGCACACCCTCGTGAATGCGCTCCCACTCGATGTCAAGCCCGATCACCTGGGCGGCCACCGCTTGCATCTTTTGCACATAGGCGCCAATGCCGCAGCCGTCCACCAGCACCACGGCGCCTTCCAGCCCGGCCCACTGCCGAATCATGTCCAGGCGCCGATCTTGCCCAAAGCGCCAAACCAGCGAGGGCACGCCGCGGTCGGCCGCCCGGTCGTATGGCGCTGTCGCTGTCGCTGTCGCATGTTCCATGCTGACTGATCCTTTCCCGCCGGGTTCATGCGCTGCCGGGGACGCTAGTACACCTGTTCCTCGCGATGCCCGAAACCAAGCGTGTTGTCAATCAGGCGCAGCCAATCGGCCTCGATGACGTAGAAGGCGCTCTCGGCCAACGGGCCGGCCAGCTCCAACGGCCCATCCGGCGCGCCCGTCTGCGCCGCCGCCACGAAGGGGAATTTGGCAAAATAGACCATCGTGGCCTGCTGAGCGTCTGCGCCTGGTGTTGCCCGGCGGGCGCGGCCTTCCAGTTGCAGCCCGCGAATCTGACGCCATTCCTGCCCATCCTGATAGATGGCCGCGGCAATGGTCGGCTGCGTCTCGAACGCCTGGCAGTGGTTGGAAGTAGGGTTGGAGATGAAATAGAAGCAGAGCATCGTCTCCCCGGCGGAGTCTGTTACCCAGGCGTGTGCATAAAACAGCGGCGCGGCCTGGGGGCCTTGCGGCGTCCAGGTGGCCAGGGTCAGGGTGGTGTGAGCCTGCAGAAAGTCGTCAACTTGTTCCTCGAATGACGTAGTCATGAGCCTCTCCTACCCGGCCGCCGCAGTGCGGCCGGTGTCATGCAGTCTGGGGAGTGTGGGGCCGGCGCCGGTCCTCTTGCGCCGCGGCGCGCATCCCTTGCCAGCGGTGGTACAGTTCATTCTCCAGCCCCATGCGAGCCAGGATGCGGCCCACCGTGCCGTTGACGATGTCATCAACGGTTTGGGGCCGGCCGTAGAACGCCGGCACGGGCGGGAAGATCACACAGCCGATCTCGGCAGCCTGCACCTGCAAGCGTAGATGCCCCAGGTGCAGCGGCGTCTCGCGCACCACCAGGATCACCGGCCGCCCCTCTTTGAGCTGCACATCGGCCGCGCGTGTCAACAGGTCGGCGTCGTAGGAGTTGGCGATCGCGGACAAGGTCTTGATACTGCACGGGGCGATGATCATCCCTGCCGTGCTGAACGAGCCGCTGGCGATGGCCGCGCCCACATCGCCAGGCCGATAGACCACGTCGGCCAGCGCTTCGACCGCCGCGGGGTCCCAATCGGTTTCTTGCGCAATGGTCATGCGTGCGGATGGGCTGATCACCAGGTGTGTTTCGATGTCAGGCGCCGCGCGCAAAACCTCCAACAGGCGAATGCCATAGATTTGCCCGCTGGCGCCGCTGAGACCCACAATGATCCGTTTCATGCTGATACCTCGCCCACATGCAGCGCGACCGTGCCGAGCATCATCACCTTGTAGCGCACGCGGCGCAAGCCCACCCCTTCCATGATGCCCTTGAGCGCCTGTGGCAGGGGAAAAGCCAGGGTCGAATGCGGCAGGTAGGTGTAGGCCTGCCGCTCGCCGCTGAGCAGGCTGCCGATCAACGGCACCAGGCGGAAGAAATAGACGCCGAACAGGTCGCGCCAGAGCGGCGTTTGGGGTCGCGTGATTTCCAGGCAGACCACGCGTCCGCCCGGCTTGACCACGCGGCGCTGTTCCGCAAACGCGCGTGCGATGTCGCTGACGTTGCGCATCAGGAATCCGGAACAGACCGCATCGAAGGTGGCATCGGGAAAGGGTAAGCTGAGCGTGTCCGCGTCGGCAAAGCGCAGGCGCGAACCATGCACATCGAGCAATCCTTCGCGGTCGGCCTTGCGCTGGCCCACGAGCATCATCTCGTGGGTAAAATCCACCCCGGTGACATGCACATCCGGCCGCAGGCGCATCGCCTCGAAGCCAATGTCGCCCGTACCGGTAGCCACATCCAACAGATGCCCGCCGCTGGGCAAGCGACATTCCTTGACGATCAGGCGCCGCCAGCGCTGATCCTGACCGCCGGTCATCACCCGGTTCATCACATCGTAGCGCCCAGCAATCGCGGCAAACATCTGATTGACATAGGCCGATTTTTGCACCTGATCGGGCAGAATATCCGGGGGTCTCGTTACTTCAATGGGTTTAGTCATGACAATCTCAATATTCCAAATGATGACTGGCGCGAAGACTTGATGAGTGTGATGATACCAGAATGAACACCTTCGATCAAGTTTGCTATCTGCTGCCTTTGCCGCTTTGGTAAAATTGACAGGCCGCTGAATATATGCTATAAGCATCATAACAATTGAATAGCGCTGATGCTCTTATCCAGAGAGGCTGAGGGACCGGCCCTATGAAGCCTCGGCAACCAGACTACTGGTGGCCAGACACAAGTCATGCGACGCATCGCCAACGGCGGCGAAGTCATCGCACAACTTGCTCACTGCCAACAGGTTATGGTGCCAAATCCGGCAGAGGCAATCTGGAAGATGAGAGGCAGTGACTGACGCGATGCGTTGTCATCCCTCCTCACTTCGAGGAGGGATTTTTTTGTTTCCAGTCGCTCAGTCGTGCAACGATGCCTGCCCTCTTGACCACATTCCGAGACGGTTTTTGTTACCCCAAGCTGACGGGGTACCCGCGAGCAGCGGCGCTCGCAACCGCATCAGTGCAGTCGGTCCGCACCGTGGCCCGCGCAGCCACCGGGGGGACTCGTCCGAGTCACGTCTATCAACATGCACAGGAGATCAGAACCATGTCAAGCGCTACCGACAGCCGCACTCTGGGTTTCACCACCCGTCAACTGCACGCCGGGCTGACGCCCGACCCGACCACAGGCGCCCGCGCCCTGCCCATTTACCAAACGACGTCGTACCAGTTCCGCGACGCGGACCATGCCGCACGTCTCTTTGCCCTGGAAGAAATGGGCAATATCTACACCCGCATCATGAACCCCACCACCGATGTCTTCGAGCGCCGTATCGCCGACCTGGAGGGGGGCGTGGGCGCCCTGGCTTTCGCCTCCGGCCAGGCCGCAGAGACGGCTGCCATCCTGACCCTCTGCGAAGCCGGCGATCATGTCGTCTCCAGCAGCACCTTGTACGGCGGCACCTATTCCCTGTTCGCGTACAGCCTGCGCAAGCTGGGCATCGAGTTTACGTTTGTGAACGCGGCCGACCCGGAGAATTTCCGCCGCGCGGTGCGCCCCAACACCAAGCTCTTCTACGGCGAAACCCTGGGCAATCCGCAGATTGATGTCTTCCCCTTCGAGGAAGTGGCCGCCATCGCGCATGAGGCGGGCGTGCCGCTGATCATTGACAGCACCTTCGCCACCCCCTATCTGTGCCGACCGTTCGATTGGGGCGCCGATATTGTCGTCCACTCAACCACCAAGTTCATCGGGGGCCATGGCACCAGCATCGGTGGCGTCCTGGTGGACAGCGGCCGTTTCGACTGGGGCGCCAGCGGGCGCTTCCGCAACTTCACCGAACCGGACCCAAGCTATCACGGCCTGATCTTCAACAACCTGGCCCCGGCCGCCTTCATTTTCAAGGCACGCCTGCAAGTGCTGCGCGACATGGGGGCCTGCCAGGCTCCGTTCAACGCCTGGCTCTTCGTGCAGGGGCTGGAGACGCTGAGCTTGCGCCTGGAACGTCATGTCGCCAATGCTCAGGCCGTGGCCGAATACCTGTGCGACCATCCCAAGGTCAGTTGGGTCAACTATCCCGGTCTGCCCGGCCATCCGTCGTATGAGCGCGCCAAGCGCTATCTGCCCAAAGGCCCGGGCGCCATCCTCGGCTTTGGCATCCAGGGCGGGCTTGCGTCCGGCCGGCGCTTCATCAACAGCCTGAAACTCTTCTCGCACCTGGCCAACGTCGGTGACGCCAAATCGCTGGCCATTCATCCGGCCACCACCACCCACCAGCAGCTCAGCGACGCGGAACAGCTCGCGGCCGGCGTCACGCCTGACTTCGTGCGCCTGAGTGTGGGCATCGAGGACCTTGACGACCTGCTGTGGGACCTGGATCAGGCGTTGGCCGCGGCTTGATTGGATTTTGTAGGTCCGGCCTCCTGGCCGGACGACGTTGGATGAGGGAAGCAAGCTCTGCGGCGGACGGCGTTGTCACGCCGGAGGCGTGACCTACGGGTTGGCATGTCACGCGGCGGACGGCGTTGTCACGCCGGAGGCGTGACCTACGGCTATCGGTTCACCGAAATGGTGCGAGAATGGAACCAGAAACTATCGCGGTCGGCACAGCGGGCATCGTGCATGCTCAATTCGTTACCTTCGCGCAACCGCCGCACCCCATGCGGTTGGAGAGCGGGGTGGAGCTAGGGCCAATTACCCTGGCCTATGAGACGTATGGCACGCTCAACGCCGCGCGCACGAACGCCATCCTGGTGCTGCATGCCCTGAGCGGCGACGCGCATGCGGCCGGTTGCCTGGACACGGCGGATGGCCGCGTCGGCTGGTGGGACGACTGCATCGGGCCAGGCAAGGCCTTCGACACCGACCGCTTGTTCGTGATTTGTTCCAATGTGCTCGGCGGCTGCATGGGTTCCACCGGGCCGGCCTCCATCAACCCGGCCAGCGGACGCCCCTACGGCCTGCAATTCCCGGTCATCACCATCAGGGACATGGTGGAAGCCCAGCGCCATCTGCTCGATCACCTCGGCATCGAGCGGCTGCTGGCGGTGGTTGGCGGTTCCATGGGCGGCATGCAGGCGCTGCAATGGGCGGCCAGCTACCCGGAGCGCCTGCGCGCCTGCCTTCCCCTGGCAACCACCGCGCGCCTGTCGCCGCAGACCATCGCCTTGAGCGAAGTCGGGCGCCAGGCGATCTATCGCGACCCGGCCTGGTGTCAGGGCAACTATTACGACGGCCCGCGACCCGATGCGGGCCTGTCCCTGGCCCGTATGATCGGCCACATCACCTATCTGAGCGACCAATCCATGCAGCAGAAGTTCGGTCGCCGCCTGCAATCACGCCAGCACTACGGCTTCGACTTCGCGACGGAGTTCGCGGTGGAGAGCTACCTGGCGCACAACGGCGACGCGTTCACCCGCCGCTTCGACGCCAACACCTATCTGTATGTGACGAAGGCGATGGACTATTTCGATCTGACAGACAACGGCGCCGGTGTCAATCGCACCCTGGCCGAGGCCTTCAGCGAGGCCAGGGATGTCTGTTTCCTGGTCGTCTCGTTCAAGTCGGACTGGCTCTATCCCTCGTATCAAGCGCAGGAGATCGTCAAGGCCCTCACGCAGGTCGGCGCGGATGTCACCTCGTGTGACCTCGAATCAACCTGGGGACATGACGCCTTCTTGCTCGAAGTGGATACCATGACGCAACTGCTGCGCGATTTCCTGCGCCGCGTCGAGCAGGAACAGCACTGATTGCAGGCGCCGGAATGCACACCGAAAGGGGATCATGACCATGACTGTCCAGCTACCCTCTGTGGAAACCTTGCACGCAGGGCGCTATGCCCAAAACCCCGGTCAGACCACGGACCGCGCGCAGGCGCAGCCTCGTCTGCGGCCCGACCTGCGCGTGATCGCCGATTTGATTGCGCCCGGCAGTCGCGTGTTCGACATTGGCTGCGGCAATGGCGATCTGCTCGCCTTTCTCAAGGCCGAGCGCCAGGTCATCGGCCGCGGGCTGGAGCTGTCCGAAAGCGGTATGCTGACCTGCGTGCGCCGCGGGCTGAGCGTGCGCCAGGGCAATCTGGAGACCAGCCTGCCTGATTATCCAGATCACGCCTTTGATTATGTCGTGTTGAGCCAGACGATCCCCTTCGTGGATGATCCGGCCCACACGTTGGCCGAAATCGTGCGTGTGGGCGAGCGCAGCCTGGTCAGTTTTGCCAACTGGGGCCATTGGCGCAGTCGCCTCAGCCTGCTGCTGACCGGGCGCATGCCCGCGGCGCCCACCGATCTGCAGCCCTGGCACGCCTCGCCGCGCGCCCGCGCCCTGACGATCCGCGATTTCACGGAGTTCTGCGCCAGTCAGCGTATTCGCGTGCTCAATGTGCGCTTCCTGGCCGGGAAACATGCGCGGCCAATCACCTGGGCGAGCAACCTGCTGGCGACTGTGGCGGTGTTCGAACTGACGCGATGGGAGTAAAGAAATTATGTTAGTGTTGAAATTCGGCGGTACGTCCGTGGGGAGCGCCGATGCGTTTAGCCAGGTGGCTCACATTGTGGCGCAGGCGCGGACGCGGGATCCGCAGGTTGTCGTTGTGACCTCGGCCATGAGCGGGGTGACGAACACGTTGATTGCCGCGGCGCAGGCGGCGGCGGGCGGGCAGGAGGAAGGCTATCGCGAGGCGCGGGTTGCGCTGCTGGTCAAACACCAGGTGGTGGCCGGCCAACTGGTGGCCGATGGTGTGGAGCGGGCGGCGCTGGGGCGTCTGTTCGATGAGCGCCTGCGCAGCTTCGAACGCCTGTGTCGCAGCATTGCGGTGCTGGGCGAACTGACCAACCGCGGGCTGGATGTGGTTTCCGGCCTGGGCGAGCGCCTGGCCGCGCCGCTGCTGGCGGCCGTGCTGCGCAGCCAGGGCGTCCATGCCGAGGCCATTGATGCGACCGAGGTGCTGGTGACCGACAACAGCTTCGGCGCCGCCAGCCCCTTGCTGGCCGAGACACGCATGCACTGCCAGGAGCGCCTGCGGCCGCTGCTGGAAGGGGGCGTGGTGCCGGTCCTCACCGGGTTCATCGGCGCCACCGCGCAGGGGATTCCAACTACCCTGGGCCGCGGCGGCTCGGACTATTCGGCCGCCATCTTCGGCGCGGTGCTCGACGCCGATGAAGTGCAAATCTGGACCGATGTCAACGGCGTGCTCACGGCCGATCCGCGCATCGTGCCGGAAGCGCGGACTCTGCCGGAACTCTCCTACAGCGAGGCGGCCGAGCTCTCGTACTTTGGCGCCAAAGTGCTGCACCCCAAGACGATTCTGCCGGCCATCGAACGCGGAATTCGCCTGCGCGTGCTCAACACCTTCAACCCGGAGCACCCCGGCACCTGTATCGTCAAGGAACTGACAGAGACCGGGCGCAAACTCGGCGCGGTTAAAGCCATTACTGCCATCAAGAACCTGACCCTGGTCAACGTGGCCGGCAAGGGCATGATGGGCGTGCCTGGCATCGCGGCGCGCACCTTTGCCGCGGTGGCGCGTGCGGGCGCCAACGTCCTGATGATCTCGCAGTCGTCGTCGGAGCAGAGCATTACGTTCGTCGTGCCGCAGAGTGATGCGCCGACCGTGCTCGATGACCTGCGCCATGACCTGGCGCGGGAGTTGGCACAGCACTGGGTGGATGCGGTGACCGGCCGCGATGACATCGTCATCGTGGCGGTGGTGGGCGCGGAGATGGCCGGCACACCGGGCATCGCGGCGCGGGTATTTGGCGCCCTAGGCGAGGCGCACGTCAACGTGATCGCCATTGCGCAGGGGTCATCGGAGGTCAACATCTCGCTGGTCGTGCTGGTCGGTGATGCCGACACGGCTGTGCGTCGCATCCACGCGGCCTTTGCCCTGGATAGGCTGGGTGAAAACCTGTAAGCCAGGGCTATGACGGCGACTCGTTACTCGCAGCGATGTGATGCTGAATGAGGTCAATCAACAGAGACAGGTCGTAGGGCTTCTGCAGAACGGCGGTGGGGCGCAGCGCGGGGTCTTTGGCAAAGCGGCGCAGCACTTCTGTTTCATCATAGGCAGAGACCACAAGGATGCGCAGGGCCGGATCGAGCTGGCGCAGGGCCGTCAGCGTTTCCTCGCCGCCCATCACCGGCATCAGCAGGTCGAGCAGCACGACGCCAATGTGGGCGCGGTGGTCATGGAAGACCTCCAGACCTTCGCTCCCGTTGGCGGCCGTCAACACCGGCCAGCCCATGTCCTCGAAAATGTCGGTCAGGGCTTCGCGCACCGGCATTTCGTCATCAATGACCAGGATGGTCGAGCGCGGCTGCGTTTGCACCGACGCGGCGGGCAGCACAGGCGCAGGCGCAGGCAGGTCCTCGGCGGAGGCCGGTGTGGGGACCGCGGGAAAGACCGCGGGAAAGAAGACCCGGAAAGTCGTGCCCACGCCCGGCGTGCTCTGCACCTGCAATCCGCCATGCATCGCGCGCGTGATGCCCAGGGTGGCCGAAAGCCCCAGTCCGCGGCCGGTGAACTTGGTGGTGAAGAAGGGGTCGAAGATGCGCGAGAGAGTCTCCGCGTCCATCCCAACGCCGTTATCGGTCACCGCGACGGTGACGTAATGACCCGGCAACGGGCGTGCGGTGGGCAGGAAGTCGGGCAGATGTTCCTCGGTCACGGTCTGCACGCCGGTCGTCAGCGTCACCTGCCCCTCGCCGTTCTCGGTGGCTTCCGCGGCATTCATGACCAGGTTCATCACAATCTGCTGCACCTGTCCCTGGTCACCCACGATGGACGGCAGATCAGGCGCCAGGTGCTGGGTCATCGTGACATGGTGCGGCGTGGTGGCCTGCAGCAGGTCAATGTTGTCGCTGATCAACCGGTTGAGATCAACGTCCTGCACCTGGAACTGGCCCTTGCCGGCATAGGCCAGCAGTTGGCGCGTCAGGTCGGCGGCGCGCTGCGCGGACGTCAGCACTTTTTGCAGGTGGGTAAGCGCCGGGCTGTCGGGCTGCAGCTTGGCCTGCGCCACCGTGATCTGCATCATCATGCCGGCGAGCAGGTTGTTGAAGTCATGGGCGACGCCGCCGGCAACTACGCCCAGGCTCTCCAGCTTTTGCGCCTGGCGCATGGCCTCTTCACTGCGCCGCCGCTCCGTCACATCGTGCGAGGCCAGGACCGCGCCGATCGGCTCTCCGTTTTCGCCGTAGAGGAGATTCCCCACCGATTCCAGCCAGACATAGTGACCCTCGGCGTGCCGATAGCGGTACTCGATGTGGCTGGGAATGCCGGTCTGCAGCCCTGTCTGCGACGCGGACAGGGCCAACTTCACGTCGTCTGGATGGATCAACTCATAGGCTGAGCGCCCTAGCAGCGCTTCAGGCCGGTAGCCCAACACCGGGTAGTGCGACGGGCTGACATATTCAAGGACGCCGTCCAGGTTGATCTGGCTGACCATGTCGAGCATGTTGTCGGTGATCTGCCGCAGACGAGCCTCACGCTGGCGCAGCAGGTCCTCGACCCGCTGACGGGCAATGGCCGCACCGAGCGCGTCGGTGGCGGCGCGCAGCGCGCCAATTTCAACCTCGGTCCAGGTGCGCGGTTGCCCAACCTCCTCGAACTGAATGAAACCCCACCACTGCTGACCGGCGAAGATCGGGGCCGCCAGCAGCGAACGGACCCCGCAGCAGGCAAAGGCGCCCCGTTCGGGGGCGGGCAACTGGTGTACGTGGGTGTGAATGACCTGGCCCTGACCCAGGATCGCGGGCCAGCGCGCCAGGCCACGCGCGGCATAGGACTCTGGCACGGCCAACGCGCCCGTCTCAAGAGTCGGTGCTGTCCAGGACATCTCCCGGCTGAGCAGCAGGTCGCCGCGGTCCGTCGTGCGATTGGCGAACAGGCTGACACGACTGACCTGCATGGCCTGACCCAGCCGCGCCACCACCGCTTCGATGCTGTCACGCCAATCCGGCGCCTGCAAGAACTGCGCGGCGGCAAATCGCACCGCTTCCAGGATGGCATCGCGGCGGCGCAGCGCCTCTTCGGCCCGCTGCCGCGCCACGAACTGGCCGATCTGGCCGCCGATGTCGCTCAGCAGCGCGATCAGATCGGGCTGCGCCGGGCGCGTCTCGCGCGTCAAAAAGATCAGCACGCCGATCGTCTCGCGATCATCGGTGACGGGGACGCCCAGGCCGGCCTGCAAGCCCCATTCCTGCGCCAGTTGACCGCGCTGCAGGATGGGCGGCTGCGGCAGGGGGGACCACCAGGCGGTGTTCTCCTGCTCCCATACCGTGCCGGCCAATCCCACCCCGCGCGCCAGGGTCATGCCGCGGCTTGCTTCCACAAAAGCCTGCGGCAGCGGCTCGGCCACATGCCAGACCGCGCCCCAGCGCAGGTGCTGGCTGGCCTCGTCAACCCACCAAACCTCGCCCAGGTCCCAGGCCAGGTCGCGACAAACCCTGCGCAGCAGGCGCAGAACGGCCGCCTCGCTCGACTCGGCTTCGGCCAGCACGCGCGTCACCGCAAATTGGAGAGCCTGGAAAGTCTCGGCGCGTTTGCGCTGCGTGATGTCCATCGCCATGCCCAGGATGACGCGCTCGCCGCCCATCAGGATGGCGTTGCCCAAAATCTCCAGGTCAATCGTATGCCCATCCTTGCGCAGCATCTGCACCTCGGTGCGGATGCTCCCCTCGGCGCCGCTGAGCAGGCGTCCCAGGGTGTCTTCGGCCTGGGCGCGGGAAGCCGGCGCCACCAGGTCCAGCGGGCCGAGGCGGGCGATGACGCTGATCGGCTGATAGCCAAGCATTTGGGCCAGGGCTGGGTTGATGTAGCGGAAAAGGCCGTCCTGCACCAGGAAAACCCCGGCCAGCGATTGCTCGCTGAGGGTGCGGTAACGCGCCTCGGATTCGAGCAAAATCTGGTCGTTAGCCACGCGCTCGGTCACATCTTCGATCACGGTGATGGCGCCGACGCTGTGGCCCCCGTGATACAACGGTGCGATGCGTGCGCTCTGCTGCATCATGGCGAAGTGGTCCTCGTGCGGACCGGCGGTCATGGGCAGCAGATAGTGGTGAAAGCGCTGGGAGAGGACGACAACCTCGCCAGCCAGCGCTCGCGCGTAGGCCTGGTCGAGACGGCGGCTGAGCAAGTCCGGGAAGACATCGAAAAGGTGCCGTCCCACCACCGACGCGACCGAGCGGCCGCTGTGGGTCTGCAGCCAGGGGTTCCAACTGCGAATGATCAACGCTTCATCGGTGATCATCACGCCCAGCTCGCCGACGTTGTTCAGCCAGTTCAAGCCTAATGTTTGATAATCAATGGTCATGTTTGCTTCATGCCCCCATTCTTCCACACTCAACCCAGCCCCTCCACTGCTTCGATCAGACGATCGAGCGAAGCCACCCCCAGAATGATGACCAGGTAACCGCTGACCGCGCTGTCGCGCAGGCGGAAATTGGTGAAGACGATGAGGGTGTAGCGCAGCTCATCCGCGCCGATCAACAAGGAGTTGAGCAGCGTGTTGAGCGAATCGAGATGCAGCCGCGGCACAGCAAACGAGATGTGCGACTGCAGCATGTTGCCGAAGGTGCTCAAACAGGTGTTGAGAATGATGTTGCCCACCTCGGTGAGCGCCTCCCGGTCCGAGGCGTCGAGCCGGTGCGTCTGCGGCCGATCGTCCATCAGCAGGCTGACCAATGTCACCGCGCCTTCGTAGCTGAGCACCAGCATGGCGTCTCCGGCCACCTGACCGCCGAAGATCTGATGAACCGTGGCAATGTCGCCGCTGACAAAGCCATCGAGGGCCTGACGCAGTTGATCGAGCGGGGTGATTGTCACGCGGGGCACGTCGAGCAGAACGCGCTGTCCGGTTAGTTCAGACAGAGCAGCCGCGGCTCGACCAAAGCCAATGTTGATCAGTTCAACCAGGGCATCCTCTTGTTGCGCCGTGAGATTCACACATCACCTCCAGAAAGTGCAGCATCCACTGCGTTCAGCACGGCAGCCTGGGTAAAGGGCTTGCCCACGAAACCGACGGCGCCCGCAGCCAACGCCATGCCTTGCGTGGAGTCCTGGATGTCGGCCGAGCCGATCAGGACGCGCGCGCGGGGGTCGAGCCGGCGCAATTGCGTCAGCACTTCCATGCCAGCCATCTCTCGCATATTGAGATCGAGAATCGTCAGGTCCGGTTTTTGCAGGAAGTGGCATTCGAGCGCAGTCATGCCATCGCCGGCTTCGATGATCTCGTAACCGGCCGGCTCGAGGATCGAACGCAGAATGCGTCGTGAAAGATTCGAATCGTCAACAATCAAGATACGCGCCATTGTGATTTGCCTCATTGCCTCATTGGCTCAGATCATGTCCAGGATGGTTTGAGCCATCATTTCCAGGGGAACGCTGCGATCGCTGAGGCCGGCTTCGACCACCGAGCGCGGCATCCCATAAACTACACAGCTCTCTTCGGCTTCGGTCAGTATTATACCACCCTGGGCCTTGATCCAGGCCGCGCCCTGACGGCCATCGGCGCCCATGCCGGTCATCACCACGCCCAGGGTGCGGCTGCCGAAGACCGCGGCCGCAGACTGAAAGAGCACATCAACGGCCGGCCGGTGCGGGGTGTCGAAGGGGCGCGCATCGAGGTGTGCGAAAACCTGCCCGTCCTGGCCGCGCTGCAGGTGGAGATGGCGGCCGGCCGGCGCCAACAGGGCCGTGCCAGGCACGAGCAAATCGCCCTCCTGGGCTTCGCGCACATGCAGCGCGGTCGTTTCATCCAATTTGCGTGCGTACATCTCGGTGTAGCCGACCGGCATGTGCATGACCATCGCAATGGGGACAGGGAAATCGGCCGGGAATTGCGGAATGAGCACCTTCAGCGCGTACGGCCCGCCGGTGGAGATGCCCAGGACCACCACATCGGCCTGGTTGCGGCGCGCGCGCGGCGTGGGCGACGAAATGGGCGCCGTGGCAGCAACGCTGGCGACCGGACGTTTTTGCACCAGGTTGACTGCGGCGACCGCCTTGACCTTCTCGATCAGTTCATCGGCAATCTCGTAGATGCGATCGGTGGCCAGGGCCGTTGGCTTCTGCAAGAAATCAACCGCGCCGGCATCGAGCGCGGTCAGGGCGGCTTCGCCGCTCTCGCTGGCAATGCTGACCACGAGCACCGGCACGGGCCGGCGTGCCATTTGCGTGCGCAGGTAGGTGATGCCATCCATCACCGGCATGATGAGGTCCAGCGTCACCACATCAGGCTGCAGTTGTGCCGTCAACTCCAGGGCTTCTGCGCCGTCGTGCGCCGTTCCCACCACCTCGATGAAGGGGCTGCGGGCCAGCATCTGCTTCACCACCTTGCGGACGTAGGCCGAGTCGTCTACGACCAGCACGCGTATCACTCGATCCATGTTGTCTGTTCCTCCCTGTTCTGAGCTTTCCCAGGTCATCTGCGCCTTAGCGCTTGACATAGACAAATGTGTTGCCGATGTCCTCCAATTCGAAGCGAGTGCCCAGGCGCAACAACGACTCCGAAGTGCCGACGAAGAGATAGCCCGGCGACGGCATCAGCCGATAGAACGTGTTGACCACTTTGGCGGTTGCCGCGTCCGAGAAATAGATAAAAACGTTACGACAAAAGATGATATCAGCCGTTGCCAGCGCGGCCACATCAGCTTCCACCGTCAGGTTGGCTGTTTGCCACGACACCGCACGCAGGATCTGCGGCGCCACACACCAACCGCTGCCGTTCGGTTCGAAGTATTTGGCCTGCAGCGCCGGCGGCAGCGCCCGAAATGAACGTTCGCGAAAGACCCCCGCCCGCGCCTTGTCCAGCAGCGCCTCGCTGGCGTCACTGGCGCGAATCTCGATCGGCAGACGCTCCATCCAGCCGGCTTCGGTCAGGGCCAGGGCCAGGGTCAGCGGCTCCTCGCCGCTGGCGCAGGCTGCGCTCCAAATGCGCAGCGGCCGCCCCTGCTGCGCCAGGGCGGGCACAACCACATTCACCAGGGCATTGATATGATCGGCCTCGCGCCAGAAATAGGTCTCCGGCACCGCCAATGCGTTCATGAGACGCCGCCACTCGCCCGCGCGCGCCGTATCATACTTGAGCAAATAGTAGTAATCAATGAATGATTCAAAGCCGCAATCCACCACGCGCGGCGACAGCTTGTCGGCCAATAGCTCGCGCCTGTCAGACCCGAAGAAAAGCCCCGTGCGCTCATGAATGAGGTCACGTAGTAAGATAAAGGTGTTTTCGGCCAATCCCAGGGTTTCAGCATAGAATCGCATAGGTACCCGCTAGTAGGCCAACGCGGCCAGCGCGGCCCGTCGCACGTTGATATCGGGGTCCGTGCGCGCCAGGTAGGCCACCTGACGCCCTGCCGGCAAGTTACCCAAGTGTCCCAGGGCCGTGACCGCGGCAAACCGCACGCTGGCCTCCGCATCCTCCAGCGCACGCGCCAGCGCCTCGGAGGCGCGGGGATGTTTCATGCGCGCCAGGGCGGCCACCACGGCGCTGCGCACGCCGGGATGGTGATGGCTCAGCCCACGGCCAACGACCGCGATCTGTTCAGCGCCCAACTGCGCCAGGGCGCTGATACACAGCTCACGACGGCTGACATCGGCCAGGAGTGAGATGAGCGAAGCGGTGGCTTCGGGCGTCGCCAGGCGGGCCAGGGCCTCGATGGCGCTGCGCACGACTCTGTCGTCAGTATCGGTGGCGGCCGCCCATTCCAAAACCCCGACGGCATCCAGGCCTCCACGACCGCCGATGGCCTGCACGGCCTCGACGCGGTGTTCGGGATCAGCGGCATGCAGGGCGGCCAGTAACGGTGGCATGGCATCGGGATGTCCGATGCTGCCCAGGGCCTGAATGGCCGCACGCGCCACGTCGGCATCCTCGGCCTCAGCCAGCGGCGCCAGGATCGCCACCGCTCGCACGCCGCCCACACGGCCCAGCGCTTCCAGCGCGGCCAGGCGCACCTGGGGCGCAGGATCGGCCTGCGCCAGGACTTGCAGCGCGGGCAGCGCCTCCGGATAAGCATGACGACCGAGGGAGCGCGCGCTGAAGTAGCGCACCCAGGGGTCGGCATCGGCCAGGGCGGGGACGAGATAGGTCAACGACTTGATCTCGTCGAGCTGGCCGAAGGCGCGAGCCGCGGCCGCCCGCACCCTGGGCGTCTCCTGCATCAGGGCGGCGCCCAACACGGCAACCACGCGCGTATCATCCAGGTAAGGCAGGTGTTCGATGGCGACGCGGCGCACCGATTCATCCTCATCGCGGCAGCAGGCAAAAAGCGCCTCGATGCAGTTGGCATAGCCAAAGTAGCCGGCAATGCGCACGGCTGATTCACGCAGGAGCGGGTTGGGATCGGCCAGGTAACGTTCGATGTAGGTTGGCATATCAGGATGTCCCAACGAGTTGAGGGACGAGGCAATGGCCTGGCGCACGGCCGTATCCCCGTGACCCAGCAGCGGCAAGAGCGCGTGAAACGCCCGCCGGTCGCCGATCTTGGCCAGGGCGCCGGCTGTCACCACGATCAGGTCGGGCGCGGCCGATAGTTGTTCGATCAGGACTGGCACGGCCAGGCTGTCTCCAATACGCCCCAGCGCGATGATCGTCGTTTGCCGGGTCTCCATGTCGCCCCGGGCGAGCTGCTCGATGAGGTGCAGCGTGGCAACCTTGCCGTGGCGCACGAGGGCTTCGACCACCTCGCGACGCACCGATGGCTGGGCCAGCAGGCCGGTCAAGGTGCGGTCCACTGCAGGGCCTTCCAGCCAGCCCAGGACCAGCGCCAGGCTGCGCAGATCCCCCTGGCCGGCCTGCGCAATCTCGGCCAGCAGGGCCTGTTCTCCGCCGGCGGTGACGTGCTGGCGCGCCAGGTCGGCAATGAAAGCGCCCTCCTGGTATGTTGCCTGGTAGCGGTCGTAGAGGCGGGCCAGCGCTGAGGCGACGACGCTGGCCGGCGCCTGGGCCAGGTTGAGCAGATCGCACAGTGGGGCCACGCTGGTATGATCGCCCAATTGCCCCAACGCGTCCACGACCGCTGCGCGTAAGAGGCTGTTAGTCAGGAGCGGCGCCAGGCGCGCGGCGATCTGTGGATCGGCAATCAGCGCCAGGGCGTCGAGCGCGGCAAAAGCCAGGAAGAAATCGTCCTGCTCGGCAATGGTGAGAAGCAGATCAACTGCCTCGCTCGCCTTGCATTTGCCCAGCGCTTCGATGGCATGGAAGCGCACGTTGGTGTCGGCGTCGTACTGCAGGGTATGAACCAGGGCGGGGATCGCGGCCGGCGTCCGTTGTTCGCCCAGCGCCTGCGCCGCGTAGGTGCGCAGATGGGGATCGGGGTCATCGAGGAAATCCACCAGTGGGGTAATGACGTCGAGATCGCTCATGGCCAGAACTTGCAGCGCGCTGTTCAGCAGGCTGGCGTTCTCGTGCTCGTCGTGCAGGGCGCGCAGCAGCGCGCTCACGGCGTCGGCGCTGCCGCGGCGCGCCAGGCCATCCACCGCGACCCGGCGCACGCGCCAACTCTGATCGCTCAGTGCGCCGACCAGCGGTTCTGCCGTATCCAGGTCTGTGTCCGCGGTGAGGCGCTCGGCCGCGTCCAGACGCTGATTTTCGTCCGGGCTGTGCAATTGCTCGGCCAGGTCACGCTCGCGATCCATGCGCGCCGTCACATCGCGAATCGTCACCAGTACGCCGGCCATGTCGCTGCCGTCCCGGATGGGCGCCAGGGTGACATGCTGCTGCATGGCGTCGAAATGCGCAGACGGCTCCTGGACAGGGCAGCGGATCAGGTAATGATGAAACGCCGGCGCCAAAATCTCGGCGACGCCTGCGCTGAGCACGCGTTCGAAACGGCTCACCAAGCCGCGTGTCGCAATTTCGGGGAACAGGGTCTCCAACGGCTGACCCAGGGCAGCGCGCTGACTCACGCCGGTAACGTGTGCCAGCCAGTCGTCCCACGTGCGGATGACCAAATGAGTATCAGTTGTAAGAATACCTACCCTATCATCGAATGCTGCCATGTGATGCTCTCTTCCTATCTCGAGCTCTCTAGCGGCGCTGCGTCAGGCGATTGGTGATGTCGCCCAGCGCTTTGGCACGTTCCTGCAGGCTGCCGACGCCGCGCCGGGTGTCCCTGACGCCCTGTGTGTTACGTTCCGTGATCCGGCGCACATCGGCCAGGCTGGAAAGCGTGGTGGTGGCGTTGACCGAATGTTCGCGGTTGGCCCGCGTGATCTGCGCGATTTGCTTGCTGACGTTGTGTGAGGCAATTGTCATGTCTTTGAGCGCACGGGTTTGCTCAGCCATGGCCTTGGAGACCTGTTCAGCCTGCCGGCGAAGATTATCCACCGTGGTCGAGATCTGACTGGCGGCGGTGGCCTGCTCACCCATCGCTTTGGTCACACCGGCCACCATGCGCGCCAGGCGTTCGGCCTCCTTGCTGATCTGATCACCGACCGTCACTTGTTCGGCCACGGCACGTTCGGTGCGGTTGGCGCCCTTACGCATCACCTCGACGGCCTGTGTGATGTCAGCGGCCGCACGGAGTTGCTCGGTGCTGGCCTTGCGCATCTGGTTGGCCAGGCCGGTCGTGTTTTGTGAGGCCTTGATGATGTCACGCGCGGCGCGCGCCTGTTCGTTCATGGCCTGCATCACCTGTTGTGAGATACGACGCACATGGGTTGTGGCCTGCACAATGCTTTGCGCGGACTTGGCCTGTTCGGCCGTGGCCACCGTCACCTGTTTGACCTGCGCCAGCGTCGTGCTGACGGAGGTGACCACATTCTGTCCTGCGACCAACTGCTCATCCGTGGCGCGGGCAATCTGGCTCACCACCTGCGTGGCTTCGTTGACACCCCGCAAGATCTTCTGCAGACCGGCCATCCCATCTTCGGCCTGACGGCTGCTGTCTTCGGCAATGCGCAGGCCATCGTTCGATGAAATCACAGCCTCCTGCGCCACTTCTTGCAGGGCTTTGATGATGCCGGCAATATCCGCCGTGGCCCGCGCCGAACGATCGGCCAGGTTACGAATCTCCTCCGCCACCACCGCAAAGCCGCGACCGGCTTCACCCGCGCGCGCGGCTTCGATGGAGGCGTTCAACGAAAGCAGGTTCGTGCGCTCGGCAATCAGATTGATGGTGTCCACAATGCTGCTAATCTCGTTGGCACGCTTGCCCATCTCGCGCACGACACTGGCCGACGCGGTCAGCGATTCGCGTACCCGGCCAATGCCTTGAATCGAGCGGTTGATCGTCGCGCCGCCATCCTCCGCGTCACGCGACACGCGGCGCGTAATCTCATCGGCCTGCTTGGCCAGCGCGGCCACCGAGCGGATGCTGCGATCGAGCTGGCTGGCGCCGATGTCCGAGGCGGTCGCCATCTCGTTGATCTTTTCGGCGTTCTGGGCCACGCTGGTGATGGAACGAACCATCTGTTCGATGGAGGTTCCCGTTTCTTCAACCGAGGCGACCAACGATTCGGTGGTGGCCGTCACTTCCTCGATCGAAGCGGCCATCTCGTTGATCGCGGCCGAGGTTTCTTCAGCCGCCACCGCCACATCGTTGGCATTGCCCGTGACTCCCTGCGCCGAGCGCGCCATTTCCTCGATGGACGCAGCCGTCTCATTGACCGACGACACCAGCACCTGGGTGTCACCGCTGACCGCCTTGACCGAAGCGGCCATTTGCACCATCGAGGTGGTGGTCTGCTCAGTCGAGGTCGCCATCTCCTGGGCCGTGGAGGCTACATCCTGAATCGAGGCGCTGACTTCCTTGATGGCGGTTGCGTTCTGGGCAATCGCGCTGGTCAGGCTCACCGCATTGCTCGTCACCTGCTCCACCGAAGCCGCCATTTCATTGACCGAGGAGGCCAGCTCTTCGGTTGATGTCGCCACCGATTCAGCCTGGCCGGCTGTCTCCTTGAGCGAGGCGGCCATCTCGTTGACATTGCTGGCCAGGCTGTCCAACGAGCGCATCTGCGCTTCACTCCCCTCTTGCACTTGGTCGGTGGTGCGCGTGATCTCGTCGGTTACCGTGATGATCTGTGTGACCTGATCGCGTACCCGCTCCATCTCCAGTTTTGTCTCATTGCTTGACTGACCTAGTCCGAACATAATATTACACTCCTGTCCCTTCAATGGTTTCGCCTGCGCTGGCGGCTGCATTCGCGGACGCATGCCGGTCGGCGCAGGCCGACATGGCGGCGGCACGCCCTTGCGCCCCGAATTCATTCGGCGGCTGCCGGTCGGCGCCGGATACCTGAGCAGTACCCTCAGGCGCTCATGGGCGCCGCGGCATCGGCGCCCAAGTCGGCGTCATTCAGAATCGCTTCCACGTTCAAGATGAGCACCAGGCGTTCCTCGAGGGTGGCAATGCCTTGCAGATAACGACCGCTCAGGCCGGCGATGGCGTCTGGCGGCGGCTGAATGGTCTCAGCGGCAATGCTGACGAATTCACGCGCGGTGTCCACAATCAGCCCGGCCGTGCGCCCGGCCGAGGTGACCACGATCAAGCGCGTGCGCAGGTCATACGGCGCCTTGTCGAAGCCAAAACGCCGGCGCAAATTCAGCGCCGGAATCACCTGACCGCGTGAAAAGACGACTCCATCCACGAACGGGCGCGCATTGGGCACCGGGGTGATGTGTTCAACCATCTCCATCTGTTTGACGGAGCGGCTGCGCAGGCCGTAGGTGGTGCCAAGCAGCTCGAACAGGATGTAGGGTTCTGTCTCCTGCTTCGTCTGCTGCTGTTTATCGAGATCGGCGCGTCTTTCTGACATTCATCCTCTCCTTTTTGCTCCCTCAGCGCATACGGGCGGCGCGCAGCAGCGATCCGGTGTCCAGAATGAGCACCACGCGGCCATCGCCCAATTCTGTGGCGCCGGCCACGCCCTGCACCTGCACCAACGGATCGGTGACCGCTCGCACAACGATCTCGCGCTTGCCCTGGATACGGTCCACCACCACGCCCAACAGGTTCGAATCGCTGCCGACGACAATCACCTGCTGCTCATGGCCGGCGCCGGAGGGGGCGGCCGCGGCGCCGTTCAGGTTGAAAAAGTCGGCCAATCGCAGCAGGGGCAGCACGGCGTTGCGATAGGCCATGATTTCATTGTGTTCGAAGCGGGTGATGGCAGCCGCCGTCAGTTGCAGCACTTCGCGCACCACGGGCAGGGGCACGGCAAAACGCTGTTCCCTGACACGGACGATGAGCGCATCCACAATGGCCAGGGTCAGCGGCAGCTCGATGACGAAGCGCGTGCCCTGGCCCGGCTGCGTTTCCAGGGTGAGCGAACCGCCCAGCCCTTGTACCGTGTCCCTGACGACGGACATTCCCATGCCGCGACCGCTGGCCAGATCCGCCTCATCACGCGTTGAGAAGCCGGGAGCACAGAGAACATCGAGCAGGCTGTTGGCGTCCAACTCTGCGTCGCGGCCGAGCAGGCCGTGGGCGCGGGCGCGCACCGCTACAGACTCGATGTCCACCCCACGGCCATCGTCGGCCACTTCGATGATGACCGCATCGCCGGCAGCCGCTGCGCTGAGCAGCAAATGGCCCTCGGCCGGCTTTCCCGCGGCCACGCGTTCGTCCGCCGATTCCAGGCCGTGGCTGAAGGCGTTGCGCACCAGGTGCAGCAAGGGGTCAATCAGACGTTCGACCACGTATTTGTCAATTTCGGTTTCCTGACCCTGCAAGGTCAGCCGTACTTTCTTGTCGCTGTCGCGGGCCAGGTCGTGGATGACAAACTGCATGCGGGTGAAGACTTCGCCCACCGGCACCATGCGCACGCGCATCAGGCCTTCGCGCAGGACACGCAGTTGGCGCTCCAGGGCCAGGTTGATCTCCTGCAGGTTGCGCATGCCCAGCGCAGGCGCCTGGGCCTGCAAGGAGGTCAGGCTGTCTTCCAGGCGGGCGCGGCTGATGACCAGGTCGCCCATCATGCGCATGAGGTCATCCAGGCGCCCCAGGTCCACACGCACGACATTGGTGGGCGCCAGCATGGTCGCTGCCGTATCGAACGCAGGATGGGACGCCGAGGCGGCGGGGGTGTGGTTGGTGCGCGGCGTGACCGCCGGCCCGGCAGGGCTGAGGAGCGCAGCGGCGGAAGCCGATTCGACCGGCGCCGCAGGGTCGCTTGAAGACGCAGCCGCGGCGGGCTGCTGATCGGCTGTGAAGGGGGCGGTCAGGCCCGGTGGCGGGTTGGTCCAGTCCACCGGCTCGCCGTAAAGACCATCCTCTTGCCAGGCAGCGACCAGGGCCGGGGTAGGCGAGCCGGCTACCACGAACTCGAAGGCGATGGCGCCATCCGAGCCAATCTGCGGCGCGGCGTGGATCAAGGCGCCGACCTGCTGCAGGCGGGCGCGAACCTGGTTGACGGTGATGCCTCGACCGGCCAGTTCCGGGCTGGGGACGAAGTGAAAGCGCCAGGCGGCCTGGCCGGGAAGAAGCGGAAGCGATGGGGATGGAAGCGACGGGGATGGAAGCGACGGGGATGGAAGCGACGGGGATGGAAGCGCTGGGGATGGAACGGCGGCCGAAGGCGCGTCGTACACTGGCGTCGGGGGGACGGGACGCGCCGGAGGTGTGCCATCGCTTCCGAGGCTGAACAGGCGCTGGCTGATCGGGCGAATGTCCGGCCCGCTGCGCTCGTCACGCCGCGCGGCGATGACTTGCGCCAGAACGACGGCGCCAGCATTCAAGGCAGCCAACACGGCCGCACTGAGCGCCAGTTTGTCCTGATGCACCGCGCGCAGGGTGTCTTCCATCTGGTGCGCCAACTGCTCGGCATCTTTGACGCCCACCATGGCCGACAGCCCTTTGAGCGTGTGAAAGCTGCGGAAGAGGTCATCCAGCAGGGTGTGATCCAGCGCTGGCGCGTTGACAAGTCCCTCCAGAACCAGCAGGCGCTGCCGCACGATCAACAGATGCTCGTCGCACTCCGCAAAGTAGTCGTTGAGGAATTCGGCAAAGAAGGCGCTGTCAAGAACGGTCGGTGCAGTCATGGGCGGCTCTCCTGCCCCGATAACAGTTTTTCCACGGTGGTGCGGGGGAAGGTGGGGAGGGGGGGGGGGGGGGGGGGGGGAGGGGGGGGGGGGGGGGGGGGGGGGGGGGAGGCGGGAGTAAGATACTACGCATGACACGATCCCCTCTCGCTACGCAACGCTGACCGCCATGACGCGGCTGGGAAACAGACTGTGCAGCAGCGGCAGCAGCGTCAGCGCCAAGTCAGGCTTGACCAGATAACCGCTGGCGCCCACAGCCACGGCCGCCACACGGTATTCGAGATCGTCATACGAGGTGACAATGACAACCCGCGGGGCCAACGCCCGCTGACAGAGCAGGCGGGTGGCCTCCAAACCATTCATGCCGGACATAATCAGATCAATCAGAACCAGATCGGGGTGCAGGTCGTCGTCCAGGTCGAGCGCTTCGGGTCCTGAAAGGGCCTGGCCGACCACCGTAATGTCTGAAAAAAGAGTCAGGAATTCGGTGATGGCGTTGAGAAAATCCGGACTATCGTCTACCAGTAAGACACGAATCATGATGGGTTGAGCCTCTCATGCCAGTGTCGCGTACCACGCGGGCAGAGGCCATCAGGAAAAGGCGAATTGGATTCAGGGAAAACCTGATTTGTACTCACTTCAGTCGTCGAGGCTGACCAGGCCGGTGTGAACGGCGTAGCGCACGAGGCCGGCGATGCTGTGGATGTTGAGGCGTTCCATCAGTTGGGCGCGATGGGTTTCGACGGTTTTGATGCTGATGCTGAGTTGATTGGCAATGCCCTGGGTGGTTTGACCCTGGGCAATCAGGCGCAAAATTTCGCGCTGGCGCGGGGTCAGTTGATTGGGCGTTGCGAGACCTTCTTTGAGGTGACTCGTGGCCCGGCTGCGCGCGCCGTTGGCATCCGCATCGCCGCCCTGTTGTTTGACAAAGGCCGAGACGACATGCCGGGAGACGAGAGGGCTCAGGTAGGCCTCGCCACGCATGACGGCCCGAATCGCCAGTTCAAGCTCGCCAATGCTCGAATCTTTGAGGAGGTAGCCCTTGGCGCCGACGCGCAGGGCCTGCAGCACATACTCTTCGTCGGCGTACATAGAGAGGATGATCACTTGCAACTGCGGATGGGTGCGCCGGAAATGGGCGGTTAGTTCCAGGCCATTGACGCCCGGCAGGGCAATGTCCATCAGCACCATGTCAGGGTTCTGCTGCGCCACCTGCCGGATGGCGCCCTCGGCATCGCTGGCCTCGGCCACCACGATCATGTCGTCCAGGCCGGCGAGCAAAGCCCGTATGCCGGCGCGTACCAGGGAATGATCTTCAACCAGGAGAATGCGTATCATCTACACAAGCCTCAGCCTCCGCCATCAGGGGGCGATAACACCCAGGGAAAGTCGGCCTGGATCGTGGTGCCAGCGCCAACCGCCGATTCAATGACAAGATGGCCCCCGGTGAGTAGGGCGCGCTCCTGCATACTCAGAAGGCCAATACTATTGCCAAGCACCGCGCGTTCACGCGCGGCCGCCACATCGAAGCCGCCACCGTCATCGCGCACAGTCAGCGATAGACGGTCGGCCGTGCGCTGCAGCGTCACCCAGACCGTGCTGGCGGCGGCGTGACGCGCCACGTTGGTCAGCGCTTCCTGGGCGATACGAAAACAGGCCGTTTCGAGGGCTGGCGGAGGCCGCTTCTCTTCCAGGTTGACTTCGACATGGGCGGTCAGGTCCATCACCTCGGCCTGGCGGTTGACATACCAGCGCATGGCCGCGGCCAGGCCCAGGTCATCCAACAAGGAGGGGCGTAGGGCGAGAGAGAGGTTGCGCACCTGCTGCAAGGCGCTCTCCACCATCCCGATGGACTCACGTAACGGTTTGTCGAAGACGGCGGCGCCGGGCCTACGCTGCATGGTTTGCAGGTTGATTTTGATGATGGTCAAGATCTGTCCCACTTCATCGTGCAGTTCACGCGCCAGATGACGGCGCTCAGTTTCTTGCGTGGCCAGCAGGCGCCGGGAGAGGCCCTGCAGGCGCTCGCGCTCGCGCTGTAACTCCAGGCGCAGGCGCACGTTTTGGAAGCCGACGGACAGCAAATCACAGACCTCCCGCACGATTTCGACATGCTCGATGGTGAACAGGCCACGTGTGGTGGTCGCCAGCACCAGGCCGCCCGTCGCCTGTGTGCCAATGTGGAGGGGCGCGCTGAGTACGCTGTGCAGACCGCTGTCCACGAACGCACTGAATCCGGGGTAACGCTGCAGAACCGCGCCAATATCGTCGAAGACCAGGACCGCAAACGCCTGCTGTGTACGCAAGAGACAAGGCTCTTGCAGGGGCCAGGCCTGGCGGGGAAATTGGGTCAGGGCCGGCCCGCCCTCCTGGTGCAGGACGTAAACCGTGTTGCGGACCAGGTCGAACTCAACCACAGCCGCGTAATCGTAGGGGACGAGGCGATGGATACGCGAGACGACGTTGACGGCCAGTTCCTGCAGCGTGTTGGCCGTCAGAATGGTGCGGTCCACGTCATGGACAAAGTTGAGTCGTTCAACAAAACGCGCGAGCAATGGCTCAACGCGCGTCAACTCAGCATCAGGCTGCTCGCGCGCGGCCGCCTCATGCATGAGACTGCCGTTCGACGAGCAAGGCATCCATTGCCCGTTGCATCTCGATCCACATCTGCCCAATCTTCTCCTGCGCCTCGCTGAAATGCCCGGGCACCGCGATGATTTCAAGCGTTTGGCAGAGGGCCGTCAAGCGCAGCGCGCCAAACATGGCGCTGCTCGATTTCAGCGTATGCGCGATACGCCGCAGCGCCACCCAATCCTCAACGGCCAAGGCCCGCTGCAGCGCCTGCGCCTGTTTGGGCAGGTCATTGATATAGCCTTCGATCAATTCATTGAGCACATGCGTGTCCTGGTCGCCCACCAACAGCCGCAGCTCATCCAGGGCATGGCGGCTCAGAACCACTTCCGCGGTCAGCGTTTGCGGCGCCGGCGCCACTGGCGCCGGCAACGTGCGTGCGTGGCCCAGTACAGCCGTCAGAGCTTCGATGCGGACCGGCTTGGCCACATAGTCGTCCATACCAGCCGCCAGACAGATCTCGCGGTCCTCCGACATGGCGTGGGCCGTCATGGCGATAATGTGCGGCTGCCGGCTCAGATCGAAGCGTTGGCGAATCAGCCGCGTCGCCTCCAGGCCATCCATCTCCGGCATCTGCACGTCCATCAGGACAACATCGAACGACTGGCGCTGCAAAGCCTCCAGAACCTCAAGCCCGTTGGCCGCCACCTCGGCCCGATACCCCAGGCGCTCCAGGGTGCGCAGGGCCACCTTCTGGTTGATGGCGTTGTCTTCAGCCACCAGGATGTGCAACGGATGGCGCTGGGCAAAGTTGGCATCAAAACGGGTCAATGCAGGTTGGGTGGCCGCGACCTGGGCAGCGCCCAGCGCCGTCAGGAGCACCGACTGCAATTGGCTCTCCTTGACCGGTTTGTTGAGAAACGCGGCCAGGTTGAGACCGGCGGCTTGGCGGCGCACATCTTGCGCGCCCAGGGAGGTCAATACGATCAGGGGCAGGTGCAGGCCATCGGGCAAGCGCCGAATCTCGCGCGCCAGCGTCACGCCGTCCATCTCTGGCATCTGCACATCCATGATGACCAGGTCGAACGGCGTATTTAGGCGCAGCAGAGTGAGCGCCTCCTGGGCGGAGGCCACGGTATGGCCGATCATGCCCCAGGCCTGTGTTTGCAGGAGCAGGATGCGCCGATTGGTCTCATTATCATCCACAATCAACACCCGCTTGCCGTTGAGCTGCGCCAGGTCGCCCACGGGTGACTGGCCCAACGGCGCGGCGGCGGCCGCTGCATAAATCGTAAAGTGAAAGATGGAGCCGCGATTCACTTCACTCTCGACCCACATGGCGCCGCCCATCAGTTCGGCCAGGCGTTTGCTGATAATCAGCCCCAGGCCCGTGCCGCCGTAACGGCGCGTGATCGAGGCGTCAACCTGGCTGAAAGCATGAAAAAGCCGATCCATCCGCTCCACAGGGATGCCGATGCCGGTATCGCGCACAGAAAAGTGCAGTTGATAGGCCGTAGATGCGGTGGGCAGCGCTCCTTCTTCTGTTGGCGGGCGTGCCGGCACAGGCTGCGCCGCTACCGATAGCACCACCTCGCCGTGCTGGGTGAACTTCAGGGCATTACCGATCAGGTTCACCAGGATCTGACGTAGACGCGTCATGTCACCGACGATATGACTGGGGACGTTGGCATCCACATAGGATACCAACTCCAAACTCTTTTCCGTTGCCTTGGCCGCAAAGAGATCGAGCGCCTCTTCGACGCAGACACGACTATCGAACGGCTGTTGCTCCATCTCCATGTGCCCGGACTCGATCTTGGAAAAATCGAGAATGTCGTTGATGATCGTCAGCAGGGCATCGCCGCTGGCGCGAATAGTTTGCACAAAATCGCGCTGTTCGCCGCTCAGCGTCGTATCCAGGAGCAGCCCGGTCATGCCGATGACCGCGTTCATGGGCGTGCGAATTTCGTGGCTCATGTTGGCCAGAAATTCGGACTTGGCCCGTGTCGCGGATTCCGCGGCCACCAGTGCGGCGTCGAGCGCCTGGTTCTTGCGTTCCAGTTCTTCACGCGCCTGCTTGCGCGCCATGACGCTGCCCAGGCTGCCGGCCACCGTGAACAGCACCGATTCCTCATACTCTGACCACTGACGCTCACTGTGACAGTCATCGAAACCGATGAAGCCCCAGAATTGCCCGGTCACCATGATCGGCGCCACCAGCAGGGAGCAAATGTCCTGCGGTCCGAGCAGGAGACGTTCATCGGCAGGGAAGTCGCGCACACGGCCGCAGAGCGAGGAACCGGAAGAGAGAACTTCATACCAGCGGGGCATCAACGCGTAGCTGGCGTGCTGTAAGGCCGGATTGTCAATCTGCGGCGTGGTCTGGTCACTGACCCACTCGACGCGTTGACTGACCAGGTGTTCACCGGTCAGAGAATTGTCGTGGCTCTCGAAGATGTAGGCGCGGTCCACATTGGCAGCCTCTCCCAACATGCCCAGCGCCTGTTGGATCGTCTCGTTGTCGTCGGCTCGCAGCAGGTGGTTGACCGCATCGGCCACGCCGCGCAGGAGGCGATCCTGGGTGCGCAAGGCTTCCTGGGCGCGCTTCTGCTCCGTGATATCGTGACTCAGGCCGACCAGGCCCACGATCAGGCCGCTGCTGTCGCGCAGGGGAACTTTCGTCGTCGCGCACCAGGAAAGAGCGGCGGTGACCTGGTCAATCACCGGCTCTTCATGATTGATGAGCGGTAGGCCGCTGCGCATCAGCTCCTGCTCATCGGCATAGTAGCGGCTGGCATGTTCCTGGGAAAAGAACTCGAAATCGTTCTTTCCCAGCACCGCTTCCTGGGTGGCAGCGCCTAAGAGCCTGATGTGGGAGCTGTTGTTGAGCAAAAAGCGGCTCTGAGTATCTTTGACGTACACGTAGTCGGGCAGATTGTCAATCAAGGTGCGTAGCAGGTTGCGCTCCTCGGCCAGCATCATTTCGATGCGTTGACGGTCGAGCAGGTCCCGCTGCAGGGCCACGTAGAACTGCGCGTGTTCCAGCGCCTTGCCCGCGGCCGAGGCCACGTTCAACGCCAGCGCAATCTCCTCGTCACTAAACTCCCGCCACGTAATGGCGTCAAGCCCGATCGTTCCGATCACCTGGTCGCGCACCAGAATTGGCACGATCAACAGGGAGATCGTGCCGCGGCGGCGCTGCATATCATGAATCACCGCCTGGCGTTCGTCATGCTGAGCGTCGCGCACGACCAGCGGTTTGCGCTGCGCCAGCACGTACTGCGATGCCTCATTGTTGGCAACCGGGATTACCACGCCTGCGGCCGAAGGCCGCCCGGGTGCGCAGTATTCGGCCACCACGCGCAGATCCTTGCCGTCTTCGCTCAACAGGGTGGCGGCCGCCTGTGGCACATCGAAGGCGCGCGCCAGTTCCTCGCAGAGGATGGTCAAAATGGCCGTCGGTTCCAGCGCGGAGGAGGTGGCGGCCAGCGCGCGATTGAGCAGCAGCGTCTCCCGCAGGCGTTGCTCCAACTCCGTGTCAGACGACTGACACAGGCTGTCATAGTCCAGGCTGAGCCGCGCCAGGAAGTCGAGCCAGGCTCCGTCGTTGGCCGGCAGAGCTTCTGACGTCAGGCCGGTTGCCTGCAACTGGCGCTGGAGCAAGGGATTGATCATAGCGCAAGCCCTTTCATCACGAATCAAAAGGCGCGACCGTCAAGCGTCGCTCAACTGGGCCACCGTGGCGAGCATCTCTTTTGGGCTGAACGGTTTGCCGAGGAAGCCATTGGCGCCGGCGCTGAAGGCACGGTCGAGGTCCCGCACATCGCCCAGCGCCGTCAGCATGATGATCGGTACATCGTGCCAGGCTGGATTACTGCGCACGGCCTGCACCGTCATGAATCCATCCATGACAGGCATAGCCACATCGCAGAAGATCAGGTCGGGCTTTTCGGCCGCCAACAGGAGTAGCGCCTGCTCTCCGTTGTTTGCAGTGCGCACCTTATACTTGGCGGACTCGAGTATGAAGCGCACCAGGCGACTAATCTGAAGATCGTCGTCAATCATGAGGATAGATTTAATGGCCATCGTCATCTCGCTGTTCTGAAAATAGACCGCAAATTGCATGGACGGTCTCTTCTTCATGGCTTGGCTGTGTCCCCGGCGCTGTCTTCAATCGAGCTGAGACAAGGGCGTCTGGCAAGGGATAGCCAACATTGTAAACGGAAACGTTCAGCCTGACAAGTCAGTCGTCATACCGGATGCACAACCGCGGGAGGAGGGGCCTCACCTCATCCCCCGGCCCCTTCTCCTCTCCGCGCGGCGGAGAGGAGAAGGGGGGAAGATGGCGGCCCTGCAGGCGCCCTGCAAATCCAAATGTACCCGGAATCGAGGCTTCAGCCGGTCTGCCACAGAGTTCTCAAGTGCGGGAGGAGGGGCCTCACCTCATCCCCCGGCCCCTTCTCCTCTCCGCGCGGCGGAGAGGAGAAGGGGGGAAGATGGCGGCCCTGCGGGCGGCCTGCGGGCGAGACGCCTGCGCTCCCAGTCGTTGATTTTCAAGTCGGCCACAAGCAAAGACGCAGACATGCGCCTCAAGGTGCGAGTATGGGGCTTGTGGGCTATTGCTATCCAACAATCAGTAAATTATACTGACTGTTGAACGTTGAGGTTTGCCAACGTGATCTGCCAACGTTGCAGCCCAACGCGATATTCTGAACCAGGCGGTATTATTCTATGAGTCAAGTTCTTGACAGCCACGAACTGTGGCAACGGTTCGATCATGACCATGCTTTCTTGAGTGAACTGGCCGGACTCTTCTTCGAGAGCTCTGGTTTGAT
Organism: Candidatus Amarolinea dominans; assembly: GCA_016719785.1. Classification (NCBI taxonomy): domain Bacteria; kingdom Bacillati; phylum Chloroflexota; class Caldilineae; order Caldilineales; family Candidatus Amarolineaceae; genus Candidatus Amarolinea; species Candidatus Amarolinea dominans. Next base: position 150,478 of record JADJYJ010000031.1, read on the forward strand.
GCTGGCCCAGGTCTCCGAGGCGGCGCGCTGTGGGGACCGGCAGACCGTCATGCAGGTGGCGCACTCGCTCAAGGGCGTCGTCAGCAACTTCGCGGCCAAGCCCGCATTCGAGGCGGCCCGTCGCCTGGAAGAAGTGGCACGCCACGACAACCTGGCGCGCATGACAGAAGCCAGCACCACCCTGGAAACAGAAGTGCAGCGCCTATGCATGGCTCTCGATCAGATCAGCCGGCCAGGCATGCAGGGCTGGGCTGGGCTACAGTAGGTTGACCGGGTCAACATCAATGTGCCACCCCGCGGGCAGGGTGATGAGGCGCACCACCGCGCTTGGATCACTGCCACGTCCCCGCACCAGGATGTGCCAGCGGTAGCGATAGCGCAGCCGCGCAAAAAAGCAGGGCGCCGGCCCAATCATCCCCACATCGCTCATCCCCAACCGGCTGATTTCCCCTTGCAACAAACGTGCAACTCGCTGCGTCTCCGCCTCTGCCTGCTCTGCGTTGCTGTGACTGTACACCAGGCGCACCAAGCGCGTCAGCGGGGGATAGTCCAACTGTCGCCGATAATCCAATTCCCGCCTGAAGAAACTGATGTAATCATGCTGACTGGCCGCGCTGACCGTGTAATGGTCGGGGGTATAGGTTTGGACAATCACCTGTCCGCCGCGTGCGCTACGGCCGGCGCGCCCAGCCACCTGCATCAACACTTGAAAGGTGTGTTCGGCGGCGCGCATGTCGGGCAGATACAGCCCCATGTCAGCGCTGATCACCCCTACCAACGTGACCATCGGCAGATCAAGGCCTTTGGCAATCATCTGCGTGCCGATGAGCACATTGGCCTGGTGATTGCTGAACTGCTCCAGGATTTCGGCATGGGCGCCCTTGTGCTGCGTGGTGTCACGATCCCAACGCAGCGTGCGCGCCTGCGCAAACTGCTCGCGCACCGCCTGTTCGATGCGTTGCGTGCCAGCGCCCAGGTAGCGGATGCGAACACTGCCGCAGGCCGGGCAGGTGGTGGGCACCGGCCGGCGACGATTACACTGATGACAGAGCAAAAAAGGCGTCAGCACCGCCTGCTCCAGGCGACGGGCGCCCTGCGGCGTCAGCTCAACCCCTACCGGCTGCTCCTGCTCCGCCAGGGGGCCATGGTAGGTCATGGGCAGTTCGCAGCGGGTACACTGTTCCACATGGCCGCAATCCCGGCACATCACCACCGTGGCATTGCCGCGGCGGTTGAGGAACAGAATGGCCTGCTCGCCCGCGTCGAGCGTTTGCTGCAGAGCGGCTTGCAGGGCGCGGCTGAGAATGCTGCGGTTGCCGGCGCGCAGCTCCTGGCGCAGGTCCACCACCGTCACCTCGGGCAGCTCGATCGTCAAGGGCTGGACATCCCCACCCTCCGTGCCTGGCCGATGCCCCATCACCCGGTTGTGCAGCGACAGGAGCTGCAACTGACCGCGCTGCGCGGCGTAGAAGGTTTCCAGCGCGGGCGTGGCACTGCCCAGGATGACCGTCGCCCCCGTCAGTTGACCCAGGCGCAGCGCCACCGCGCGCGCCTGATAGCGGGGCTGACGTTCGTGCTCCTTGTAGCTGCTATCGTGCTCCTCATCCATGATGATGACGCCCACATTGGTCAGCGGCGCAAAAAGCGCGGAGCGCGGACCGATCACCACCGGCAGCTCGCCCCGACGTATCCGCCGCCAGGTGTCGAAGCGTTCGCCGACCGAGAGATCGCTGTGCCACACCGCGATCCGATTGGGGAAGCGCACCGCGAAACGGGCGATCGTCTGCGGCGTCAGTGCAATTTCAGGCACCAGCACAATGGCCTGCTGCCCCTGTGCCAGCGCCGTGGCAATGGCACGCAGGTAGATTTCCGTCTTACCGCTGCCGGTGACACCAAACAAGAGAAAAAAACGGCTACTCATGTTGGCCGGCCGCGCTGCGGTCAGCACAGACTCGATCGCGCCCCAGGCCTTGTCCTGCTCGGCGGTCAACAGCGGCGGCGTTTGCTGAGCAAAGGTGCGGCCGGCCAGGGGATCGCGCATCACTTCGACCGATTCCAGCGCAATCAGGCCGGCGCCGGCCAGTGTACGCAGGGTGGGCATGTCCACATTGGCCGCGGCCAGCACGCGGCCCACCCACAGCGGCTCGGCGGACTCATGCAAAACATCGAGCACTCGTTGATATTTTTCGCCCCCGCGCAGGCTGATCACGGCCGCGTCGGCTTCGGCGGGCGTCAGCGCCAGGGAGGCCTGGCGGCCGTGGGTGTCCGGGGCAGAAACGATGCGAATCGAGCCGCGATCCGCCAGGGCCTGCAATGGCCCTGGCCCACAGCCAGCCAGTTTTTGCAGAGCGTCCATCGTCAGCACCGGGGGCGTGTGGCGTGCCAGCATCTCCAGGGCATCAGCCTGCTTGCTGCGGCGCCCCAGCGTGGGCAGCACCTGGCGGATGGTCTCCGGCTCCGCCAGCAGGCGCACCAACTGCTGCACGTGCGGGCGCACCGTGGGCGAGGTGACGGCGCTGCGCCGCGTGACCAGGCCGCGCCGCAGCAGCGGTTGCAGCACGCGGCTCTGCACCCAAACCGGATTTTCCTTCTTGAGCACACGCTGGCTGGCATCATTGCGCTGCAAACGCACCAGCAAGGCCCGCTGCTCGGCGCTCAGATCATCGGGCAGCGGCCCCGCGCCCTGGCGGCTCAGGACGACATCCACCCGCTGGGCCACGCCGGCCGGCAGCATGATAAAGAGGCAATCGCGCAGCGGCGCCAGGTAGCGCTGACTGAGCCAACGCGCCAGTTCCAATTGCACAGCCGATAGCACCGGCTCAGCCGCGGCCAGTTCAGCCAGGGCGCGCAAGGTGACGCCCGGCGGGGCATCCGACCGCAGGCCGACCACGATCCCTTGCAGGCGGCGACCACTGAACGGCACCCACACCAGGTGCCCAGGTTCGATCTGTCCCTGCAGCAGCGGTGGAATCTCGTAGCTAAAGATGTCGCTGGTGGCCGCGTAGCCACCGGCGCGGTTGACCGGCGTGTTGACAACAACGTCGGCCACTGCGCAGGGCACAGCCGTGAGATCAGCGGCGGGCATTGCGAGATTGTTCAAAGTCGGTTATACTCCTGCCGGTGTCGTTCCTGACCCAAGAATCGGGGCAGCGCCGTCGTTCGATCTGAACAGATTCAACCACCGGCGCGTGATCTGGCAGCACTCTCCTGTCAGGCCACGTTATTATGCCGTATTTGAGGCACATAGGCAATTCTGTTCGTGCTGTAAGGTTTGAGTCGCATGACAAGGCAACAACCAAATGTGAGGACCGTCAGCGGGCAGGATGAAAGCACCGTCATGACGCGCCTGTCGCCATTTGTGGCACGCGAGGCCGAGTTGGCCTGGCTGCAGGCCCGCTGGGGCCAGGCCCTGCGCGGCGACAGTGTGCTGGTGGCCGTCGAGGGCGACGTTGGGGTGGGCAAGGCGACCCTGGTTGACGTATTCGGCGCCCAAACGACCACGCAAGGCGCCCTGTTCGTCAGCAGTCGCAGCTACGACACCGGGTTGCACATACCCTATCAACCCTTGATCGAACTGCTGGCGTCGCTGTGGGATCAGTTGACCAGCATCCTGGGACCCGACCTGCCAGCCGACCTGAATCTGCCGACTACGGTTTGGGCTGAGGTTGGGCGTTTCGTGCCGGAGGCCCTGCTGACCGGCTCGGTGGCAACGCCGGCGCCCGCCATCGAGGGCCGCATAGATCAAAATCGGTTGCACTCCGGTCTGTGCAACTTTCTGAGCGCCGTTGCGCGCGTGAAACCCCTGGTCATCGCCCTGTATGATGTTCAATGGGCTGATCGCTCGACGCTGGCGTTCATCCACTATTTGGTGCATATCGGCCGCCCGCTAAACAACAGCATGCGCCAACCGCTGATGGTGGTCCTGACCCATCGCCCGGATGAAATAGACGATTCGCATCCCCTGCATCATCTGCTGCGCGGGGTGCGCACCAATGGCAGAGTGAGTGGCTGGAACGGCATTCAGGCGGTGCAACGGCTCCGGTTAGCGCCGCTCAGCCAGGAGGCCGTCGGTCAATGGCTCATGGCGCTGCTGCCCGGGGCCGCAGACCCCGCCCTGGCGCACTACCTGTGGGAAGGGTGCGAAGGGAACCCGCTCTTCTTGTTACACACCCTGGCCGATTGGCAGGAGCGCCATCTGCTGGCGGCGAGCGCCCAGGCCTCGCCCCCCGGGCAGCCGATGGTTGCGGCTGCAGCCAACCCAAGCCGGTGGCCGGCGCTGGCGCCGAACGTGCGCAGCGTCCTGCAGCAGCGTCGTGCCGGTTTGAGTAGCAACGGCCACCAACTCCTCCTGGTATTGGCGGTGAGCAATTGGCCCCTCGATCTCGAACTGGCGCGCCGCGTGCTCGATTGGAGTCCCCAAACCCTGCAGACCACCCTGGCCGAACTGGCGCCGACAGGCCTGCTCTGGCTGAGAGCAGAGCCGCGGCCTGAGCGCACGGCCAGCGCGCCGCCAGAGAACCGGGTCATCGGTCTGAGCCATAGCCTGATTCGCCGTACGATCTACGACGATGCGCGTGCGGATCAGGCCCGGCGCCTGCATCGCCTCCTGGCCGGCCAGTTGAATGCCTGGCATGAGCAGGGCGATGTGCAAGCGGCGGTGAAGGCCGCCATGCACGCCCGCCTGGCCGGCGCCAGCGATGATGACATCCTGCCGGCGCTGATGGCCCTGGCCGGCTGGGCCTTCAGCCTGAATGCCCTGGACAGTGCGCGTGAGTTGTACTGGGGCGCGCTGTCGCAAGCCACCCAGCCCGGGGACACGACCACCCAGATGCTCATTCATCGGGCGTTGGGTGATATCCATGAGTTGAACGGCGATTACCGGGCCGGCCTGGAACACTATCAGGCCGCCCTGGGGTGTACCGGTGACGTGGCAGAGCACATCCTCATCCGCTGTCGCATGGCCCAGGTGAGTCTGCAACACGATGATCGGGAGAATGCCGCCGCTCACGTGCAGGCCGCTTGCGACAATCTGCCGGCCGACCTCATCACAACCCTGCCGGCTGATCTGTTGACCCAGCAGGGAGAGGTCATGCTGCGATTGGGTCAGTTGGAAAAGGCGCAACAAAAACTGCTCCAAGCCCGCTCTGCCGTAGAAACGCGTGGCGACGTGAGCAGTCGCATCCACCTGGCGCATGTCCTAGCTGATCTGTCTACGCAGACAGGACAAGACGATGCCGCACTCAACCTGTTGCAGCAGGTGCTGAACCTCCCCGGCTCCGATCTCTGGCAGATCCGCACGCATGAACGGTTGGGGGAGATTCACCAGGCGGCCGGTCGCCTGGCAGAGGCCGAGCATCATTCTGCGCTGGCCCTGGAAGGCTTTCAGCGCCTGGGCGCCTGGAAGCAGCAGGCCCAACTGCTGACCGTCCTGAGCACGATTTATGAAGGCCAGGGGGATATGTCGCGGGCACTGGCACGCGCCCGCGAGGCCGTCGTCATCTATCGGATGCTAGAGCGCATCCCGATCCTCACCCACTAGCTCGATCTCCTGCTTGAAGATGCGGCGCAAGATCGCGATCGTGGTCGCATAGGTCGCATCTACGCCGAAGAAAGACAGACTCTTGGACAGCAACTGCTGACGGCGGCTGTACGGCGTGTCTGACGCGTAGTGCAACACGCCGATGTCGTAGGGCGCGTTGATGAAGAGATTGACGATTTCGTCCTGCGGGTAGCGCTGCGGGTAGATGTCCTCGTACAGGGCGCTCAAATACGGCCCGGTCTCCATTTCGATGTCGGTGTAACCCTCACGGTAGAAGATGCTCATGAACTCGCGGTTTTGCAGAAAGGTGCCGCGCACCGTGATCGCCTTCTGATTGTCGAAAACGCTGCCAAATGAGAGATAGGGCGCCACATCGGCCGCGGTGAAGCTGTTCTTGAACAGGAAGGTGTTACGCGAATGTTCATCATAGACCACGTTGGGAATCATCACATCACCGACGCGGCCATTCAGGGTGGCTGCCTTGCCCATGAAATAGGCGCCGCGCAACTCCGGCACGCTCGTGGTCACCTGCGCCAGGATATGATAGGCCGCCATCCCTAACGGATAGTCAATGTTGATGATGATGGCCTCGCTCTGGCGCAGGCGCTCCATCTGCGGCAGTTGCAGGCGCGGATCGCATTTGGCCGGATCAATCCGGTTTAGTTCGATGATGTGACTCGACACATCGAGATAGGCCGGCGTACTGATGGTGCTGATGCCCGATGCGGTCTCGGCCTGCCGATAGTCGGCCATGCGCTGAGTGTGGCCGCGCTCTGCCAAAAAGAAACGCTGGATGTAGTAGAGCAGATTGAGCAGGCGCCCCTGTGAACCGATGGCCTGGGCAGTCTGCGCTTCCGGCCACAGGTTTTCAGGATTGTTCGTCTCCAGAAAAGTCAGCAGTTCGGCCCGATATTGGCTGGCGAAGCCGCACAGGGCGTTGGGCAGGCTGTGCGTGTTACTCGAAACGAAGTAAATCGGGCGCCTGGTGACCGTCGCCGCATCGAGGCGCCCCTGGCTGGCCTCGGCGGTGCGGTCTTCGATGGTGCGCCACCAGCCTTGCGTGGCTTTGCGGTAATCGGTGCGTGACCCCGCCAACAGGTTAACGAACAGGTTCATTTCGTACTGGCCAATCTGCTCCAGGCGTTCGGCCAGGTGAGATCCCCAGGTGCCCGCCAGTTTCTCCAGGTCATCGCTGCTCATCTCCAAAATCTCTTGCAGCGCCTCCTGCTCCACATCGCCCAGCGGCTTGCCCTGCACATGGTGCTGCTTGATGGTCTGCAGCAGCACGGAACCGCGCAGGCGCATGTGCATCTTGTTCCACTCGATCTGGAAGGCGGTCAGGATGGGGATCAGATCATCAATGTCGGAGACGCTGGCAATGAAGCAGGCCAGGTTCTCATGATCGTCATAGAACATGCGCCGCCGCCGCGCCGGCGCGCGCACCAGGCGCCAGCTTTCGATGGCCCCGTAGCCGCGACGGGCAAAGACATCTTCCGATTGGCCGAGCAGCACGTAGCGCACATGCACGATCTCCGGCGGCAGGCGCAGCCAGGCGTAGAGAAAGGCAGAGATGTCCGGCTCCGGGTCGGCCGCTTTGAAGTGCAGGCTGGAATTCGTGCTGATGTGCGCTTCTTCCAGCGAGCGCACGCGAATGGAACCGCTGCTGCGCAGCAACGAGTAGTAGGTGCGCAGATACAGTTCGATGCCTTCACTGGTGGCAAATGGGACCGCGCGATCCATACAATGACTCCTTTCTCTAGGCCAGGTAGGCGGACAGGCCGCGCTCCTTCAACGCCTCGGTGATCCCCTTGACCTCCTGGGCGCGCTCACGCGGGCAGATCAGCAGCGCGTCGGCCGTATCAATCACGATCATGCGCTGCAGGCCGATGGCCGCGATCAGGCGCTGTTCGCTGAAGACGAAGCTGTCATGCGTGTCCAACAGGATATGCGGGCCTTGCACCACGTTGCCCTGCTCGTTGGCCGGCAGTTCGTCGGCCAGCGCGGCCCAACTGCCCACGTCGTTCCAGCCGATGTCCACCGGCAGGACGACGGTGTCGAGCGCGCCCTCCATGATGCCAAAATCAATCGTTTCGCTGCGAATCTGCATCCAGGCCGGGACCCAGGCTACGTCTGCAGCCGGCTGGTTGAGCGACGCCGCGATCGCGGCCAACTGGGCGCTCAGTTCGGGCATCTGGCGGGCAATCTCAGCGAGGATGCTGTCCGCGCGCCACAGGAACATGCCGCTGTTCCAGGAGAACTGGCCGCTCTGCACGAAACGCTCGGCCGTCTCACGATTGGGCTTTTCGGTAAAACGCAGCACCCGGTAGGCGGTCAGGCCATCCAGCGTGGTGATTTCCGGGCCCCGCTCCACATAGCCATAGCCGGTTTCAGCATAGGCCGGTGTGATGCCCAGGGTGACGAGGCGCCCCGGTGTGGTCGCCACCTCCGCGGCGGCGAGCAGGGCGCGACGAAAGGTTTCCTTACGTGCAATCAAATGGTCGGCCGTGAGAATGGCCATCACCGCGTCGGGGTCGCGCTGACGCAGGAGCGCAGCAGCCAGGCCAATCGCGGGCGCTGTTCCGCGCCCGGCCGGCTCCCCAATGACGTTGGCGCGGGGAATAGCCGGCGCCTGCTCGCTCACCAGGTCAACGTAGCGGGCATTGGTGATGACCAGGACCCGCTCCGCCGGGATGATGGGCGCGATGCGGGCGTAGGCCTCTTGCAGCATGGTGCCTTCGCCCGTGAGATCGAGGAATTGCTTGGGGTGAGCCTGGCGGCTGCGCGGCCACAGGCGGGTGCCGCCGCCGCCGGCCAGAATGACGGCGTACAGGTGTTCGTTACGGTGCATCGTCAAAGACCTCTCTGTCCTGGCGCTGACATGGCGCTTTGCGCAGCCCGGGCTACGCATGCGCCAGTATAGCACGGTGGGCGCTGCCAGGCCAAACTGACGCAGCAGTTCCAAATGTAGCACACATTCAACCACAAAGATACTGTGTTGAATGTCAAGTTTCGAGTTGGCGCTGGTTGAGAGCGCAAGGTATGCTGTGAGCTAGGTAGCAGCGCCAGGCTGCATAACGAGCTTTAGGTAATCGGGATCAAAGGGTTTGCGGTGTTTGAGGACACCAAAGACAATGTGCAACAGTTTACGCATGGCGGCGGCAACAACGACCATCTTAGGTTTTTTCTGCTCAGCGAGACGCTCACAGAAACTATGCACCAATGGATTGTGAGATTTTGCCGAGAGAGCTGGGAAGTAAAGGGCTTTACGGAGGACGGCATTACCGATTTTGGACAGTTTAGGTTTGTGACGCACCGAGGTGCCAGACGTGCGACGACTGGGACAAAGGCCGGCGTAGGCGGCGAGTTGAGTAGCATCATCAAAGCGGTTGATGTCCTTGATCTCGGCGATCAGCTTAGCAGCGGTGGTATCGCCGATACCGGGGATGGAAACGAGCAGGTCTCGCTGTTGCTTGAGGTCAGGATGTTGATCGAGATGATCAGCGATCTGACGTTCAAGATCAGCGATTTGGGTATTGAGGAAAGTGATATGCTGCTCGATGGCCTTGACGACAGCGGGGGCCGTAACGCCAGACTGAAGGCGGTTGCGCTCCTCGGTGCGCATGTCGAGTAATGATTCGAGATGTCGAGTCATCATTTGCAGATCACGTATGGCTGGAGGAGGCGGCTGCCACGGATCAGGATTCTGGGTACGACAAAAATCAGCAATCACAGCGGCGTCAAGGCTGTCGGTCTTATTGCGTTTCAATTGGCTGGCAGCATAGGATGCAATTCGACGTGGATTGACCACACTCACGGTCAAGCCCTCCTTGTGAAGAAACTCGGCCAGTTCATCTCCATAACGACCGGTTGCTTCCATGCAAGCGTGGACATTGCTCCCGCCATGTTTCTTCAGCCATTTGCTCAATTTTTCGTACCCAACTTGATTGTTGCTTGTCTGGAACGGTGTAGAGCGATTTTCCTGTGTAAGGAACGCATCAAAAGTGTCTTTTGATATGTCAATACCCAGGTATGCTTGCATTATTGTAGCCATCTTCTTGTCTCCTTTCAGCGTGCTATGGCGGAGGCCAGACCCGTGTCAACGCGTAGTCTTATCAATCCAAGCTCATGTCTGCTACGACCAATCGGCTTGAGATACTGTTCGTGCTCGGACACGGGCTAGAAGAGAGGATCTTAATCTTTGCGACTGATTCGCTGATCCTAAGCACAAAACGGATTCACTCTCTTCTTGGCCCATCCGTCCTACCAGTGTTGAGATGCGCCGTCCGACGACAACCTCATCACTGATGAACTAACAATAGAATTCTAGCACATATTTGGCTTGACCATCGTCTTCGCATCCAGCCGGATGTTGGAGGGATCGGGGGATTGTCAGTGTCTGTCGCCTTCAACGTTCCTGTGTCGCTGACAACCTTTCTCACCGACCATGATCTCTCTGCGGTGTCAAAGACATGGCTCTGTTTGTATCGTTTCTTGTTTCCCCCATATCATATAAGAGCACAAAGAACACAAAGAAACGGCAGATCAGACGCAAATCAGCAACTTCTCTGCGTTCTTTGTGATCTCTACGGTGGGCGCTGCCAGGCCAAACTGACGCAGCAGTTCCAAATGTAGCACACATTCAACCACAAAGAGCACAAAGAACACAAAGAAACGGCAGATCAGACGCAAATCAGCAACTTCTCTGCGTTCTTTGTGATCTCTGTGGTTAAAAACCAGGCTTCATTTGGAACCGCTGAAACTGACGCCCGCCCATCCCAGGCGAAGGTTAGTATCTTACCAGCTTCTGCCCTGGCAGAGCACGACCACAGGATTGGGAAGTTGTTTCTTGACAAGCCCTAATCGCTGTGCTACGCTTTCTTGGAGTATTTATCATGAGCTTAACGAAATTGAGCGAATCATCAACGAGCGATACGACGAAATCATCATCGCCTGGCGCCATGAACAGGCTAAGCGGCACAATCGCTAAGGTCAGGATCACCATTGACCCCGAGTTCAGGCCTTATGCGCCCGTGCTCATTCCCGACCTGGATGCCGTGAGAGCGTTAGCTGAACAGGTTCATCAGCAGAACAAATACTGGCAGGGTGAAGCATTCGGATGGGACGTGGAATATCACCCATCCCGACCCGAACCACCGCCGCACTCGAAGATGCAGTTTACGCCGGCAGATTTCTGGATAGGGGATGCCACTATTTGGGGATTCTCCATGATGTGGGAACGCGGTGATGACAAACCGCCGGTGGAAACGGTATCCGATGGCAACATCGTCGAGGAACTACAGCCTGTATAACTGGTTCACAGGTCCGGCATCATAGACGCAAGAGGCGTAACTGCTCAGCCTGCCTGGAATTCAGACAGGATTCGTAACTGCTCAGCCTGCCTGAAAACAGGGAGGGGTCGACAGGGGGGGAGGGGATGGATCTCGTGCCGAAGTTTTGCCACACAGGCAAGAATCCTGTACATCCTGTTCATCCTGTCCAAATCGGCCCGCAGGGTGAGCAGTTACAAATTGTATCAATAAGTGCCAGCGTCAACTGGCGCGTGCTGACCGGGCTGTCTGCGGTTTCCTGATTGGGGCCGACGCAGGCCGGGCAGCCGCCGCGACAGCCGCAGGCCATGACCAGGTCACGTGCGGCCTGCAGCAGGGTGGTGTGCAGCTCGAAGAGCCGCGGGGCAAGGCCGATGCCGCCGGGGATGCGGTCGTACAACGTGATCGTCGGCAGGCCGTTGTGCTGGCTCTTGAAATCGTGCGTCGCGCCCAGGTCACGCGGATCGCACATCAGGTGCAGCGGCGCCACGTTGACCAGGGCGTAGGCGAGACCGGCCAGACCGCTGCGCACGTGGACGATCATCTCCGCACGGCGATGGCAGGTCCGGCAGAGGGTGGTCAGATTCTCCGGCCGGTTGGCCTCCAGGTAGGCCTGGTTGCCCAACGGCGGCGGGCCGGGGATGTAGCCAAAGAAACGAAAGGGGACGCGGTGATGCACATCGTGCTGGCGCGCGGGCGTCTCCGCGGCGCCACAGCCTGTGCAGCGATAGCCGTCACGCGCCCGCACGTGGCCCCGCTGCTCCTGCCAGTTGGGGCCATAGTCCAGAATCGGCTCGTCCCACCACAGGCCCTGGCTACGCAAACTCTCACTGGCTTCCTCCGGCAAGCTGAGCCAATAGGCCGTGGTGTCCATGCGCTGTTCAGGGAGTTCAATCGTCCCAGTGCCCAGGGTTTCCTGCGTGTAGAGCCGGACTTTGCGGTAGGTGGTGGCCTGGGTAGTGACGGTGACTTCGCCCTGGCCACGCAGGCTGCTGCCCAGCCGTTCTTGTTTCTCCTCACGACGCACCAGCACCGTGGTGGTGCTGCTGGCTTCCGTGTAATACTCCAGGCTGACAGGCTGCACAAAGGCCTGCCCGGCCGGCCAATCCAAGCGCGTCACCAGGTAGCTGCTGCCTTCGTGCAGATAAATCGCCCCTTCGTGCAACAACAGCGGCACGCTGAAACGGTCGAGCACGCCGATGACCGGCGCGGCGGCCGCGGTCGGGGCTGCGGCGTCGGCGGCCAGAATGGTGACGGTGTCATTGCCGGCCGCACGCAGTGACACCTGGCGCGCCGGCTGGTTCTCGTTCATCCAGTACCAGGCGTCGCCGCTCTGATGCAGCAGCCCCTGCTGCGCCAGGTAGGCCAGCAGTTCCTGCGTGAAAGCAACCTGTCCAAAAGTTTCAGCGGTCGTCAGCGGCAGCTCGAAGGCCGCGCACTGCAAGTGATTCAAGAGAATGACCAGGTTGTCGGGGTTGATGTAGGCACGCTCCGGACTTTGCTCGAAGAAGTAGCGCGGATGGGTGATGACGTACTGATCGAGCGCGCCCGGGCCGGCAATGAGGATGGCCGCGGCCACCCCCTGACGACGCCCGGCCCGGCCCATCTGCTGCCAGGTGCTGGCAATGGCGCCGGGGAATCCGGTCAACACGGCCGCGCCCATTTGACCGATGTCCACCCCCAATTCGAGGGCGTTGGTGGCAATCACGGCGCGCACCCGACCCTGGCGCAGGCCGGTTTCGATGGCCCGCCGTTCTTCCGGCAGATAGCCTCCACGATAGCCGCGCACGGCATCCGGGTCAACCTGGTGCTGCGCGCCGCCCGGCTGTTGGCGGGCTGTGGGCAAAGGCCGTTGCACGCGGCGCCGCAGATAGGTCAGCAGCAGTTCGGTGGTCAGCCGGCTACGCGCAAAGACGATCGTCTGCACCCCGTGCGCCAGGAAATGAGCAGCCAGGCGTTCAGCCTCCAGAACGCTGGAGCGCCGCAGGCCCAGGTCGCGATCTACCACGGGCGGGTTGTATAGGACTACGTGACGCGTGCCCTGCGGCGAGCCGTCACGGTCCAGCAGGCGCACCGGCGCTTCCAGCAGGCGTTCTGCCAGCTCTTGCGGGTTGCCGATCGTGGCCGAGGTGCAGATGAACTGCGGCGCACTGCCATAGAACTGGCAGAGGCGGCGCAGGCGGCGCAGCACGTTGGCGACATGGCTGCCAAACACCCCGCGGTAGGTGTGCAGTTCATCCAGCACAATGAAGCGCAGATGCGTAAACCAGGCGGCCCATGACGGGTGGTTGGGCAGGATGCCGGTGTGCAGCATGTCCGGGTTGGTGAGCAGGATGCGCGCCTGGCTGCGAATGGTGCGACGTTGGCCGGCCGGGGTGTCGCCATCGTAAGTGCTGGCGCGGATCGGCGCAGCGGTCGGGCCTGATTCCGCGGCGTGGAGGGTGGTCAGCAAGGTGTTCAGTTCGGCCAACTGATCCTGGGCCAGGGCCTTGGTGGGGAAAAGGTAGATGGCGCGGCCCTGCGGCTGCTGCAGAAGGGTGTGCAGGACCGGCAGGTTGTAACACAGGGTTTTGCCTGACGCCGTGGCGGTGACGATGACCAGGTTCTCGCCGGCCAGGGCGGTTTCCAACGCCTCAGCCTGGTGCGTGTACAGGTGGGTCAGGCCGCGCTGCTGCAGCGCCTGGCGCAGGCGCGGGTCGAGCGCGGTCGGAATGGGCGCGAATTGCCCGGCGCGGGCTGGCAGCTCCTGCCAGGCAGTTACCTGGCGCATGAAGTCGGCGTCCTGCCGCAACTCAGCCAGGCAATCCTCGATGCTCATGGCAATGGCTCCCGCCGGCGCGCTATGGCCGGCTGCTCCCGCCCATGATGGGTTGAGGCACGGGAGTGGCCGGCTGGATGACCGGCAGGGTGTGGAGGCGCGTGCCCAACTCGATCTGCGCCGCATTTTCGGCCGTGACGCCGTTGGGGACATCGGTGACGCCGTTGGCCCAGAGCAAGAAGTTGACCACGCGCCAATACTGGGTTGGGGTCAAATCGCCCGGCGCAGAGTAGGGCATGGTGAGCGAGACGTAATCGTACAAAACCTGGGCGTTGGCAAAACGACGCAGGGCGCCGGCAGAGACCACGGCCGGCGCGTAGTTGTTGGGTATTTGGAAACCTTCCGGCGGATGGTCACGGCCGTGGCACTTGGCAGAGGCGCAGTTCTGGTGCTCCTCGTCCCAGGTGGCGCGCCAGGCTGCGGTGAGTCCCTGGCCCACGTCGCCATGACAGGTGGAGCAGCGCTGGGCGTAGACTTCGACGCCGGTCTGGCCGGGGGGAGTGGGTGTGCCGGCAAAACGATAGGGCGCCACATCCGGCGGTTGAGCCAACCAGGCTGCGACCGCGACGCCGGCCACGATGACAAGCAAGAGGGGAGCGATTAGACTTGTTTTCATAGTTGAGGCGTTCAGGCAGAAACCCTGTTAATCCTGTCAATCCTGTCCAACAAAAAGCCCGGCTGTCACCGCCGGGCTTGATGTACAAGGCTGCCATGGTTGGCTGTTAGCTGGTACCCTTCAGGCGTGGGTCGAGCGCGTCGCGCAGACCATCGCCCAGGAAGTTGAAGGCGAACATCGTAATGGCCAGGGCCAGGGCGGGGAAGATGGCTTGGTTGGGATAGGTGCGTATCACCTGGGAGCCATCAGAAATCATCGAACCCCACGAGGGCGTCGGCGGATTGACCCCCAGGCCGATGAAGGAGAGAAACGCCTCCAGACTGATGTAACCGGGAATGGAGAGGCTTTCGGCCACGATCAGGGGGCCAATGATGTTGGGCATGATGTGGCGGAACATGATGGACATGTCTTTGGCGCCGATGGTGCGGGCCGCTTCGACATATTCCTTTTCACGGACTGACAGCACCTGGCCGCGGGAGAGGCGGGCCATCGTCTCCCAGGCGGTCAGTCCAATGCCCACGTAGATGAAGAGCACACCTCCCAGGGCGGCGTCCAGTTGACTGATCGCGTAACTAAAAGTGCCTGGCTCTGGTTTGGCGAAGGTGGAGCGGAAGAACGCCATGAGCAGAATGATGAACAGGATCTGCGGGAAGGCGTAGAGAATGTCCACGATGCGCATCATGATGTTGTCAACACGACCGCCCAGGTAGCCGGAAACGCTGCCAAAGATCACGCCGATCAGCAGGCTCACCAATGGACCGATGATGGCCACGGTGAGGGAGATGCGCGAGCCGAAGACGATGCGGCTGAAAATATCGCGGCCCACATAGTCGGCCCCGACAGGATAGTCCGCGCTGTACCTGGCGTAGGGCTTCATGGAGGTAAAGATGGTGGGCACCCAGGTAGGCACTTTGTTGACATCCAGCAGCGTCTGGTCAGAAAATGACCTGGGCGCAATGAAGGGGGCGCCCACAGCCAGAACAATGAGCAGGAAGATGATCGCCATGCCCATGACGGCTGCGCGATTGCGGATGAGCCGGCGGAAGGCCTCAGCCCACAAGCTGTCGCCCTTGCGCGCCAAGTTGATCGTGACGGCGCTGCTATTTTGTGTACTCATTTGCGAGGCTCCTCTTCCGAATTTAGGCGTAGCGGATACGCGGATCCAGGAAGCCGTAGAGAACGTCCACGACCAGGTTGGCGATGACCAGCAGGATGGCGTAGAGCAGAATCGTGCCCATGATCACGGGGTAATCACGGTTGGTGATACTGGTAACGAAGTATTTGCCCATCCCCGGAATACCAAAGATGGTTTCGGTGACAAAGGTACCGGTCACTAAGCCGGCAAACATCGGTCCCAGGATGGTGACCACAGGGATGAGCGAATTCTTGAGCGCGTGGCGTGTCACCACCGTGCGCTCGGTCAGGCCCTTGGCGCGCGCCGTGCGGATGTAGTCTTCGCGGACCACCTGGAGTAAGCTGGCGCGTGTCAGGCGGGCGATGATGGCGGAGCTGCCCAGCCCCAGCGCGATACAGGGCATGGCTGCATAGCGGAAAAAATCCGGCCCCAGGTTGGAGGGCAGAAAACCGAGCACGAACGGCGGTTGAGCGCCCCAGCCGGTGGGTGGCAGCCACTTGAGGGTGACACCAAAGATCCACACCAGGATCGGCCCCATCACGATGACCGGCACCGAGACACCGAAAATAGCGACACCCATGCCGAGATAGTCAAAAAACGAATTCTGTTTGAGAGCAGCCAGGATGCCAAGTGGCATACCGATAATCACCGCTACGATGAGGGCGATGAGGCCCAGTTGCGCGGAGATGGGGAATTGCTGGCGGAAGATATCATTGACTGTGCGGCTGCGTGACGTAAACGACGGCCCAAAATTCATCCATTTGATCCACTGCTTGTCACCCACCTTGATGTTGACGATGGCGTCATCCAGGAGAGAGGTGTTGGGCGGTACAGAGGAGAGCTTGGGCACAATCACGTTGGACAGATAGTCAAAATACTGTTTGTAGAGGGGATCGTTCAGATGATAGCGCTTGTCCAAGATCGCAATGATCTCAGGCGGCAAGGCTTTCTCTTTGTCGAACGGGCCACCGGGCACAGAGTGCATGAGGGTAAACGTGATGGCTGACACCACAAACATGGTGAGCACCATCCAGAGCAGGCGGCGTACGATGTAACGTCCCATTTTCTGCGGTCTCCTTTATCCATCAGCGTGCAGCAAAGAAGGTGGGTAGGCGTTCAGACCCTCACCCCCCCGGCCCCCTCTCCCGTCGTGGAAAAGCACACGACGGGAGAGGGGGGTAGGGGGTGAGGGCTTACGGTGGAAGTTCTGTCATCCTGAAATGAGGCGAAAGGACATCTTGCGCACAGATGGGGCAGCCGCGGCCAGTCGCTTCGCTGCCTTCAGCATGACACAACGCATTGCCGGCGGCGGTGAGATGGCGAACATGTCCGCCATCTCACCGCACAGAGGGTGAGAGAAGCACTGCTCCTCCCACCCCATTGGATCAACTTACTGCGTGATGTCCCACTTCTCGTAGGACTCATGGCCAGAGGCCGAGAAGGTGCGGACGACGTACGGCTTGGTCACTGTGTTGCGCGTGTACCAGTAGATCGGTGCAATCGCAGCGTCAGTGTTGACCAGGATGTCTTCCGCCTGCGCGTAGAGCTCGAGGCGCTTCGCAGGATCTGCCTCGACTGCAGCCTTCAGGACGATCTCCTGGAACGTATCGTTCTGCCAGTTGATGCCGCCACCCTCGGTCGGGTTCGCAGAACCACCCTTGATGAACACTTCGCGGGTGAAGTTGTTGGCATCCGGGTAATCCTGGCACCAGCCCAGACGGTAGATCTGCGGCGTACCGATCGGATCACGGATCGTCTGCAAGAAGACCTTCCATTCCTGGTTGGTCACCTTGATATCAACGCCCAGGTTGGTCTTCCACATCTGCTGGATGGCCTCAGCAATCTTCTTATGGCCGGAAGAGGTGTTGAACATCAGGGTGATATCCAGCTTGTCCTTGGTCAGACCCTTTTCGGCCAGGTACTCATCCAGGTTCTTGTTGGCCGCGGCGACATCGAACTTGATACCCAGATCCGGGTGATCCGCCATGGTCGGTGCAGCAGCCAGGCCGGGGCGAGCAAACCACTGCGCCGGCTCCTGGCCACCCTTGAGCACGTTGTCAATCAGGCTCTGGCGGTCAATGGACTGGGAGAGGGCACGGCGCACGCGGGCGTCGTCCACAAACGGAGCCTGGGTGTTGAAGCCATAGTAGTAGGTACACAGGTTCGGGGCCGTCACATACTGCTTGGACAGGTCAGGGTCAGCCTTGACGCGATCAATGTCGGCCAGCGGCACACTGGTGCTATCCAGATTGCCGGCTTCGTACTCGGAGAAGGC
Source organism: Candidatus Amarolinea dominans (assembly GCA_016719785.1). Taxonomy (NCBI): domain Bacteria; kingdom Bacillati; phylum Chloroflexota; class Caldilineae; order Caldilineales; family Candidatus Amarolineaceae; genus Candidatus Amarolinea; species Candidatus Amarolinea dominans. The sequence goes on from JADJYJ010000031.1 coordinate 168,188, forward strand.
GGCCGTTTCATCCAGCATCGAGAAGACCACTTCGTCCACCTTGGGCTGAGGCACGGCATCGGTACCGGGCCAGAAGGGATTCTTGACGATGCTCAACTGCGAGTCATGGATCCAGCTCTTCAGCGTAAAGGGGCCATAGCTCTGGAAGAAGCCAGGCTCGGTCCAGCGATCGCCGCGGGCGTCGGTGCAGTCGCTGCCATCAATGACCCAACTGGGCTGCGCATGAGCGACCCACAGGCCGATGATGTTGGCATTGTAGGCAGCAGCTTCGTTGAAGTCAACCTTCAGGGTGTAGGTGTCAACCACTGTGACGCCCACCGTGGCTGTGTCGGTGACCGTGCCACTGTTGAAGTCGGTGGCGCCGGCAACGGCGAAGCTCAGCACGTACGCGTAGTCAGAGGCGGTTTCAGGCTTGAGTGTGCGCAGAATGCCATACTGGAAGTCATAGGCATTGACCATGCGGTCCGCGCCGTTGCAGTCCTGAACCTTGTTGACGACGTTCTTGGCGCCATCATACTTGACCCACGGCACATCATTGCGCAGTTGGAAGGTGTAGCTCTTGCCATCTGCTGAGATGTCCCACTTGGTCGCCATGCCAGGGTTGAGCGCCGAGGTCACTTCCTCGAGACGGGTCAGGCCGACGGTCGTGGAATCCACCACCTGCACGGACGACGTATCGCTCGAAAGGGCCGGGTCAATCGTCGGCACATCGCCGGCGCCGAAGTTCTGACGCAGAACCTTGGGGCCTACCGGCGGGACTGCCGTCACTTCCACAACCACCGTCTTCTCGACCACCACCGTCTTCTCGACTACCTTGGTGACCTCAACCACGACGGTTTCCTTGGCCGGTGTCGGTGCAGCGCCGCCGCAAGCCGACAGAACTAAACTAGCAATAACCAGGACTGCGAGCAAAACAGTCCGCTTTGTCGAACGCATGAGTATCTCCTCCTAAAAGGGTGTACAGAAATTGTCGCGTTCACGACCATTTGTCGTGAAGCGCGTTGTGCCACCTTCTACGCAGCGTGCCAGGCCGTATGCAGTAGCAAACGAATCATCGAGCCTCAATCACCCCCCTTCATCCATAAAATATACGGCAGTCACAGGCGCGATCTGTAAATTCGGGCGCCTGCAAGACGTTACGTCTTTCTTCGCCAACCTGCGCCGGCCCAGGGGCACAGCCGGAGCAGCATGACGACCGCAATGAGCGCCTATCCCAAAAACCGCTCTGGCCGGTCCACGGCAGCTACTGCGGATAGGCTTCTAGTAGAGATGGCAGGCCGTGAAATGGTCGCTGCCGACGCTCTTGAACTCCGGCTCCACCTGGCGACAAATATCCATGACCCGCGGACAGCGGGTGGAGAAGTAGCAGCCCGGAGGTGGGTTAGCCGGGCTGGGCACATCCCCCTTCAGAATGATGCGTTTACGTGTTTGCTCGGCCTGGGGGTCCGGGATCGGCACAGCCGACAGAAGGGCCTGGGTGTATGGATGCAGCGGGTTGCGATACAACTCGACGCGTTCGGTCAGTTCCACAATCTTGCCCAGGTACATGACGGCCACCCGATTACTGATGTGGCGCACCATCGAGAGGTCATGGGCAATGAACAGATAGGTCAGGTTGAACTTGGCCTGCAGGTCTTCCAACAAATTGACGATCTGCGCCTGAATCGAAACGTCCAACGCGGAAATCGGTTCGTCACAGACGATGAACTGTGGGTTGATGGCCAGGGCACGGGCAATGCCGATGCGCTGGCGCTGGCCGCCCGAAAACTCGTGCGGATAGCGATTGATGAAATACGGATTGAGGCCCACGATCTGCAACAGTTCTTGCACACGGTTGCGGCGGCTCTGCTTGTCGCCAACGTTATGTACATCCAGCGGTTCACCCACGATGCTGCCCACGGTCATACGTGGATTCAACGAGGCATAGGGATCTTGGAAGATCATCTGCATTTGGCGGCGCTGGCGACGCAGGTCTTCACCCTTGAGGGCAGTCAGGTCCTTGTCTTCGAAGAAGACATGGCCGGCCGTGGGGCGGTAGAGCTGCAAAATCGAGCGTCCGGTGGTTGACTTGCCGCAGCCGCTTTCGCCGACCAGGCCCAGGGTTTCCCCGCGCTTGATGTTAAAGTTCAAACCGTCAACCGCCTTGATGGCGCCGACCTGTTTCTGAAAGATGATCCCCTGGGTAATGGGGAAGTGCATCTTCAGGCCATCCACGCGCAGGATATAGTCGTCGGACTTTACTGAACCGTTCGTACTCATGACCGCGCTCCTCCTGTGGTGACGTCTACCCAGCAGGCCGCCTTGTGTCCCGGACCAACCGGCGCCAGCAGCGGGTTATCTTCCTCGCATTTGCCAATCTTATATTCGCAGCGGGCCGCAAACGGGCACCCCTTTGGCAGCGCAATCAAGTCTGGTGGGAAACCTTCGATAGACTTCAGGCGCACCGGCTTGTCTTCGTCCAGGCGGGGCAATGACCCGAGCAGACCCAACGTGTAAGGGTGGCGCGGGTTGTGGTACAGCTCACGCACAGCCGCCTCTTCGACGATGAATCCGGCATACATCACGAGCACGCGCTCAGCCATGCCGGCCACCACGCCCAAGTCGTGGGTGATCCAAATGACCGCCATGCCGATCTTATCTTTGAGGCTCTGCACCAGGTCAACGATTTGGGCCTGAATCGTCACATCCAGGGCGGTAGTCGGTTCATCAGCGATGAGCAACTGCGGGTTGCACGACAAGCCCATGGCGATCATCACACGCTGGCGCATGCCGCCCGAGAACTGGTGCGGGTAGTCGTCGAGACGATCGGCTGCGGCCGGAATACCGACCAGCTCCAAAAGCTCCACGCTGCGCTTACGCGCCTGCTCTTTGTTCATGCCGAGGTGCAGGATGAGCGTCTCGCTGATCTGAAAGCCGATGGTGAGCACGGGGTTGAGCGAGGTCATCGGATCCTGAAAGATCATGGCGATGCGATTGCCGCGAATCTGCCTCAGCTCATCCGGATCCAGCTTCAACAGGTCACGGCCATCAAAAATGACCTCACCAGCCACAACCTTACCGGGCGGCGAGGGAATGAGCCGGGTCAACGACATGACGCCGACGCTCTTGCCACAGCCGCTTTCGCCGACGATGGCCAGGGTTTCCCCTTCATTGAGTGAATAAGAGATGCCATTGACAGCATTGACTACGCCATCTTTTGTGAAGAACTGAGTGCGCAGTCCACGAACATCAAGCAGGACTCCCATGGGCGCCTCCCTGGCTGGGCGTGATCGAAGGATGAACAATGAACGGAATGGACAACTTTGAGTTTAGCACATCAACTGGCACTTGTCAAAGTGTCTGCTGCAACGCGAAGCGCCCTTTACTGCTTCTTCACGGCATCTTAATCTTCCGATTCCTCCGCCAGGGGCAGTTCAACAGCAACGGGGGCGCCCACGCCGATCTCGCTGCTGTTGTGCAGGCGGCCGCCGTGCGGCGCACGCGCTCATGGGACTCTCTGTGCTCGGTGACGTCGCGTCCCACCGACTGAATTTCAAGCAGGCGCCCCCCGTGATCGGGGATGGCGTGATCGGTCCGATGTTGCCAATGCGCGCCGGCGTCGGGGGTAAGCACACGATGTTCAACTGCACTGGTTTACGCATCGCGTCACAGGTGCGGCCAAATCTGCACGGCGGATACGATCTATATCATACCGGCGCGCCAGGGCGGCAAGTACAAACTCACATTGCCGCGCTCGACCTTTCCCGCCAATCCGCTCTTCAGAAATTGCCCGCCTGGGTCACTCCAGGGCGCCGGGGCGCCCCCCTGATGGTATCTTTTCAATAATCCGGGGGAACCCGGGGTAGGGGCATGGCCTTGCGCCTGCCCGCGTGGGCGACCGCAAGGGTGCGCCCCTACAAGATACATGAAAAGGAGGCACTGCATGCAAGCTTCGTCGCCCGTCAGTGCGCCGGCCCCGCCAGGGCTGGCCGAACGCCTGGCGCAACGTGGTATCAGTCGGCGCCAGTTTCTCAAATTCTGCGGCGCCATGGCCGGGGCGTTGGCGTTGCCGCCCCGCTTCGCGCCACGCATCGCCAGCGCCCTGGCTGCAGCCCCCCGCGTCGCGGTCGTCTGGCTGGAATTTCAGGACTGCGCTGGCAACACCGAGTCCTTCCTGCGCGCCAGCGACCCCACCGTGACCGAAATCGTCCTGAAACTCCTGTCGGTCAACTACCACGAGACCATCATGGCGCCGGCCGGCCGTATGGCCGAGAAATCGCTCATGGACACCCTCCATAATAGCCTTCAGATGCCCGGACAATTCATCGCCGTGGTCGAAGGCGCCATCCCCCTGAAGGACGGCGGCGTCTACTGCACCGTGGCCGGGCAGACCGGCGCGCTCAGTCGTATGGGCGTGGGCGCGATCGTCATGTGGGGCTTCCTGATCCTCAGCGGCCGCGCGGGTGCGGCCCTCACGCTCAGCGGCACGCAATGGATATGGGTGCTCCTCACCTCCGTACTCCTCTCGGGCTATGTGTGGACATGGTATCGGGCGCTGCAAACCGCGCCGGCCACGGTCGTCACCAGTGTGTTGACCATCGGCGCCGTCCTCACGGTGGGCCTGAGCATCGTGCTCGAAGGCAAACCCACCACCGGCTTGCAGGTGGCCGGCTCCGCGCTGCTCATCAGCGGCTGTCTGCTGTTTCTCTGGCGACAACTGCGCGCCCTGCCCCGCGCCGAGGCCGCAGCGTGACGGTGGCGCTGTTGACGCCGCCTGCACGCCAAGTCCTACCCAACGGGGACAGCAGCGCCCGGCTGGATGGCCCCCAGGTCTTTGCGCGCTACTCGTTCATGCCCAATCAACTGGGCTACTGCGGCGCGGATGACCCTGGCGCGCTGTTCGACTATGCCGTCGCCGGTATGACCGACACCGGCTTGCGCCTGCTGCTCGGTTCGTTTCAGGGCGCAGTGCCCTACATGAAGCTGATCGCCCAGGGCAATCTGATTGCAGACCCCTTCGATCGCCGCGTGGTCGAAGCCTATTGGATCGGCAACGACTTGCTGAATCACGTCGAAGCACGGGCCTTGCACGCGTCCCTCCAGGCGCGCTTCGCCCGCCAGATGAGCCAAAAGACGCTGGAACTGGTGCTGGGCAAGGCGCCGGCCGGCGCCCGGCCCCACCACAGCTTCCACGTGATCGAAGTGTGCCCGCGCAACGGCTGGCCGCAGGCGCTGGGTTACATGGATAACTGCCGCATCAGTTGGGGGCAGGTGCAGGGCTTGGTTGGCGCCGAACTCCGGACCGCGACGCCGCCGCTCATCTTGCAGGACGGTCAACTCACCCTCGCCGCGCCGGTCATGCGCCAGGTGCTGCGCCAGATTGACGGGCGTGGTTTTACCGACCACGTGCAACCGGGCGACTGGATTTCGATTCATTGGGGTTGGGCGTGTCAAGCCCTGACCGCGGCGCAGGTGCGTCAGCTCGAATACTGGACGCAGTACCACCTGCGCCTTGCCAACCAGACGTTGTAGGTAACTGCTCAGGCGGCCCCCCTGCCCCCCAATCCTGGGGGAGCCGAATGCTTTTCCCCCCAGGATTGGGGGGCAGGGGGGCACTCCGGGCGCTATCGAGACCATTCTCACTGCCTGGCTGAGCAGTTACCGTTATAGGCTCCCTTCAATCAGTTTTTGACCATCCGGGTCAGGCTCTTATCGTAACTGCTGGGTCTGCCTGGAATTCAGACAGGATTCACAGGATTGACAGGATATTCGAACTCTCGTGGCGGTAGTTTTGCACACCACAGAGCAAGAATCCTGTTCATCCTGTTCATCCTGTCAAATCAACTTGCAGGGTGAGCAGTTACCAGACGGAGCCAAAGCCAGATGACAACAACCATCACGGTGGCACAGCCCATCCTCAGCGCCAACGACGCAGTTGCGGCCGCCAACCGCGCGGCCTTCGACGCGGCCGGGGTCACGGTCTTCAACCTGATGGCCTCACCAGGCGCGGGCAAAACCAGCTTCATCCTGGCAACCGCCAGCCGTCTGCCGGCATTCTCCCCCTACCTCCGGCCCGGCGTCATCGAAGGCGACCTGGCGTCGCGCATTGACGCCGATCGCATCGCGGGTCAGGGCATCCCCGTGGTGCAAATCAACACCGGCGGCGGCTGTCATCTGGATGCGCCGATGATCCAGACCGCGCTGCCGGCGCTGCCCCTGCCTGACCTTGATCTGCTCTTCATCGAGAATGTGGGCAACCTGGTTTGTCCGGCCAACTTCGCGCTCGGCGCCCATGCCAACATCGTCATTGCCAGCGCGCCCGAAGGGCACGACAAGCCATACAAATACCCCGGCATGTTCGCCAGCGCCACGGTCGTCATCCTCAACAAGGCCGATCTGCTGGCCGTCTTCGATTTCGAGCTGGACTACTTCGGCCGCGGCCTGCAGATGGTCAATCCGGGCGTGCCGTTGTTCGTGCTTTCCTGTCGTAGCGGCGCCGGCTTCGAGCCGTGGATGCAGTGGCTGGCGTCGGCTGCGGCCGCCAACCGGGAGAGGAAATAGAGCCTTATGTGCCTCGGACTTCCAGGTCGCATCGTGACCATCGAGCCAAACCCGCTGGGCATGACCATGGGCGCGGTTGACTTTGCCGGCAACATTCAACGCATCTGCCTGGCCTACCTGCCTGAGGTGCAGGTGGGAGATTACGTGCTGGCAAACATCGGTTTCGCCACCGCACGCCTCAGCGCCGCCGAGGCGCAGGAGGTCACAACCTTCCTGTGCGATCTGGACGACCTAAATTCAGAGGCTGAGAGCTTGTAGTTCGGCCAATTTGCGTCTTGCGCCAAATGTGGCAGGCTAGTATAATGGTCGTCATGATGAGCACCAACCCACGCGCTACCGTAACGCCGCCAGCCACGTTCGTGATCATCCCCACCTACAACGAGGCCAACAACCTGCCTGCCATCGTGAGCGCCCTCTTTGCGCTGGCGATTGACAACCTGCACATTGTCATTGTAGACGACAACTCCCCTGATCGCACCGGCGATGTGGCCGAACGCCTGCGCCGGACCCATCCGCGTCATCTGCACGTCATGCACCGGCCAGGCAAGCTGGGTCTCGGCTCGGCCTACCGCGACGGCTTTCGCTTTGCCCTCGACCAGGGCGCAGACCTCATCATCCAGATGGACGCCGATTTCTCTCACTCCCCGACCTACCTCACCGAATTCCTGCGCCACATCCAGACCTGTGATGTAGTCGTCGGCTCACGCTACGTCGAGGGCGGCCGTCTCGATCGCAACTGGAGTTGGTGGCGCCATCTGCTCAGTTGGTGGGCCAACGCCATCTACGCCAGGATCATCCTGGGGCTGGGCGTCAAGGACGCCACCGCAGGCTTCAAGTGCTGGCGCCGCGCCACCCTGGAGGCCATCCTGGCCTACCCCATCCGCAGCAACGGCTACGTCTTCCAGGTCGAAATGGCCTACCTGGCGCAGCGCCTCGGTTTTCACACCCAGGAAATCCCCATCTACTTCGAGGACCGCCGCGCCGGCCGCTCCAAGATGTCCAACCGGATCAAGATCGAAGCCGCCTGGCGCACCTGGCTCCTGCGCTGGCGCTACCGCCAGGTTCGTCCCCTGGCCCGCCCCGCGCCGGCTCCGGCGCAATCCCCCAATGGCGCGCCCGGACGTTCATGAGACCGATCCTGGCCGCCTGGCTGCGCCGCTTGATCAGGGGGCCGGCGCTCATCCTCATCGTCCTGCCGCTCCTGTGGTTTGCGCCCGTCCTGTTCAGCAATCGCACCCTGCTGCCGGCCGACAACCTCTTCGATTTCGAGCCCTGGCGCAGCTTGGCCGCGACCTACGGCATCACCGCGCCGCACAACAGCCTGCTCAGCGACCTCCTCCTCGAAAATCTGCCCTGGAAGACCTTCATGCGCCAGGCCCTGGCCGAGCGCCAGCTCCCGCTCTGGAATCCGTACATCTTCAGCGGCGTGCCCTTCCTGGCGGCCGGCCAGCACTCCGCGCTCTACCCGCTGAGTCTGCTCTTCTACATCCTGCCGTTGCCGGCCGCCTACGGCTGGTTCACCGCGCTGCAGCTCGCCCTCACCGGCCTCAACGTCTACATCCTGGCACGCGTCTTCCAACGCTCGCGCCTGGCCGCAACCCTGGCCGGCATCGTCTTCGCCTTCAGCGCGTTCAGCATCGCCAGCGTCGTCTTCAGCATGATCCTGGCCGCCATCGCCTGGCTGCCCCTGCTCCTGGCAATCATCGAAAAGGTGATTCAGAAACAGGCTGAGAAAGGCAACGCGCCCTTCTCGCCCGTCCCCTACATCGTCGGCGGCGCGCTCGTGCTCGGCGTTCAAGTGCTGGCGGGTCACATCGAAATCACCTACTACACCCTGCTCGTGATGGCCCTCTTTGCCCTCTGGCGCCTGTGGACCTTGCAGCGCCTGCTGGCCGCCTGGCGCCCCGTGCTGCGCCTCGCCGCCTGGTTCGCCGTCATGACCGCGCTCGGCCTCGCGCTGGCCGCGGTCCAGCTCTGGCCCCTGGTCGAACTGGTCAGCAGCAGCTTTCGCGCAGGCTCCGCCTCCTACGACCAGGTGGTGGGCTGGGCCTGGCCCGTGCGCCAGTTCGTCACCTTCCTCCTGCCCGACTTCTTCGGCAACCCCTCCCATCACGGTTTCACCGACCTCTGGACGCGCGCCTGGCAGGCCACCCCCCCCATCTTCTGGGGCGTCAAGAACTACGTCGAAGGCGCCAACTACGTCGGCATTCTCACCCTGCTTCTGGCCGGCGTCGCCGTCTTGCTCCACGGCCGCCGCCCGCGTCGCGCCTCTCCGCCTCTCCCCCTCTCCGCCTCTCCGCCTCTCCCCCTCTCCCCCTCTCCCCCTCTCCGCCGCGCCACCGTCCTCTTCTTCGCCGTCCTGGCCCTGCTCGCCCTCGCCTTCGCCTTCGGCACGCCGCTCTACGCCATCCTCTTCTACGGCCTGCCCGGCTACCGTCAACTGCACTCCGCCTTCCGCTGGGTCTTCCCGCTCACCCTCAGCCTGGCCGTGCTGGCCGCGTTTGGCCTGGATGCGCTGCGGGCCGGCGCGGGCCGGCGTGGGCCGGCGCGGCTGGCCTGGCCCTTGATCCTGACCGGCGCTGCCCTCGCCGCGGCCGTCGGCCTCAGCCTGGTCTGGCCCGCGCCCTTCCTGGCCCTGGGCGCCGGCGTGCTCGCCCGTTCGGACCTGGCCCGCGTCGCGTTCAGCGATGGCGCCGCGTTCTGGAGCTACCAGGCGCCCGGTCTGCTCAAGCTGGCCCTGGCCCTGGCCGGCGCCGGCGCGGTCTTGCGCTGGAGTCAGCGGAATGAGAGGCCCGGACCCTTGAGCCGCGGCTGGCCGCTGCTGGCGGTGGCCCTGGTTGCGCTCGACCTCTGGCTGGCCACGGGGGCCTTCAACCCCGCGGTGGATCCAGCGCTGCTGGCGGTCGAGCCGCCGTCCGTCCGTTTCCTGCGGGAGCAGGCCGGCCAGGAGTTGGGGCGCATTACCACTTTCGAGGATGGCAGCACCTCCAAAACCCTCAACGCCAACCTGGGCTGGCTGCTGGGCCTGCAGGATGTGCGCGGCTACGACTCGATCATCCCCCGCCAGTATGTGCAGTACATGCAGGCCATCGAGCCGCAGGGTGGTCTGCTCTACAACCGCATCTCGCCCTTCTACGACCCGGCCTCGCTCACCGACCCGCGCACGCATCTGCTCGGCGTGCGCTGGGTGATGACCGAACTCACCCTCGACCTTCCCGGCTACACCTTGATCTACCCTGCGTCGCCCTCCGTCCCCCCCAAAGTTGGGGGGTCAGGGGGGGGCCTGCCGACCGAGCCGGTCAAGATCTACCGCAACGAGGGTGCTTTCCCGCGCGCATTTGCGGCCCCTTCCGCGGAGTTCGTCCCCGCCGACCGCCTGCTCGACCGCCTGACCGAGGTGGACCTGCGCCAGACTGTCCTCTTCGACGACCCCGCGGCGCTGGGCGCAGCGTCGCCCTCCGCCCCCCCCAAAGTTGGGGGGTCAGGGGGGTTCCTGGCGACCGTGGTCAACATCGCCAGCTACCAGCCCAACGAGATTACCATTTTCGTTGACCTGCCCGCGCCGGCCTGGCTGGTGTTGACCGACGCCTACTTCAGCGGCTGGAAGGCGTACACGCGTCCCCTGGCCGCAGAAGGCGTGCTGCCCGAACAGTCCCTGACCCTCTGGCGCGCCGACGGCAACTTCCGCGCGGTGCATCTGGACGCAGGCAAGCAAACGGTGCGCTTCAAGTACGCGCCGCTGTCGTTCCAACTGGGCCTCTATACCAGTTTTCTGGCGCTGATGACCCTCCTCCTCCTCCTGGGCTGGTGGGCATGGGGACGCTTCTACCGCGGCGAACACGAGGCGCACGAGGTCTCACGCGTCGCCAAGAACAGCCTGGTGCCCATGGGGCTGGCGCTGCTCAACAAAGGCATTGACTTTGCCTTTGCCCTGCTGCGCCTGCGCATCCTCAGCCCGGCCGGCGAAGGCAGCTACACCTTCGCCATCGGCTTCTACGTCATCTTCGAAATCCTGGTGCGCTTCGGCCTCGGCACCCTGCTGACGCGTGAAGTGGCGCGCGACCGCAGCCAGGCCGGTCGCTATCTGCTCAACGTCACGGTCCTGCGCGGCTGGCTGTGGCTGGCCTCCTTGCCGCTGCTGGCGCTCGTCATGCTCGCCTACGGCGCCTGGGGCGGGCTGACGCCGGCGGAGGGCTGGGCGATTGGCCTGTTCGCCCTGGCCCTGCTCTTCGCCGCCATCTCCGATGGCATCAGCGCCGTCTTCAACGCGTTCGAGGGGATGGAATACCCGTCCGGCGTCTCGACCGCCATCGTCCTGGGCAAGGTCGCCCTCGGCGCGCTCGTGCTCCTGCCGCCCCTCTCCTGGGGCTTCGTCGGCCTGGCCGGCGTCTCCGTCGTCATGAACCTGCTGCAGGTCTTCTGGCTGCTGGCCCTCATGCGCAGCAAGCTGCCGCTCGCGCCGCTCACGCGCCGCGATCTCGACCCGACCTTGCAGCGCAGCATGTTGACCGGCTCGCTGCCCCTCATGCTCAATCACCTGCTGGCGCACATCTTCTTCCGCCTCGATGTCTGGATTCTCAAACCGCTGGCGGGCGCGGCGGCCGTCGGCCTCTACGGCGCGGCCTACAAGTACATTGACGGTCTCAACGTCATCCCCTCCTATTTCACGCTGGCGATCTTCCCCTTGCTGTCACGCTACGCGCAGGCCGGCCAGGGCAACGGTGGCCGCGCCGCGCTCCTGCGCTCCTACGTCGTGGCCCTACGCCTGCTCGTCCTCGTCAGCCTGCCCATCGCCATCCTGGTCACATTCATCGCCACCCCGCTGATCGCCATCCTGGGCGGCGCGGCCTATCTGCCCGGCTCCGCCATCGCCCTGCAACTGCTCATCTGGTCCATTCCCATCGGCTTCACCAACAGCGTCACCCAATACGTCCTCATCGCCGTGGATCAACAGCGCTTCCTCACGCGGGCCTTCATCATCGGCGTGGTCTTCAACGTCGCGGCCAACCTGGTCTTCATCCCGATCTTTAATTTATACGCCGCGGCCGCCATCACCGGACTGTCGGAACTGGCGCTCTGCATCACCTTCATGTTCAGCGTCTACCGGCACGTGGGGCCGTTGCCGTGGGGACAAATCGCCGGCCGGCCGCTGCTGGCCGGGCTGGGCATGACCGCGAGCCTGCTCGGCGCACAGCGTCTGGCCCTGCCGCTGCTGGCGCAGATCGCGCTGGCCGCGCTGATCTACCTCGTCATCCTGATCCTCAGCGGAACTTTTAGCGACCCTGACATGCAGACCGTGCGCCGGGCGCTGCCCTTCGCCGGCCGCGCCCGGCGATAGCCCTCTCAGGTCTGGCGCCGCGGCCCGAATGGCGCCGCGGCCCGAAGATGGTATACTTCAGGTAGCGAGGAACATCATGCCAAATCAGACAGTCCAACAAGCTATCCAAATGATGGTAGAGCGATTGGTCGCTCGCTTCGATCCCGAGCAAATCATTCTGTTTGGCTCACAGGCGCGCGAGTCGGCCAACCCGGCCAGCGACGTAGACCTGTTGGTGATCATGCCGTTCAGCGGTTCCAAGCGCGCCAAACAACTTGAGATGCGCGTGGCGCTGCGTGACATCACCATTCCAAAAGACATCATTCTGGCGACTCCGGACGAAGTGACCCGGCGACGCGACATCGTTGGCACGATCATCCGGCCTGCACTGCGCGAAGGGAAAGTGCTGTATGCTCGATCTCCTGAATGATGAAGTGCTCATCGCGCGTCGGCTCCGTAATCAGGTGCATCGGCGCCATCCTGAATTGGTTCGCTAACCTTGTCGCATCTGCGGAGGTGATGCCATGAACACCGATCGCGAACGCAGCCTTTCGATTGGTTCTCTGCCCGCGGAGTCCCCATTTCGCTCTCCTCCCTGCTTTGGATGCGCTGATCGTACGCACTCCTTCTTCACAACTTCTGCGCAAGTCGCGCATCAGATCTTCTCAGCGCGTCGCGATGATGAAGGCGATGAAGGCGCGGCCGGGGTAGTCGAACAGCTCCGGTGCAAACTGACAAGAGAGAGAGACAGAAGATGGAGGAATCAAGCTCATGACGACGACCGCCCACATTCCGAATTTTGGTAGGATCAAACCCCGACGCAAGGGCCTGGCAGCCTGGCTCACGCACCACACCTTCCGCCGACTGGCGCAGCTCGGCGTGTTTCTGTTCATTCTGTTCATTGCCGTCCAGCACCTGCTGGTGGGCGAAGAGAGCGGGACGGTCACCGCGTCCTGGGAAGCCTACTGCCCGATGGGCGGCCTGGAGACGATGGTCAAATATCTGACCACCGGCGGCAGTTTTGTTTCACACACGCACCTTTCCAATATCGTCCTACTGGCGGCCGCGCTGGCAACGGCCCTGCTGGCGCGCAACGCCTTTTGCGGCTGGCTCTGCCCGCTTGGTTTCATTCAGGACATGACCAGCCGTTTCTCGACCCTGGTGCAAAAGCGCGTGCCGGCCGTTCGCCGCGCGGTCAAGACGCTCAAGGCGCGCGGGCAGCGCCTGGCTGTACTCGACCGCTATCTGCGTTTCCTGAAGTACGGCGTTCTGGCCTGGGCTGTGACCGGCGCGGCCGTCTACGGATTCATGGTGTTTCGCGACTACGATCCCTGGGCGGCTCTCTGGAATCTGCTGGAGCTGAGCATTGGCCCGGGCGTAGCCGTGCTGGCGCTGACGTTGATCGGATCGCTCTTTGTGGAACGCCCCTGGTGCCGCTACGCCTGTCCCCTGGGCGCAGCCACCGGACTGGTTGGCGCGCTCAGTCCCTTCTACCTCAAGCGTGAGGTTGAGGCCTGCAAGGCGTGCGCCATCTGCACCAAAGCCTGTCCGATGGGATTGGCGGTCCACACGGCGACGACCATCAAGAGCGCGGACTGCATCGGCTGCCTGGAGTGCGTGGATGAGTGCCCGCGCGAGGGCGCCCTGGAACTGAAACTTGGCCTGCCGGTCTTTGGTCATTGAGCAGCGAGAGGAGAATCAACCGTGAGAGTCAATCCATTTGTTTATGGTATACTGATCTTGACGCTCTTTTTCGGCGTCATCGGCGGGGCAAAGGCGGCGGGGTTCTGGTCCATTTCCGGCCGCATGACCTCAGCGGGCGGCAAAGTCCTGCCGACAGGCGCCAACGCGGAGGAGATCAAGGGCTGGATGACACTGGACGATGTGTCGGCTGCCTACAAGGTGCCCGTGGCGGAGATGCTGGCGGCGCTCAATCTGCCGACCGATACACCCGGCGCGACACAGATCAAGTCGCTGGAGAGCGACACCTTCTCAACGGCCGATTTGCGGGCATGGCTGGCCGCTCGCGCAGGGTCGCCAGCGCCGTGAGGCGGAGGGACCCGCCTCGCGTTCGGAAGACTGGCTGAATCAAAGGATTGGACGGAAGGGGTATGACTGCAAAAATCCTGGTTGTGGATGATGAAGCCAAGATCGTCAAGCTGGTGCGTTCGTATTTGGAACAGGCCGGCTTTGCGGTTGTGGAGGCCGCTGACGGCCAAACTGCGCTGATCCAGGCCCGGCGCGAGCAGCCAGACCTGATCGTGCTTGATCTGGGGCTGCCTGGGCTGGACGGGCTTGAGGTTACGCGCACCTTGCGCCGCGAGCGGGCCACGCCCATCATCATGCTGACCGCGCGCATCGAAGATACCGACAAGATCGTGGGGCTGGAACTGGGCGCGGACGATTACATCACCAAACCGTTCAACCCGCGCGAACTGGTGGCGCGGGTGCGCTCGGTTCTGCGGCGGACCGGGAGCGCAGCGCCGGCGCCGGCGGTTTTGCGCGCCGGCGAAATGGTCCTGGACACGGGCGGACACCAGGCCACCCTCGATGGTCGCATCCTCGATCTCACCCCAACCGAGTTCGAGCTCCTGGCCGTGCTCTTGCAGAACCCCGGACGCGTCTTCACCAGGCTGGAACTGCTCGACCGCGTGCAGGGCGATGCCTATGAGGGCTATGAGCGCACGATTGACGCCCACATCAAGAACCTGCGCGCCAAGTTAGGCGATGACCCACGCCACCCGCGCTTCATCCAAACGGTGTTCGGCATCGGCTATAAACTAGGGGGACTAGGGGGACTGGGAGGCGATCTGTGAACCGCCTGTGGCTCAAGCTGAGCCTGGCCTTCCTCGCGATCTCCCTGGCCGCCATCGGCGTGGTGGCTGTGTTTTCGGCCCTCGCCACCGGCGAACAGTTTCGCCAGTACGTGGTTGCCAGCGGCATGAGCGGTCAACCGGCCTGGGCGCAGACTTTGACCGACTACTATGCGGCCAACGGCAGTTGGGATGGCGTGGAGAGCGTGCTGGCGCAGCTTGGCCCTGGCAACATGGGGCGCGGACGGGCCGGCGCGGCCGGTCCCAACATCGCGGTGGCCGACGCCTCCGGCCGCGTGGTGGCGAGTAGGACCGGAGAGCTTGTCGGCGATGTCCTGCCGGCCAGCGCGCTGGCGCAGGGCGTTGCCTTGACGCTGAATGGCCGGCCGATCGGCGCCCTGGTCAATGTGCGGCCGGCCGATGTGGTGCTCGATGCGCAGGGACTGGCATTCCTGAGCCGCGTGCAGAACTCCCTGGCCTGGGCCGCGCTCCTGGCGGCCGCCCTCTCGCTCACCCTGGGCGTCCTCGTCAGTCGCCTGCTGACCGCGCCGCTGGCGCGCCTGACGCAGGCCGCGCAGGCGATTACCGGCGGCGATCTTTCGCAGCGCGTCGCGGTGCAGAGCCATGACGAGATCGGCGTCCTGGGCGCGGCTTTCGACGAGATGGCTGCCAGCCTGGCTGAATCGGAGACGCTGCGCAAGAACCTGGTGGCTGACATCTCACACGAACTGCGCACGCCCCTGACGATCATCCAGGGCAATCTGCAGGCGATCCTGGATGGCGTCTACCCACTGGAAATGGCGCAGATGGCCGGCCTTCACGACGAAACGCGGCTGCTGACCCGCCTGGTGGATGATCTGCACGATCTGGCCCTGGCCGACGCCGGCCAACTACGCCTGGAGCGGCTGCCGGTCAACCTGACCGAGCTGGCTGCCAGCGCGCTCGATCAATTCGGCCCGGCGGCCGAGGCGGCGGGCGTCAGGCTGGAGTTGGCGGCTGACGACGCCGCGGCCGTTGTGCTGGGCGACGCTGATCGCCTGGCGCAGGTGCTGCGCAACCTGTTGAGCAACGCGCTGCGCCACACGCCCGCCGGCGGCGCCATCACCGTGCGCCTGGCCCACCGCGCCGACCAGGTGCAGATGCAGATCAGCGACACCGGTTCGGGTATTGCCGCGGATGACCTCCCGCATGTCTTCGATCGTTTCTATCGCGGGGACAAGAGCCGCAGTCGCCGCGGCGGCGGCGCCGGGCTGGGGCTGGCGATTGCCCGTCAATTGATCCGCGGCCATGACGGCGCCATCGAGGTTGCCAGCGCCAGCGGGCAGGGGACAACCTTCATCGTGACGCTGCCCGCAGCGCCAGACGACCTGCTGCCCGCAGCGCCAGACGACCTGCTGCACGCAAAGGACGGTTGACCACCCGTCGAGAAAATGATAGAATGTGACCATGACGCGATCGATAGCGGCAGATTGAAAAAAGGCCAACAGATCAGCCGACTTCGGAATGATAGAAATCGAAAGGGGTGTAAAGACATGGTCGCTCTGGAACGAATTCAACAAGTTCTTCTGAGATTGCCTCCTTCCTACCAGACAGAAGTGCTTGATTTCACTGAGTATCTTCTGGCAAAAGCGAAACGCGAGGCAGTGTATCGAGAGGATGATTGGTCGTCGTTGTCGCTCTCCTTTGCTATGCGCGGAATGGAGGACGAAGAGACACCCACCTACGCGCTATCTGACCTCACGGTGGTGTTCGCATGAAACAGGCCGGACAAGTTGTTCTCTTGGGGGCGCCCGGGGGAAGGAGGGGGGAGCCCGCGGGGGGGGGAGGGGGGGGGGGGGGGGAGGGGAGGGGAAGAGAGGGGGGGGGGGGGGCGGGGCGGGGGGAGGACCCCGGGGGGGGGCCGCTTCACACCCCCACCCGCGCCCCACCCCCCCCCCCCCCCCCGCCCCCCCCCCCCCGCCCCCCCCGGGGCCCCCGGCCGACCCCCGCCGGCCCCCCCCCCGCCGCGCCCCCCCCCCCCCGGGCGGCCCGGGCCGGGCCGCGGGGGGCGCGGGGGGGGCGCGCCCGCCGCCCCCCCGGCCCCCCGGGGGGCCCCGCCCCCGCCCCCCCCCCCGCCCGCGCCGCGCGCCCATCTCGCGGATTGGCTGACTCATTTTTGAAGAAAACGTAACCGCTCAGGCATCCGGCGCCGATTACGGCCGCCGAATGAATTCGGGCCGCAGGGGCGTTCCACCCGGATATCACCTGCACGCCCACTACTACCCGACCCTTAGTATCTTACCAGTTTGCATGTAGCTCAAAACACGCGCCATAGCAGTAGATGGAACCACCTATGAATATCGGTATTATCAAACCCATTGACATTGACCAGGAAATGCAGACGGCTTACCTGGATTACGCGATGAGCGTCATCGTCGCCCGTGCGCTCCCCGACGTGCGCGATGGACTCAAACCGGTGCATCGGCGCATTCTCTACGCCATGCATGACATGGGCTTGAGCCATGACCGGACGCACAAAAAGAGCGCCCGCATCGTCGGTGAAGTGTTGGGCAAGTACCATCCGCATGGCGACGCCGCGGTGTATGAGGCGATGGTGCGCATGGCGCAAGATTTCTCCCTGCGCTACATGTTGGTGGACGGCCAGGGCAACTTCGGCTCCGTAGATGGCGACAACGCCGCGGCCATGCGCTACACCGAGGCCCGCCTGGCGCGCATTGCCTCCACCGTGCTGGCTGATCTGGACAAAGACACCGTGCCCTTTGGCCCCAACTTTGACGAATCGCTGCGCGAGCCTATCATCCTGCCGGCCCTCCTGCCCAATCTGCTCGTCAACGGCGCCAGCGGCATTGCCGTTGGCATGGCCACCAACGTGCCGCCGCACAACATCGGCGAAGTCTGCGACGCGCTGATCTATCTGATTGACAACGTCCAACGTATGGACGATGTCAGCATCGAAGACCTCATGCAGTTCATCCAAGGCCCGGACTTTCCCACCGGTGGGCTGGTCTTCCGTTATGGCGGTACCGCCACCGGCGAGCAGGAAGACCTCATCGCTCAGAGCTATGCCGTGGGCAAGGGGCGCTTCGTCATCCAGGCCAAAGCGCACCTGGAAGAGATGAGCCGCAACCGCAATCGCATCGTGGTCACCGAGCTGCCCTACATGACCAACAAGACGCGCCTGCTGGAGCGCATCGCCGAGTTGGTGCGCGATGGCCGCCTGGAAGGCATCAGCGACCTGCGCGACGAATCTGATCGCACAGGGATGCGCATCGCCATCGAACTCACGCGCACGGTGAACGCACAGCAAATTCTGAACGACCTTTTCCGCCTGACGCCCATGCAGCAGACGTTTGCCGTCTCCTTGCTGGCCCTGGTGGACGGTGAGCCACGCCTGCTGTCGCTCAAGAAAATCCTGACCCACTACATCGAGCATCGTCGCGAGATCATTCGGCGCCGCACGGAGTTCGATCTGGCCCGCGCCCGCGCGCGGGCGCACATCATCCAAGGACTGTTGATCGCGCTCAAGAACCTGGACGAGGTCATTCAGATCATTCGCAGTTCGCGCACCGCCGAGACCGCGCGCACCAACCTGATGGGTCGCTTTCAACTGAGTGAAGTTCAGGCGCAGGCCATCCTCGACATGCCGCTCAAACGCCTGGCGCAGTTGGAACAGCAAAAACTGGAGCAGGAGCACAAGGAATTACTGCGCCTGATTGCCAGCCTGGAGGCGCTGCTGGCCTCGCAGGGCAAGATGCTGGCCCTGATTCAAGAGGAACTGCGCCAACTCAAGGCCACGTACGGCGACGCCCGCCGCACGCAGATTGTAGAACGGGCCAAAGGCAAAATGAGCGCGCAGGACCTCTTGCCCGACCAGGACGTGTGGGTGATGGCGGCCCGCGAAGGCACGCTTGCCCGCCGCCCGCTGGAGGAACTGAAGCCCGCCATGCTGCGCAGCCTGGCAGCCAACAGCGACCTGGCGCTACTGCGCGCCAACACGCGCCACGTCCTGGCGCTGTTCAGTCGCGATGGCCGCAGCGTACGCCTGGGGCTGCACCAGGTTAACGAGGTTAATCAGGGCAATCAGGGCAGCGGCAGTCACTGGGCCGATCTCAGCGGCTTCACGCGGCGCGACCGCATCGCGGCCATCGTCACCATACCCCGCAATCTCAACGGCGATAGTTTCCTGGTACTGGTTTCGCGGCAGGGCCGGATCAAGCGCGTGGCGCTGAACGATTTCCTGGACAGCGTCAACCTGGAGCCAACCGTCGTTTTCAATCTGGATGACAAGGACGAACTGGGCTGGGTCATGCTGGCGCCGGCCGGCAGCGAGCTGCTGCTCGTCACCCGCCAAGGGCAGGCCATTCGCTTCAAGGACGAGGATGTGCGTCCCGTCGGTCTGCCCGCGGGCGGCGTCAACGCCATCAAACTGGGCAACAAGGATCAGGTCATCCACGCAGGGTTGGCCGCGCCCGCGGCCGAACTGCTGACAGTGAGCGAACTGGGCTACCTGAAGCGCAGCGCGCTGGGCGATTTTCCCACGCAAGGCCGCGCCGGCAGCGGCGTCGTCGCGCACAGCCTCAACGCTCGTTCCGGTAAGCTGGCACAGGCGGCCGTGGCCGCGCCGGGGGGCCTGCTGGCGCTGGGCGCCAGTCAAGCGTCATGGCACGTCCTGGCCCTGGCCGATGTGCCGCTGGCCGGACGCAACACGCAGGGCAAGGCGCTGCTCTCCCTGGCCCGCGGCGAACAGGTGAGCGGACTGCTGGTGGTGGGTCAGGGGGGGAGCGCTGAGCCAGGTGAGACCAGAGAGACTCCCCCGGCCGCTAACCGACCGCCAAGCAGTGCCGCGCGCGGGGCGAAGGGTCAGGCGCAGCCCGCAGCCGAGCGCCAGTTGACCCTGGCCCTACCGTCAGGCAGGGAGGCGCCGGCCGCCGCAGCCAGGACTGCGCCCGCAGCCAAGCCGGGCAAGTCCACCGCCGCCGCGCCCGTGACAACGATCGCGCCTGGGCCGGGCAAGACCACCGCCGCCGCGCCCGTGACAGCAACAGTCGCGCCCGCAGCCAAGCCAGACAAGACCGCGGCCGCGCCCAAGTCCGCGCCGGGGGCCGCCGCGCCCGTGACAGCAACAGTCGCGCCCGCAGCCAAGCCAGACAAGACCGCGGCCGCAAGTCCGCCGGTGCCCCAAGTCCCGCCGGTCGCCCCCGCAGCCCGCCCCCCCAGGCGGTCGGCCGCCGCCGCGCCGCGCCCGTGACAGCAACAGTCGCGCCCGCAGCCAAGCCAGGCAAGTCCGCGCCGGTGGCCGCCGCGCCCGTGCCAGCAGCGGCCGCGCCCGCAGCC
The DNA here is from genome assembly GCA_016719785.1 of Candidatus Amarolinea dominans. Classification (NCBI taxonomy): domain Bacteria; kingdom Bacillati; phylum Chloroflexota; class Caldilineae; order Caldilineales; family Candidatus Amarolineaceae; genus Candidatus Amarolinea; species Candidatus Amarolinea dominans. The sequence continues at coordinate 188,192 of JADJYJ010000031.1, forward strand.
AAGCCAGGCAAGACCGCGGCCGCGCCCAAGTCCGCGCCGGTAGCTGCCGCGCCCGTGACAGCAGCGGCGGCGCCCGCAGCCAAGCCAGGCAAGACCGCGGCCGCGCCCAAGTCCGCGCCGGTAGCTGCCGCGCCCGTGACAGCAACAGTCGCTCCCGCAGCCAAGCTGAGCAAGACCGCGGCCGCGCCCAAGTCCGCGCCGGTGGCCGCCGCGCCCGTGCCAGCAGCGGCCGCGCCCACAGCCAAGCCAGGCAAGACCGCGGCCGCGCCCAAATCTGTGCCTGCGGCGCCGGCCCCAGCGGCGGTTCCCCCGGCCAAACCGGGCAAGTCCACGCCTCTCCGCATCTCCCCCTCTCCCCTTCTCCGCCTCTCCGCCGCCGCGCCCGCGGCCATCACCGAGAAGCCGGTCAGGGTAAGCAGTGTAAGCAAGGCCAGCGCGGCCGCCCAAGAACCGCCATCGCCCAAAGCGCCAAAAGTCAAACGTGTCAAACCATGAAGGGAGCGGCGCGGCGTCGCCACGGAGAGCGACTCAGCGCAGCGCCCAGCGCGTGACGCGCACCCCGGTAACCGCATGCGTGACCACCGGCTCTCCGTGCGCGTCCAGCCACTGCCGATTGAAAGCGCGCCGATCCCACGTCTCTGCCTCCGATTCGATCAACCAGACGTGGTCGGCCCCTTGCACCAGCCGGGTCAGGACCGCGCCGGTGCTGTCGAGTGACACGCGCTGGCGGTCGTTAGTGAACGGCGCCTCACGCCAGGCGTAATCCCAGCCCGCGTAATAGGCGAAGGTGAAGCGACTGTAGGGGTGCAGGAAGATCAGCACATCGGTCGGGCCACGCTGCGCCTGCACGAACGCGGCCGCGGTCCGAAAGTCGGCCTTGATGGGCGTCACGGCCTGGCCGCCCACGCCCACCAGGTTGAGACTCAGCGCCAACAGGAGCGCGCCGGCCGCGAGGGCGCGGCTGCGCTGGGCCACCAGGTAGGCGCCAACCGCACTCAGCAGATAGAACGCCGGGCCGAGGTAGATCAGGTAGCGGTCGTTGAACAGCGGGACACGCAGGGTGATGACAAAGAGCAGCAGCGGCGGTACCAGCAGCCAGGCCGCCAGTATGATGACCGGCCGTCGCCAGGAGCCTGGTTTACCGCCCGCCAGCAGCAGGGCCGCCAACAGCAGAAATACCCAGACGCTCACCAGGCCGATGGTGGGCACACCGCGCATACCGCGGCCAAAAGCCACCAGCAGAATGGCGAACATCCTCGGTAGGGACACGGGGCTGAAGCCGGGGTCGAACGTGGGTGAGGTGAACAGCCGCCATTGCCACCAGACCAGGGGGAGATAGGGCAAGACGAAACTGGCCAGAGCCAGCAGCGCGCCGCGCCAATGCCGTCGCGTGGACGGCCAACCCAGGGCAAAGAGCACCGCATGCACCGGCAGCAGCAGCACGAACATCACATGCAGATAGAAGCCCAGGCTGGTCAGCGCAATATAAACCAACCAGCGCAGGCGGATGTCCGCGGCCGCGGCGGTCAAGGCCCACAGGAGGGCCAACACGCTGCCCAGCGCCAGCGCCACCACCAGGGCGTACATCTTGCCCTCCTGGCTGTACCACACCAGGTAGGGCGACGTGGCGGTGAGCAGCATCGCCAGGGTGGAGACGCCGGCCGCGCCCGCGTGCGCCGTCGCTGTGGCGCCAAAACGCAGCAGACGCCGCGCCAGCACCCAGGTCAGCGGCACGCTGAGGGTTCCCCAAAGCACAGAAGGGAAGCGCAGGGCGGTCTCGCTCTGGCCGAAGACCTGCAGCCAAGGGCGCAGGAGCAGGAAGAAGAGAGGCCCGTTTTCCCCGGGCTTCGTGAACGTGTCCAGGAGTTGCGCCAACGGGCGCGTGGCAAAGCGCAGGGCGTCCACCTCATCACGCCACAGGCTCTGAAAATCAAGGTGATAGACGCGCAGGGCAAAGGCGAGCAGGATGATGGCCCACAAGAGCCATGGGTGACGGCGGCGACCCTCACCCATGGCCCCTCTCCCGCTGGGAGAGGGGAAAGGGGTGAGGGTGCTCCCGGCTGGCCGGCGACCGGGCGACTGTCAGCGCGGCGGCGGGTTGAGTTGAGCGTGGCGGCCGGTGCATGGCAGCTTACTCGGCCGGCCCGCGCCGCAGCAGGAAGAACAGCCCGGAGCCGAGGCCCAAGATGACGAGAATGCCGCAGCCCAGCCAGACGAAACTGAGCGCCTGGATGAGGGTTTGCGCGAACAGGCCGGCTTCACCCGCGGATGCAACGGGCGGTGTGGGTGTGGCGGGCTGCACGAGGCCATCGGTGGCAGGCGGCCGCGGCAGCGGTGGTGCAACCACGGCGGGCAGCAAGGTCGCAGGTAGAAGGGCAGGTAGAGCGGTGGGTGTCATCACCTCGGTTGGGGGCGGCGGCGTATCGGGACTGGCCGGGGTAGGCGTGTCGGTCAGGGCAGGCAGAGTCGCGGTAAGAGTCGCGGTAACGAAAGCCGTCGGCCCAGGCAGCGTGGGCGTGGGTGTCGGCGGGGTGGCTGCGGGCAGGGGAGTGGCCGTCGGCGTCGGCATCGGTGTATCGGTCACGGCGCCTGGGGTGAACGAGGGTGTCCAGGTCGGGGTGATGGTGGGCGTGGGCGTCGCGGTGGGGTTCGTGGAATTCGATTGAAAAGGCAATGGCGCGGCGCGACCGGCTTCAAGTTGCAGGCCGATCAACAGAGAAGCCAGCACCAGCCACAGCAAGCTGCGCGCACCGTGCGTTGCGGTGGCAGGCGCCTGCAGCCGACGTTCAGCCGCGGACCGCGCCACGAGCGCAGTAAGATGGCGGTAACAATCAAGAAAGAATCGAATCACTATATTCACACATCGGCAAGCCCGCGCTTGGGGCCATGAGTGCAGATGACCATCAGGGCGCCAACGCATAAGCGCGCCACTGCTGCTCGAATTCACGCAGGTCGAGACCCAGACGCTGCATCGTGTCGCTGGGCGACAGACCGTCACCCAGGGCGCGCAGGAGGACGGGAATGCGACCGGGGTCGGTGCTGTTAGCCAGATAAGTGACCACCTGGTAGGACTGGGCCAGCGCCTGCGAGGTGCGTTCGATGCTGCCGTAGCGGAATGGCGGCCACAGGGCACTGATGGGCAAGAACTGCCCCTGGGAGGCGACAGTTCCGAACTGTTCGCTGATGCCTGCGGTCATCGCGTTGTCGGGCACAAGGCGCTGCAGTTGCCAGAAGACCACCCCTTGCAGCAGCACCCAGTTGCCATTGGCGAAGTTGCGCGTGCGCAGGAACAGCCCCGACTTCTCCATGGCCAGGCGCAAACTGATGTCATAGGCGACAGTGTCCACCAGCTCTGCTGGCAGTTGACCGTCGAGGCGCACGCCACTGAGCTGCGGTGACGACAGGTGAAAGCGCCCCTCATCGAAGCGCGCCTGCGTGGGTGGTGCGTCCGCATCGAGGTAAAACTCAAGCTGCGGGCTGGCGCCCACGTTGAAATCGAGATGCGTCCGGCTGTAGAAATCCTCGGCCAGGTCACTGAGGGCCTTGACCAGCGCCTCGTCCTTTTCACGGTAGTGAAAGATCAGGTGTCGGGTTTCGAGGCTCCGCTCCTCGCCCCAATACGCAGTGTCGGGCGCGGTGCGTTTCCAATGGCCCGCAACCAGCCGGTAGAACTGGATGCGTTGATAATCTACCTGGTCGTGCTGATAGCGTACCGTGGCCCACGCGACATCGCCGGTCAGGATGAAGTCTTCCAGGGTCAACGTCGCGCTGACGGCGCTGCTGCTCAGTTGATCCATCTGCGTTTTTTGCAGATTTTGCCAGGCGGCATCGCTGTCATCCTGAAACGTAAGGAAAATCTCTTCATCACCGGCCGCCAGCGCGTTGGCCTCGACGGTGATGACTGCCTGCAGGTCGGCCTGTGCGATCTCACGATTACGCTGGGCCACAGCATAGATCACGCCCAGGCTGATGATCGTGCCGATCAGGGCGCCCAGGCCGAGATAGCGCACGACGCGCGTGGCTTCCCAATGCGTGGTGTGCTGCGAGGCAACCTGGCGCCCCTTTGGCTTTTGCGGGAGAGCCGATGCGGCAGGCGGCGCCGACTCCTGGTCCTCAGGCGGTCGCCAATCGTGCCGGGCCGGGCGGTGGTCGCCATCCCCATGACGCCAGCGCTCGTCTTCAGAATCATGCCAATCGAACTGAATGCTCATGGAGCTACCTATCGTCTGCTATTTTCTTGTGCAACAACAGCACATCGCCGGCCCATACGGTGTGAGTCAGGCCGGCCGCGTCCTGAACGAGCAGAGCGCCGTCGGGATTGACACCTGCCACCGTACCGGTGAGCGTCGTGTCCGGCAGCGTCACCTGCACGGTCTGTCCGTAGTATGCCATCCGCTGCGCCCACGCGGCATAGGGTGAATGTCCTGCTTGCAGGCGTGTGTAATGGTCCTCGATGTGACGCAGGAGCGCCTGCAAGAGCGCCAGCCGGCTGACAGGCTGCCCCAACGCCTGGGAAAGGCTGATGGCGGTCGGCGCCAGTTCGTGGTCGGCCGGCAGCGCCAGGTTGACGTTCAGCCCCAGCCCCACGACCGCGTAGGCGATGCGATCGCCCTCCAACTGAGTTTCGGTCAGCACGCCCGCCAGCTTTTTCCCGTGCAGAAGGAGATCGTTGGGCCACTTCAACTGCACAGGCAGCCCGGTAACCTCTTCCACCGCGGCCGCGGCGCCCAGACCCACGCACATGGTCAAGCGGGGGCCTTGTGGCGCGCCAAGCTTGTGGCGCGCTGAGCGCGGGGCGAAAAAGCATGGAGAGCAACAGGCTGGAGCCAGATGGCGCCTGCCAGACGCGTCCCAGGCGTCCCTTGCCGGCCGTCTGCGCGTCGGTCAGCAGCACGAAGCCATCGCCGGCGCCTTGCTGCGCGGCGATATGCACGAGCGGCTGGGTGGAGGGCACGATGGGCAGGTAGCGCAACGGGTGGCCCAGGCGGCGTGTCGGCAGGGTCAACGGTCGGCCCGCGCGCAGCGCCGTGGTCAAATCATCGGGCAGCGTCTGTAAGTCATGCGTCATGCCCATACGATACATCGGTTCTGCTGCCAGGTCAAGAAAGGTAGCTTCCGCAAACAGCACGGTCTGGTTCTGAGTTGACGCTGCGCGGCATATCTGGTACACTGCAAGCGTATCCAGCGACTTCGGACATCATCCGGCAATCGAGAACCCTGATTTCGGGCACGACAGTCGAGACACGGGTTGGGACGAGAAACCGTTCTGGAAGGTAGCATCACCATGTCAATCCTGTGGGCGCCGTGGCGCATGAGCTACATTCGTAGTCATTCCCAGCAACCGATCGTCGGCTGTATCTTCTGTGACAAGCCCGCCGGTGCGCACGACCGCGACGAGTTGATCTTGTTGCGCGGGCAGTACAACTATTTGATGATGAACCTGTATCCCTATAACAATGGTCATTTGTTGGTTGCCCCCTTCGCCCATCGGCCCAGCATCGAAGATCTGCCCGTGGAGACGCTGACCGAGATGATGGTCATGACCAACCAGGGGTTGGCTGCGCTGCGTCAGGCGCTCAAGCCGCACGGCTTCAACCTGGGCGTCAACCTGGGCGCTGTGGCCGGCGCGGGAGTGGCGGAGCATGTCCACATGCACATCGTGCCGCGCTGGGGTGCGGACACCAACTACATGACGGTGACCGGCCGCACACGCGTCATCCCGGAGGCGCTGGAAACTACCTATGAGCGCTTGCTGGCTGTGCTCGACCCCATGGCGCCACCTGATCCCCGCCGGTGAAGGGCAGGCTCTCCTTTCTTCTGATTTCTGCTAGTTTCTGCTGATTTCTGCTAATTTGCCTTGTGATTTTTCCCCGGATCGTGTAAAATGAATCTATCTCACTGTCTCGCGAGAGGAACACCCGCTTGAAACGATTAGGCATTGCCCTGCTGAGCGCCAGTTGCGGTTTGATCGTTGGCGCTGCCGTTCTCTACCTGTTGACCGCTGTGCTGCCAACAACCCCATGGATCGGTCAACTCACTGCCGGCATCCTCACCCTGGCCATCAGTTTTGGCCTGGCGTTTGCCTTGTCGCGACCAGACGGCAGGCCGGCCGGCAACCTGGTCGCCACCCTGATCGCGCTACCCGTGCTACTTGGCGTCTTCCTGGGCTGCGGGCTTGTATGGGCGATGCTGGCGGTTCTGATCACCGGCAGCTAGGCTGTGCGCCGGCATGCCACCTGCTGGCTCCAAACCTGATCCGGGACGCAGGCATTCAGTGCTCGCAGTTCAACAAAGGCTAATAGAGGCCGAGAGATGGCCGAGAGATATCAGCCGAGAGATATCAGCCGAGAGATATCAGCCGAGAGATATCAGCCGAGAGATATCAATGGAGGTCAGAAATGGACTTTAGGCTCAATGACGAGCAACGCATGATTCGTGATATGGCGCGCGACTTTGCGCGCAAGGAAATTGCGCCGGTTGCGGCCCACCACGATGAGACCGGGGAATTCCCCTACGAGATCGTGAAGAAATTGGGCGCCCTGGGCCTGATGGGCATCGAGGTGCCGGAAGAATACGGCGGCGCCGGGCTGGACACGTTATCCTATGTGTTGGCTATCGAAGAAGTGGCCAAAGCCGATGTCGCCACCAGCACCATCCTGTCGGTCAACAACTCGCTCTATGGCCACGGCTTGCTCAAATTTGGCAGCGAGGCGCAAAAACAGAAATACCTGGCGCCGATTGCCAGCGGACAGGCCATTGGCGCGTACGCGCTCACCGAACCGATGTCCGGTTCGGACGCCGGCAGTATGATCAGTCGTGCGGTGCGCAGTGCGGACGGCAGCCACTACGTCATCAATGGCCGCAAATCGTGGGTCACCAGCGGGCCGGTAGCCGATTATGTGGTGCTCTTTACAATGACCGAGCCGGAGAAGCGCCACAATGGTATTTCGGCGTTCGTCATCGAAACCGACCGGCCCGGCTTCAGCCCGGGCAAGGTAGAACCAAAACTGGGCATTCGGGCCAGCGCCACGTCGGAGTTGATCTTCGAGGATTACCGCTGCCCGGCCGAAAACATGATCGGCCAGCCGGGTCAGGGTTTCCGCATCGCCATGACGGTGCTGGACACTGGGCGCATTGGCATTGCGTCGCAAGCGCTGGGCGTGGCCGAAGCCGCGTACGAGGCCAGTGTGCTCTACGCCCGTGAGCGCCAGGCGTTTGGTCGGGCCATCGGTGAATTTCAGGGCATCCAATGGAAGATTGCCGACATGAAGACCCGCATCGAAGCCAGCCGCCTGCTCATCTACAATGCTGCGCAGGCAAAGATGGCGGCCAAAGAAACCGGCGGACGCTACACGCTGGAGGCGGCCATGGCCAAGTTGCACGCCAGTGAGACGGCCATGTTCGTGACGCATCAGGCCATTCAGATTCACGGTGGGATGGGTTACAGCAAGGAGATGCCGCTGGAGCGCTATTTCCGCGATGCGAAGGTCACTGAGATCTACGAAGGCACCAGCGAAGTGCAACGACTGGTGATTGCCCGCAGCGAACTGGGACTGCGTTGAATCGAAAGTAAACAAAGTAGACAAAGTAAACAAAGTAAACAATGAAAGCGGTTGTATTTTACGAACACGGCGGCCCCGAAGTGCTGCAATACCGGGAGGATATTCCGGTACCTGAAATCGGTGCGGACGATGTACTGGTGAAGGTGCGCTATGCTGCGCTCAATCGGCTGGACAACTTCGTGCGCAGGGGTTGGGCCGGCCTGCAGCTCAAAATGCCGCACATTCTCGGCTCTGACGGCGCCGGTACGCTTGCCGCTCTGGGCGAACGCGTCAGCGGCTGGCAGATCGGTCAGCGGGTGACCTACAATCCCACGCTGTGGTGTGGCAAGTGTGCCTATTGCGTGGCCGGCGAACACCCCTACTGTGACGAGTTTGCGATGCTGGGTGAACATGCGCCCGGCAACTACGCCGAGTACGTGCGCGTACCGGCACGCAATCTGCTGGCCGTGCCGGATGACGCCGATCTGCTGGCGGCGGCCGCGGCGCCGGTGGTTTTCGTCACTGCCTGGCGCATGCTGTTCACCAAGGGCAACCTGCAAGCGGGCGAAAGTGTGCTGATTGTCGGCGCGGGCGGGGGCGTCAACACGGCAGCGGTGCAACTGGCAAAATTTGCCGGCGCCACCGTCTTTGTCATAGCCGGTGATGCCGCCAAGGCCGAGGCCGCGCTGGCCCTGGGCGCCGATTGGGCCATTGATCGCAGCGTGCAGCCCAATTGGGGCAAGGCGGTGTGGGCCAGAACCAACCGGCGCGGCGTCAACGTGGTGGTTGACAATGTGGGGGAACCCACCTGGCTCAACAGCCTGCGCAGCCTGGGCGCCGGCGGCCGCCTGTTGACGGTGGGCGGCACGGCCGGTTACAATGCGGTCACGCCCATCAATCTCGTCTTTGCCCGTCAACTGCACATCATCGGCTCCACCATGGGCAGTCAGGCGGACTTCAACAAGGTGATGACCCTGATCTTCGCGGGTAAGATCAAGGTGGCGGTAGACGAAGTTTTCCCGTTGCAGGCGTACCCGGCGGCGCTGGCACGCATGATGACCGACCAGCACTTCGGCAAGCTCGTCGTGGAGATCGGATAAGCCGTTATGACACCGAGCAACAGACGCCATGACCGTCTGCAGATTCGCCCATCCCCTGATGAACGCAACACGCTGCAGCACCTGTACAGCACAGTTCCCTTTTGGCGGGTGGTGCGCAACTGGTTGGTCATCTACACAGCACGCTACCTGCCGTGGCTGCATGTCAAACGACGCCTGTACCAGGCCGTCGGCGTGACCATCGGCGAGGATGTATCGGTGGGACTTGCCGCGGTGTTCGATGTCTTTTTTCCCGAAGAGATCACGATCGGCGCCAATTCGATCATCGGCTACAACACGGTCATTCTGGCGCACGAGTATCTGCAGCGGGAATGGCGTAAAGGGCCGGTGGTGATCGGGCGCAATGTCGTCATTGGCGCGAACTGCACCATCCTGCCGGGGATCATCATCGGTGATGGCGCCGTGGTATCGGCCATGAGCCTGGTCAACAGGGACGTTTCACCCGGCGCCACCGTGGGCGGCGTGCCTGTTCGGGTGCTGGCTGAAGCTGAGAGCGGGGAGCGGAGAGCTGAGCTATGTTGAATGTCAATCGGCCCCTGCGACAACTTTTCGATCTATTGCAGCGCCGCGACCTGGCCTGGACGATCATCAGCCTGAACCTGATCGGTTTTATCGTGGGCACAGTCTACTGGTATGGCCCGCATTTCATGGTCGGCAAGAACGGCCTGGGCGCGCCGTCACCCCTGCTCTGGGTGTTCATCCCTGACTGCCCGCTCTTTGCGTTCCTCTTTGTGCTGGCGTACATCGGCTTACGCCGCCACAGGGACTGGAACTGGTTCTACGCCGTGACCGCCATCGGTTTGATCAAGTATGGCGTGTGGACGGTCACTTTTTGGCTTACGTACTGGAACGTGGGCGCCCCCATCACCCTGGAAGGTGTCATCATGACCGTCGCCCACCTCGGTATGATTACGCAAGGTATCTTTTTGTTGACGCAGTTCCGTGCCGAAATGCGTCATGTGTTGGTCGCCCTGGCCTGGTTTGTGCTCAGTGATTTTGTGGATTACGGCCTGGGCGAATACCCGTTCTTCTATCCAAGCGTGCCTTTATGGCTCATGCAGTGGCATACGATCAGCATGACGTGGTTGTTGTGCGCGTGGGTGGCCTTCCTGGCTGCACGCAAGGCGCCCGTGTTGCAAGCATCTGGTAGCAAATCCTAATCTCGACTGGAGGTCAGGCCAGTGACGCTCGACCCAAAGATCAAAGAACTACGTGAGTTGAAAGAGCAGGCCACGCTGGGGGGCGGCGCCGAGCGCATCGCCCGTCAGCACGAAAAAGGCCGGCTCACGGCGCGTGAGCGCCTGGAACTTCTGCTGGACAAAGGGAGCTTCCGCGAACTTGACATGTTCGTTACCCACCGCATCACTGACTTCGGCCTGGCCGATCAGCTCATCCTGGGTGATGGTGTGGTGACAGGCTACGGCACGATTGATGGACGCCTGACTTTTGTCTATTCCCAGGACTTCACCGTATTTGGCGGGTCCCTGTCGCAGGCGCATGCCGAAAAAATCTGCAAAGTGATGGATCTCGCCCTCAAGAATGGCGCACCGGTGGTGGGGCTGAACGATTCCGGCGGCGCTCGTATCCAGGAAGGGGTGGTTTCCCTGGGCGGTTACGCCGACATCTTCCTGCGTAACACCCTGGCCTCCGGCGTGCTGCCGCAGATATCGGTCATTCTCGGCCCCTGTGCCGGCGGCGCCGTCTATTCGCCAGCCATCACCGACTTCATCATCATGGTCAAGGACTCCAGCTACATGTTCGTCACCGGGCCGGAGGTGGTGAAAACCGTGACGCACGAAGATGTGACCTTCGAGACGTTGGGTGGCGCCCTGGTTCATGCCAACAAGAGCGGGGTGGCGCACTTCGTGGCCGAAGGTGAAGAAGAGGCCATGTTCCTCAGTCAGAAGCTGCTGAGATTCTTCCCGCAGAACAACCTGGAAGACCCGCCTCGGCGCACCGCCAGTGACGATCCGCTGCGCATGGATGCGGCGCTGGATCAGTTAGTGCCCGACAACCCGAACAAGCCTTATGACATGAGGGATATTCTGCAGCGCATCGTGGACGATGGCGATCTACTGGAGGTGCATGAGCACTTTGCGCGCAACATCCTGATCGGTTTCGCGCGCCTGGGCGGTCGTACCGTGGGCCTGGTTGCCAATCAACCGATGGTGCTGGCCGGCGTACTCGACATAGACGCATCCTGGAAGGCGGCGCGCTTCGTTCGTTTCTGTGACTGTTTCAACATTCCGATCGTGGTCGTTCGAGGATGTGCCCGGTTTCATGCCGGGTACGGCCCAGGAGCATGGCGGGATCATCCGCAACGGCGCCAAACTGCTCTACGCGCTGTGCGAGGCCACGGTGCCCAAGATCACGGTCATCACGCGCAAGGCATACGGCGGCGCCTACTGCGTGATGAGCAGCAAACACATTCGCGGCGACCTCAACCTGGCCTGGCCCACGGCCGAAATTGCGGTGATGGGGCCGGAGGGTGCGGTCAACATCATCTTCCGACGCCAGTTGATGGAGGCCGCGGATTCGGAGGCCGAAAAAGCGCGCCTGGTAGCGGAGTATCGCGCCAAATTTGCCAATCCCTATGTGGCGTCCAGCCGCGGTTACATTGATGATGTCATCGAGCCGCGGGAAACGCGGCCGCGGCTGATCAACGCGCTGGAGATGCTGCAAAACAAGCGCGACACGAACCCGCCGAAAAAGCACGGTAACATTCCGCTCTGAAAGTCGCCCACTCTTATGCAACTCACGATCGAACTACCTGGCTGGCAATTTGCCGCCGCTGGTTATCCTAGCCTCCGCCCTGGCTCGCTCATCACCGTCATCCCCGATGGCGGCGCCGTCACCTTCGGCGAAGAGGGTGGCCTGGGCCAGTTGCACCGTGCCGTGCAGGGCAAGCCGCGCCTGGTGGCATTGGCCCCGGGCGTCTACGCGTTAGCCGGTGTGGTCACCGCGATCACCGATTTCCAGGTGGACGATGACACCCTGCTCGAATTCGAGGTGGATTGCGGCCTGTCCGTGCGCTTTACCTGCCTGCCAGACAACAGCGAACTGCCGCTGCACGGGCTGTGGGTCAGCGGTCTGGTGGTGCTGACCGCCGTCATGGCCGAATCAGACACGCGCCTGTTGGGTCAACCTCTGACCGCCATCGTGCAGGAGATTCAACAGTGCTGCTTGCGCAGCACGGAAGAGACCTTTGGCAATCTTCAAGCGCTGGCCGAGCTGGCCCCCTTGCCGTTTGGCCCGGACCTGGTGTACGTGACCCTGCATGGTCGAGGCGGGAATCTGTGAACGAACCTGGTGCGTCAATGACCTCCGCCGAAGCCCTGGCGCAAATCGTCGAACTGCTGCGCGCGCGCGCCTACTTCACCAGCCAGGGCCTGCCGGTCGCGGCCATTGAAAAGGCGCAAGAGGCCAACAAACTGGCCGAGCAGCACGGCATGTTGGCGCAGCAGGCCAACATCTATGTCCACCTGGCTGAGGATCAGGCCTTTCTGCTGGGCAGCTACGAGGCGGCGGCGCAGAATGCGCGACACTGCCTGGAGTTGAGCGAACAGCTCCTCGGCGACAACAAGACGAAAATCGCCACGGCCTACAGTGTCATTGGCTTTTGTGCCGCCCAAGAGCATCATTACGTAGATTCAGTCTGGGCGCTGCGTGAGGCGCTGGACACGCTGGCAGAAATGCAGCAGCGCAAGCCGGTTGATCTGTCGGTACACGAACAGCGCACCTTGCTGCGCGCGTATATCAACCTGGCGAACTCGTTTGCCCTGGTTGGCGAGTACCTGCAGGCGCGTGACCTGTACCTGAAAGGTCTGGAGTTGGCGCGGGCGGTGGGCAACCAGGTGGCTCTCATCACCCTGCTTGAAAATCTGGGCCACTATGAGATCCTGCTGGGCAACTATGCGCAAGCCGAAGCGTATCTGATCGAAGGTGAAGAATTGGCGCGCACGGCCACCCATGCCGATTGGCTGGAGCGCCTGAGCTACTTCCACCAGATGCGCGCCGAAGTCTGCTTCCGCCGCAGCGAACTGCGTGAAGCCTGGCGCTACGCCAGCCAGGCGCTCGACATGCACGTGCGCCAGTTGTTCCATTTCGACCGCTCCGTGGTGGCCGACGTCAATGCCCTGATTGGCAACATCTACCTGGCCAGCGGCGCCTACCAGACCGGCCTCGATTGTCTGCAGCGCGCCGAACGCATCTACCATCACCGGGGCATGGTGGCCGAGGCCGACCGCGTCCATTTGCAGTTGGCCCTGGGGCGCATGTTGCTGGAGGGCGGCAGTTTGCTACCCACGGCACGGCCCAACTTGCTCTCGACCGAAGATGAACGTTCGTTCGTATTGCTCAGCCAGGTCATGGATCTGCTCTTCGATATGTACACCGTGGAAGAAGAGGTGGCAGATCACAGCGATCGGGTGGTGCGTTATGCGCTCCTGCTGGCGCGGCAGCTCAACTTGCCGGCTGCAGGCATAGACGCCCTGGCCTACATCGGCCCCTTGCACGACCTGGGCAAGATGCGCGTGCCGCCGGAGATTCTCAACAAGCCAGGCGCCTTGACCGAAGACGAGTTCAATCTGATGAAACGCCATCCCGAAGAGGGGGTGGAGATTCTGCTGCAGGCTGCCCTGGGCCTGAGCGATGAGGCGCTGGCCCTCCTGCGCCATCATCACGAACGTTGGGACGGCCGGGGTTATCCGGCCGGCCTCAAGGGTGAGGCCATTCCACCTGTCGCCCGTGCGCTGAGCGTGGCCGATTCATACGATGCCATGACCATGGATCGTCCCTATCGTAAAGGTATGCCGCACGGCGAGGCCATGCGTCGCCTGGCAGCCGCGTCCGGTTCACAGTTCGATCCGGCGGTTGTGGCGGCCTGGGAGGCACTGCACGAAGTGCCCGCTGACTTCAAGTATGTCGCAAGCTGGTAAAACCTGGAGCATCCGCCCCCCCGACAAACCCGGCCGGCCCTATGACCCGCTCCGGGGGCGTACACCGGTTGCTCCAACAGGAGGCAAACCATTTTATGTTCAAAAAAGTTCTGGTCGCCAATCGCGGTGAAATTGCCGTGCGCATCCTGCGCGCGTGTGAGGAGCGCGGATTGAAAACCGTCGCTGTCTATTCGGATGCCGACCGCAACGCCTTGCATGTGCGTTTCGCTGATGAGGCGTACCACATTGGCCCGGCGCCGTCGCGTGAGAGCTATCTACGCATTGACAAGCTCCTGGAAGTGGCGCACAAGGCCGGCGCCGAGGCCATTCATCCTGGCTACGGCTTTCTATCTGAAAATGCAGATTTCGCCGAAGCCTGTGAGGCTGAAGGCATCGCCTTCATCGGTCCGCCGGCCGCCGCCATCCGCGCGATGGGTGACAAGGTGGAGGCGCGGCGCAGCATGGTGGCGGCCGGGGTACCGGTGGTGCCGGGCACGCCGCACGGGTTGCGCGACGATGAAGCCCCGGGCGCCGCGGCGCAGATTGGCTTTCCCCTGCTCATCAAGGCGGCGGCCGGCGGCGGCGGCAAGGGCATGCGCGCGGTGCGCCGCGCCGAAGACCTGCTGAGTTCCCTGGATGCCGCACGCCGCGAGGCCAGGAACGCATTTGGCAACGACACCGTGTACATGGAAAAACTGGTGGAGAACGCCCGCCACATCGAGATTCAGATTCTGGCCGACCAACACGGCAACGTCATCCACCTGGGCGAACGTGAGTGCTCCATTCAGCGCCGTCACCAGAAGCTGATCGAAGAGGCGCCCTCGGTGGCGGTGAACGACGAATTACGCACGCGCATGGGGGCGATTGCCGTACGTGCCGCGCAGGCGGTCAAATACGTCAACGCCGGCACCTTCGAGTTCCTGCTCGATCACGATGGGCATTTCTATTTTCTGGAGATGAACACCCGCCTGCAGGTGGAACATCCGGTGACGGAGATGGTCACCGGCGTGGACATCGTCAAAGAGATGATTGCCATTGCCAGCGGCCGTAAGCTGCGCTGGAAGCAAGAGGACATTCGCCCGCGCGGCTGGGCCATCGAGTGCCGCGTCACCGCCGAGGACCCCTTCAACAACTTCATGCCGTCCGGCGGCCGCGTGGTCACACTGTCGGAACCAACGGGGCCAGGGGTACGCGTGGAAAGCGGCATCTACGAAGGCTTTGAGGTGTCGCTATACTACGACCCCATGATTGCCAAGTTGATTGTGTGGGGCGAGACACGACCCGAAGCGATTCTACGCATGCGCCGCGCGCTGCGTGAATATAAAATTGGCGGAATCAAGACCAGCATCCCATTCCATCAACAGATCATGGACAGCACGCGCTTCATGTGGGGGACGTTCGATACCACCTTCCTGGAGCAGCGCTTTGCCCTGCAAAGCACTGAGAAGCCGGAAAATAAAGAGATTGCCGCGATTATCGCCACGCTCCTCTTGCACGAAAGCGAACGCCGGGCCATCAGCGTCCGCCAGTCGGCCGACGCCGGCACCTCAATCTGGAAGCGTGCCAGCCGTTGGGGAGGGTTACGCGTATGAAGTATATTGCATCCGTCCAGAGTAAGGACTTCCTGGTTGAGATTGACCTGGACCACCACATCACGGTGGACGGCAAGCCGTTCGACGTTGATCTCAAGCGCATCGGCACCCTGCCGGTCTTTTCGCTGCTGCTCAACAAAGCCTCGCACGAAGTAGTGGCCGAGGAGTTGCAGGGCAACACCTACCGGATAATGATCGGCGGTGAAGTCCTGGAAGTACGGGTGGAGGATGAACGCTGGCGTCGCCTGAATCAAGCGCGTGATCTTCTCGCGGTGCAAGGCGGCGAGCTACAACTCAAGGCGCCCATCCCCGGCCTGGTGGTCAAGGTACTGGTCGCCGAAGACGAGGCCGTGCATGCCGGGCAGAGTCTTGTCATCCTGGAAGCCATGAAGATGGAAAACGACCTCAAGGCGCCGCGCGCGTCCATCATCGGCCAGGTCAAGGTCAAACCGGGCGATCGCGTGGATCAAGGGCAGGTGCTGCTGACACTGCATGGTGAGGCGTAGGGGCCTCATCGCGGCACCTTCTCAATTTGTAGGGGCGCACCCTTGCGGTCGCCCACACGGGCAGGCGCAAGGCCATGCCCCTACCCCGGATTCCCCCGGATGATTAAAAAGCGACAAACCATTTGCTACAGACCCCCGCCTATGCTATAATCTGAAACTGCGGTTGCGAGAGCATACGTCACTGGTGTTCCAGCGGTGCCCTGGCTTCACGCAAAGGGATTGCAAAAAAGGAGAGAAACTGTGTCACTGTCACGTGAAAACAAATCAGTCGTCATCCAGGAATACCACACGCACGAAACCGATACCGGTTCACCCGAAGTTCAGGTGGCCCTGCTGACCAAGCGCATCAATTCCCTGGTCGAGCATCTCAAGGCGCACGCGCATGACGAGAATTCGCGCCGCGGCCTGCTCAAACTGGTTGGCAAACGCCGTCGCCACCTTAACTATCTGAACCACATCAACAACGACCGTTACATGGCGTTGGTTGGTCGTCTCGGTTTGCGCAAGTAGGCTCACCGTTTTTACGGCGCCGCGGCAGGCGGTCTCCCGCCTCACCGTCGAAACGGATTATCACGCACCTCGGCCTGAGGAACAGGCATTGGGGAAAGCGGAGAACAGAGGTCTGTTCTCCGCTTTCCCCAGTTCCTGGCCTTTCGGTCCGACCCATAAATTTGGCGCTGGTCAATCCAGACGCCAGGCGCTGGTGTATCGCACGAGTTGATACACCTCACTGACTGCTGTTGCCCCCACCCTCCCCCACGATCAAAGGGGGACACACTCGTGCCTGTTGACCCAGGCATGAAAGGACCGAATATGATACAGAAGCATCGTTTTAGTGCCCGGCTGGGCAATCATGAGATTGCCATCGAGACCGGCACCCTGGCCCAACAGGCCGGTGGTGCAGTGACCATTCACATTGGCGACACCGTACTCCTGGCCACCGCCACCGGATCCAAAACCGTCCGTGCTGGCATTGACTTTTTCCCTTTGACCGTTGACTTCGAAGAGCGACTCTATGCCGCGGGCAAGATCCCCGGCAGCTTCTTCCGCCGTGAAGGGCGCCCCAGTGAGTCCGCCATCCTGCTCTGCCGCTTGGTAGATCGCCCGCTGCGCCCGCTCTTCCCCAAAGGTTGCCGCAACGAAGTTCAGGTCATTCTCACCGCCCTCTCCGCTGACCCAGACCACTACCTGGACACGCTGGCGATCATTGGCGCCTCAGCCGCGCTGATGATCTCCGACATTCCCTTCGGCGAGCCGGTCGGTGCTGTGCGCATCGGCTACGCAGATGGCGCATTCATCGTCAACCCCACGGCCACTGAAATGGCGAATAGCACCCTGGACTTGCGTGTCGCGGGCACCAAGGACGCCATCCTGATGGTGGAAGCCGGCGCCGACGAGATTCCTGAGGACACGATGGTGGAGGCGCTGCGCCTCGCACACGAGTCCATCCAGGATGTGATCCGTATGCAGATTGAAATGGCCGCGCAGGTGGGCAAGCCCAAGATGACGTTCAAGTCGTACCTGCCCAAATCCGAGACCGTTGAATCGGTCACTGAGCAAATCCAGAGCAAAATTGCCGAGGTGGTGACCAGTGGCATGGGTAAGAGCGAACGCAACGATGCGCTGGACATCCTGCGCAGCGAAGTGGTGGATGAAGAAGATACGATTGACGATACCCGCGAGCGCATCGCCGTCTTTGACAGTCTGGTCAAGAAGCAGGTGCGTGATCGCATTCTGAATGAGGGCATCCGCCCCGATGGCCGGCGCACCGCGGAAATCCGCCCGATCAGTTGCGCGGTGGGTGTTCTGCCGCGCACGCACGGCTGCGGCCTGTTCACCCGCGGCGAAACCCAAGTGCTCTCCATCGCCACGCTGGGCACGCCGCGCGAGGCGCAGACGCTGGACACCCTGATGCCGGAAGAATCGAAGCGCTACATGCACCACTACAACTTCCCGCCCTACTCCACCGGTGAAGTCTACCCGATGCGTGGCCCCAAGCGCCGCGAGATCGGGCACGGCGCCCTGGCCGAGCGCGCCCTGCAATCCATGATCCCGGCCGTGGACAAGTTCCCGTACACCCTGCGCGTGGTATCCGAAGTGCTGTCATCCAACGGCTCCACCTCGATGGCGTCTGTCTGTGGCAGCACCCTGGCGCTGATGGATGCCGGTGTGCCGATCGTGGCGCCGGTGGCCGGCATTGCCATGGGCCTCATCACCGAATCAAACAGCGACCGTTACGCCGTGCTCAGTGACATCCAGGGCATGGAAGATGCCCTGGGCGACATGGACTTCAAGGTCGCCGGCACCAAGGATGGCATCACGGCGCTGCAGATGGATATGAAGATCAAGGGCCTGCGCATGAGCATCATGGAAAAGGCGCTGGAACAGGCACGCGAGGGGCGTTTGTTCATCCTGGACAAGATGCTGGCTGTGATGCCCACCTCGCGACCGGACCTTTCGATGTTGGCCCCGCGCATCCTGACGATCCACGTTGACCCAGAAAAGATCGGCAAGATCATCGGCCCCGGCGGCAAGCAGATTCGGGCCTTGCAAGAGAAGTACGGCGTCAAGATTGACATCGAGGACGACGGCTCCGTCTACATTGCGGCCAGTGATGGCGCCAGTGCGCAAGCGGCCGTTCACGAAATCGAAGGGCTGACCGAGACGGTGGAAGTTGGCAAAACCTATGTGGGCACCGTGGTCCGCACCGAGAGTTACGGCGCCTTCGTCGAAATTCTGCCCGGTGTAGATGGCATGGTGCATATCTCGCAGTTGGCCGATTACCGCGCCCCGTCCGTCGAAGATGTCGTACGCATCGGCGACGAAGTCATGGTCATGGTCACCGATGTGGATGACCAGGGCAAGATTCGCCTCAGTCGCCAGGCCGTCCTCGAAGGCTGGACCGTGGACGAAGCCCGCTCGCGCGACCGTCGTTCACCCGGCGGCGACCGCGGCGGTGATCGCGGCGGCGACCGCGGCGGCTCACGCGGTGGTGACCGCGGCGGCTCACGCGGCGGTGATCGCGGCGGCCGACGCTAAGCAGCAATAGACAAGGGACCCGTTTTCTCGCAGAAAACGGATTTCTCATGACACAAGAGACCCGTTTTCTGACAGAAAACGGGTCTCTGCAATAGAACACACAACGACGATGACACACGCGATTGATGTGTGATTAGTTGCCCATGCGCCGTGGGACACAACCATAGATGAAAATGGTGCGCAAGCCGGCTGCTTGCCTCTGTGGGCGCTACAATCCGGAGGATTGCGTTACAGGGCTGTTTTCAGGTCAGCCCAGGCTCGGCGTCTTTGAGTGGATGACCGGCGTACCCGGGCTTGAAGTACCGCTGCCGTCCAATGGCACCGCCACGACCCCATCCTCGGTGCGCACCAGGCGGCGAATCTCGGTCGCCATGTCCACAAATAAGCGCCCGTTCAGATGGTCAATCTCGTGCTGAAAGGCACGGGCAAGCCAGTCTGCGGCCTTGATGCGCACTTCCTTACCGTCGCCGTCCAGGCCCTTGATGGTCAGCCACTGCGCGCGCCAGACATCGCCCACCAGGTTCGGAATAGAGAGACAGCCCTCCTCGCCCAGCACTTCGTCGCGTGAGGCTTTCACAATTTCTGGGTTGACCAGTGTATACAGCTTCCCGCTGCCGGGGATTTTCTCATCTTCGGGTATTTCAACCACGATGACCCGTTCGGGCACACCCACTTGGGGCGCCGCCAGGCCGATACCTGGCGCTGCGCGCATCGTTGCCACCATATCATCAATCAGGGTTTTCAGGCCGCTCCCAAACCGATTCACCTTATTGGCACGCTGGCGTAACACCGGCTGTCCAATTCTGACTATTTCACGAATCGCCATACCATCATCGTCTCCTAGAGATTCCCCGCGATTATAGCCAGTTCACACAGCGCTGTCAAACCTCTTTGCCACCTCCTTGCAGCAGGCAGGGGAGCCTGGGGACGAAGCCTCATTGGATCGGCGCGCGGCAAGTGTAGGCCCACTGCCTTTCTCAGGGCGACACGCAAAAATGGTCATATAGTACACTATTCCAGCTTGACGGTTTGTGTTATATCGTATACAGTTGCACCGCTTTGATTCGGTACACAGACTCGACCCGCCGAGCCGCATCGCAGCACGAAGGAGGAGAAAAGAGGGGAAAGGAGGAGAATCCAATCTTGCCCTCACATGATCGCCGGGACTCAATGTGTCACTCAATCCCGATGACGGCCCGCACCGTCA
Source organism: Candidatus Amarolinea dominans (assembly GCA_016719785.1). Lineage (NCBI taxonomy): Bacteria > Bacillati > Chloroflexota > Caldilineae > Caldilineales > Candidatus Amarolineaceae > Candidatus Amarolinea > Candidatus Amarolinea dominans. The sequence goes on from JADJYJ010000031.1 coordinate 208,132, forward strand.
GGCTTGGGGCTTTTGCCCCACAGAATCGTTAGCTCAGCTTAGGAGAATCAACCACCTATGAATAAACGCACCGTTCTCACTCTTGTTGCTCTGCTTGTCGTGGTCAGCCTGGCCGTGGTGGCCGTGCGGCCGTCAAACCCTGTCGCCAGTGTGGCTCCCCAGTTAGCCGCACCCGGTCTGGATGAGGGGACAACCCCCGATGCCGATGGCGTTCCTCTCCTCGATGTGGCCCCAACGTTCGACATTTCGGCTCCCATCGTGGGCGAAGCGGTCGCGGCCGTCTCGTTCGATGGTGATGTGCGCTCGCTGCCGCAGACTGGCCCTGAAACAAAGACCGTTCTTCGCGAGTTGGAGCTGCCGCGCAACCTGCGCGACGCCGTGACCGCGCCCGATCCGGTGCTGCAGAGCGCCGATGGCCCCCTGGCCATGCCGGCCGCTTCGGTCAGCTTCAAGGGCCTTTATCTGCAGGCCTGGGGCGCCGGTTGGCCGCCCGATACCCATGGCGACGTTGGTCCCAACCATTACGTGCAGGCCGTCAACACATCGATCGGCATCTACAGCAAGACTGGAACGCAGTTAGCCGCCTTTACCTTCGACACCCTGTTCGCAGGCACCGGCACCCCGTGCGATGCCAACAACAGGGGCGACCCCTACGTGCTGTACGACGCGGTCTCTGGCCGTTGGATCGTAACCGATTTCGCCTGGTCATCCACCTCCGGGCCATTCTATGAGTGCATCGCCGTTTCCAAGACGGCCGATCCGGTCAGCGGCGGCTGGTGGTTCTACGGTTTTGTGGCCAGCAGTAACGCCCTGCATGATTATCCCAAACTCGGCGTCTGGGCCGACGGCATCTACATGTCGGCCAACATGTTCCTCAACGCCAGCAGCTTCAACGGCGTCAAGGTCTGGGCGTTCAACCGCGATGACCTGATCAGCGGCGCGCCGCTGCGCAACGTGGCCTTCTCGCTGGGCACCGCCTATGCCAGTTTGCTGCCGAGCAATGTACGCGGCGCCATGCCGCCCGCCGGCGCGCCCGCCTACTTCGTTTCACGCACCAGCAGCGCGCTGCGCCTGTGGAAGTTCTCGGTCAACTGGGCCAACCAGGCCAGCTCCACCTTCACCGGGCCAACCTCCATCAGCGTCGCCAGCTACTCCACGCCAAGCGGCCGCGTGCCCCAGAAGAGCGGCGAGCGCCTGGACACCTTGGGCGACCGCCTGATGTCGGCCCTACAGTACCGCAACATTGGCGGCGTCGAATCGCTGTGGGTCAACCATACCGTGGCCGTCGGCTCAACCTCGACCGGTGTGCGCTGGTATGAAGTGCGCGGCATGAGCGGTGCCCCTGCGGTCTATCAGCAGGGCACCTACGCCCCGGACACCAAGTATCGCTGGATGGGCAGCCTGGCCGTGGACAAGCAGGGAAACATGGCCGTAGGTTACAGCGTTTCCAGCAAGCAGATGTTCCCGGCCATCAACTATGCGGGACGTTTGGTGGGCGATGCGTTGGGACAACTGGCGCAGGGTGAGGCGACGTTGATCGCGGGCACCGGCGCACAATCGGGCGGCTACAACCGCTGGGGCGACTACGCGTCCATGTCGGTGGATCCGAGTAACGACTGCACTTTCTGGTTCACCACTGAATACTACGAGACGACCGGCAACAACTGGCAGACCCGTATCGGCGCCTTCAAGTATCCCGGCTGCAACTAGCCAGCACCACGGCTCGGCCTGATCTTTCTGTCGGGCCATGACCACAAAAAGGACCCTGCCAGCTCTTGCTGGCAGGGTCTGTTTTTGGCAAGTTCCGGAGAGCGGCCTCACCTCATCCCCCGGCCCCTTCTCCTCTCCGCTGTGCGGAGAGGAGAAGGGGGGAAGGGGGGGAGAGGAGTAGGACGACGTTGGGCGCGGGAGAGCGTGATCTATTGCAGAGAGCGCCGTCACGCCGGAGACGTGACCTACGGCCGGGAGGTGCTATTTTCACATCAACTCTGCGACTTATGGCACGCCAGGCAAGATTCAGTGGTACGCCCCTGGTGGTTGGCCGGGAACGGCTTGAACCCACCCGCCGCGTGACAGACCAGGCACTGATCGCGTCGTCCTTCGAGCGAATGCGGAATCGCCGGCGGGGCAGCAGTGGCCGGCTCGCCTGGCTGAGCGTTGGCATCGGTGGCAGCCGACGCATGGCACTGCGTACACAACGAACGCTCGAAATCGGCGTGATTCTCAGGGAACGGGCGCACCGCAGCCTTGAGGCCGTGGCACAACACACAATCGGTGCGCTCACCGACCGGGTGTGGCACCGGACGGGGTTGCCCAGACCCAGGCACCGCGGGCGGTTGCACCAACTGGCGCACAGCGGGAGCGTCCAGGCCAGCAAATTTCCACTCAGAGGCATGACAGGCGCTGTTGCTGCAAAAACTGCTGTTGTCGGCGCCGCCGGGATTCGTGACGTTGTGGCAGCCGGCGCAGCTCTCATCGAACACGAAACGGTGACGGGCGATCCAATTGGAGTCTTTGTGCGATTCGGGTTCGCCTGGCCTGTCCACGCTGAGCACTGGTGCGGTATCGTCGCCTGTCACCACTTCCGGGATCGAGTGGCACACGTTACATTCGAGGCGCACCGTCTGACCCTGCGGAGAGACGTGTTTGCCATCATGGCAGCGGAAACAGCCAGGAAATTCCAGGTGCCCGGCGTTGTCAGGATGGGTTTGCCAACCAACCTTCAGATTGGGAAAGACAGTCTGGCTGAAAATGCCTTTGACCGCAATGACGGCTTCCTGCACCTTCTGCGCATTGGCCGCGTAATAGGCGGGTTGATTGCTCCTGTACCACTCCTCGATTCCCTCAACCGCCTTCATGCCCGCGTCCAGGCTGGTGTAGTCCTGACTCAGAATCTGGCTACCCTGCCATTTGATGTAGGGGATGGTGCTGTCAACCTGACCGCGTGCCAGGGCAGCGTCCATGGCATCATTGGGCGAACGGAAGAGGTGGGAAATGCGGGTATGGCAGTCAATGCAATCCATGCGGTGCAACTGGCTTGCGACCTGCGTGCCAAAATCGGGCGGCAGGCCGGCTTCCACATCGAAGTACTCCGTCACCTTGCCATCTGGCGCGACCTCTTTGACATACGGAATCGTCTGTTTGAGGCGGTCATCGGTGTAATAGTAGACTTCGCTCTCGATGTGCCAATGAATACCGCGTCCAAGCCCCTCACGCTGCGAACCGCCGCCGGTCTTGATGACCATGTAGTTGCGCGTGTGTGTGTTCTGCTCATCACCGGCGTAGCGTTTGATCTCAATGAAAGTATCTGAGGAGAATTTATCGGGACTATGACACTGCTCGCAGGTGTCGCGCGCAGGGCGCAGACTCTTGACATAGATGGGTGGTTCATACGCCTGGGTCAGGGCGTTGATCACATGGCTCAACTCACGCGCCTTGCGGGGCACCGTGAGCAGGATCGAATCTTGTCCCAGGTGACAGTCCACGCACGCCACGCGTGCATGGGGTGAAGCCTGGTAGGCGAGGTATTCGGGGGGCATAGTGTGGCAGGTGGTGCCACAGAATTGGGCGCTGTTGGTGTACTCCCACGCGGTTGCGCTGACCGTGATGGTGGCCAGCACAATCAGGATAGTCAGCGACCCGCCAACAATCCACGGCCAGGGGCGACGCAGAGACCTGATCCAGGAAAAGAATCGTTTCATTGGTGTACCTGCCTGGCTGACAGAGGCAAAAACAGGAGCCAGGCGCCCAGTCAGAAACTGAACGCCCGGCTGCAACAACGATCAATAGGGGCAAACTAACGCAGAGGTTAGGGCCGGGTCATGCCGGTCATGTCTATCTTGACGCCGCCCGTGCCCAGATCTTCCAGTGCATCGTACAGAATCTGCGCGGCGTACTTGGGATTGTGGGCAAAGGCGCCCGGATCCTTCTGAACGTACTGGTAGTTGTAAGCCGCACGCAGCAGGCGCGGCGTCCAATCGGTGTAGGCCTTTTCGTCCTGGTCCGCCGCGCCGTTGCCGTTGGCATCTGCATAGAAGTAAGGATAGGCAGTCGAACTGTAGGCGATGGCGGTCTTGGCGACATCCTGCGCGTAGGTTTGCAGACCGACGAACAGCTTCTCTTCCAGGGTCGCAATCTCACCCGCGACGCCTTCCTTCGTATCCTGGTCGCCGTCGAAGTCGGCGGCGGTGGCGCGAATGTCCTGCGGCGACTTGACGCCGGCATGGCAGGTGACGCACTTGTCTAAGCTCAGTTCAAGCTCATGCGTCTGATGGCATCCCGTGCAGGTGTCGAGACCCGGTGCGTGGGTATTGCGGCCCGCGTACTCTTTGTCCGCGTACTGATACGCAACCTGCGCATCGTTGCCAAACAGCGTGGCGCCGGCTGCGAAGTAGTGTACGTTCAGGAAGCTCAGCTTCTTCTCCGGCACAACATCGTCCTCCAGTCCCTTGAGGCGGTTGTTGACCGCGACCGTGGACTGGCGACCCTGGTGGCACTCGATGCATAGATTCGCATCCACCGGCTTGAGGTTACCCTTCTCGTCCTTCTCCGTGCTGAAGGTGACGCTCTTGCCGCTGGGGAACGGCACGCTTGTCACCGCGCGCACCGAGAAGTCGGTCAGGTCATCGTGACAGGTGGTGCAGGCCAGGCCATTGGACGGCTCGGCCCCAACAACGCCCGATGTCACAATCGAACCGCTGCCGGTAACAGCCACGGTGCCGCCATTGGTCAGGAACTGGGGCAGGCCGGTGGCCGAGTGGCACTTGGCGCAGCCGGCCGGCACCATGCCCGCATCGTCCCAGTCTCGGAAGGCCATCGCTGTGCCGTCGAAATGACCGGCATCGTTGCGAGCAGCTTTCGAGAGGTCCAGCGGTGCAGCCAGCTTGGTGTTCAGGTCTGCGATCGAGTCGTGCAGGAGCTGGATGATGTACTTGGCATTGTGCGCGAATTTGCCTGGGTCCTTGCTCGCAACCTGGTAGTTGTACGCGGCCCGTAACAGGCGGGCGGTCCAGGTGGAATATGACTTCTCACCGGTGTCGAGCTTGCCGTTGGCGTTCGCATCGGCAAAGAAGTACGGATAAGTGACCGCATCGTAGCCGATGTCTTGCTTCGGGACCTCTTTGGCGTAGGTCGTGATGGCGACCAACAGCTTCTCCTGCAGACCGGCCGCCTCCGCCGACACCCCTTCTTTGGCATTGCCGTCGCCGTCATAGTCCATCAGTGAGCCGTTCATGCGGATATCGAGCAGATCGGTCACGGCCTTGACGTCCTTGTGGCAGGCGGTGCATTCCTCAACCTTGACTTCCAGGGTGTGCGAGTTGTGGCAACTGATGCAGGTGTCGTACCCTTCTACGTGGCGGAACTTGCCATCGTACAGCATGCCTTCATACTCGTAGCCGCCCTTGACCAGGGTGCCGTACTGAGTGGCCGCGGCCGCAAAGTAGTGAACATTGCGGAAGCCAAAGGTCTGGGTGACGCCCTTGCTATCCACGAACGGCTTGACGACCGCATCCATGTCCGTAATCTTGAACGTGTCGGTAATCAACTTGTCCACGCTGAGCTTGGACTCACGGCCCTGGTGACATTCCATGCAGCGGGACTCGTCACCCAGGTCCTGAATTTCAATGCCCGACGGGAAGGTGACGCTGGTCTTGGTGGCCGTCACGTCGTTGTGACAGGCCGCGCACTGAACGGTCGTCCCGATCGCGGCCGCCTTGTCAACCTTACCCGCGGCGCTGCCGTCGGCGCCCAGGAAGTCGAGGTAACCAGGGGTGCTATGGCACTTGGCACAACTGGCCGGAACCTCGGCTGGGGTGGCGGCATCCCAATGGACGAATGCCTCGGCTGTTTTGTCATTATGCGGTGAACCGGTCCAGGCCGCTTCGAATGGCACTTCGACGGCTGGCTTCGCTTCAGGGCAGGGCGCGGGTGCGGGGCAAGCCGCGCAGGTGGGACATGGCACCGGCGTCGGCGCCGGCGCCGCGGTGGGCGGCGGGGGCGTTCCCTGGCACGCAACCAGCAGAAAAACGATGGTTGCGAGCACGAGAACACCAAACAATCCATCTCTTACCTTCATAAGGACCTTCATAAGGAACCCTTCCTTTCCAGCGAGCAATCTTTCCCTGACAACAGCGTCAAGGATTTCCGGAGATGGCTGAGGCTCCTCGTCGGTCGGCCAATCAAGCACGGCGGAGGGCTGTCTTGACTTCCGTCGCACGGCGAGAGGGCTTGACGAAACAAAATGCGTGGGATAGATGCAAGTCTACCTGCGCTGGCGTTACGCGTCTATGACATCTATCATAAGACACAAGCCTATTTTTCTGGCGCGCCGGCGTCAATCCAGGCCCTGATCTGAGCCATCTCAGGATCGCTCAGTTTGAGCGGATGCGCGCTGCCGCTCAGTATCGTCACGACCAGGCTTTCATCTGACTTACCGGCCGTGAAGATCGGGCCTGACTTCCCTCCTTTCTGCGCGTCCGCATAGCTGGCCAGTGACAGATTGCCGAGAGCGCCATGACAGGCGACGCACTTTTGCACAAACAGCGGGCCGATGAAGCCATCCCAGGTGACGGCGCCGACCGCCGGCGGTGTGCTCGGGGCCGGCGTTGGCGTCTGCGGGATGGGCGTTGGCGTCTGCGGGACGAAGACCACCACAGTCGCCCGCACCGGCAGGGTGGTGATCGCGGTCTGCTCGAAGGAGACAAACAGGTAAAGGCCAATCAACAGAGCGACTGACAGAACACCGGCCGTCGGATAAAACAGGCGCTGCCGGCGCTGCATCTTCTGGGGATCCAGCGGTCGCGTGGCCGTACCCATCCTGATGGCGGCCAGCTCGGCCGGGTGCTCGTGCAGCATCTCTTCTTCGCTGAGCACGCCGGTGAACATACTCTTGTTGAGCGTCCGCAGGTGAACATGATACATGTGCCAGACGATGATCGCCAGCACAGCCAACAGCGCCTCGCCGCCGTGCGCGGCCTTGGCGGCCGGGATGAACTCGCCGGGCATGAAACGCGTCGTGGAGATGGGATTCCAAAGCATGAAGCCGGTCAGGATCATGATCAGGGTGCCCCACACCAGGGACCAGTATTCGACCTTTTCATCGAAGGCATAGCGCCCCATGGCCGGTCGTTCAGAACGGCGCCCCAGGAGATACAGAATCAAACCCCCGAAGTTGCGGACATCCTGCAGATCGGGCAGCATGGACAGGGAAACGCGGCGCACATAGATCTTGTAGGCAACGACAACGACATGGTAAACCGATTCCAGCATCAGAACGATCGCTGCGACACGGTGAATGACACGCGTCACCTCGATACCGCCGAACAGCCCGATCATGATCTCAGCCAGGGGCTGGCCGATGAACTTCTGCGGTAACCCGGTCAGCGCGAGAACGACAAAGGCGGCGACCATCAACAGATGCTCGATACGCTGGGAAAGAGAGAAACGCAGATAGGTTTTCGTGGTCGTAGTCATGCTCCTTTCTCTCCCTTCGCTGCGGGGGGAGTGGAGATGCGCCGCCGGTTGAGAAAACGACGGCCGGCGTCCCCGGCCGCAAACAAAACCATGCCGCCGATGAGGGTGGGGATGACAATCTGGTAGAACAGATTGACATAGTAGACGATTGGGTATTTCTCGCGATCGGGCGTGTAGTGGCTCAACCAGGCTTCAGAGAAATTGGCGTTGGCGTCGGGATGACAACTCTGGCACTGGGCCACGAGGTTTTCGCGCACATGCAAACCCTTCTGGGGATCACTGGCTTGCTTGATGTCGTGAAAACCGTGGCAATCAATGCAAACCGGCTTGTTCGTCAACTGGTCTGGCGCCTGCTTTTCGAACAGCGTCACCGTCGAGCCATGGAAATCAGCCAGGTAGGTGTTCATGACCTGGGTCGAGATGCCGTACTTGTCCATTCTGGCCGCGTCGGTGTGGCACTTGGCACACACAGATGGAGAGTTCAAGCGAAAGGTTGCGGAAGTGGGATCGGCGATGCCATGCACACCATGACAGTCAATGCAGGTTGGCACATCCGGGTTTTGCGCATCTACCAGGGCCGCGCCATGCACGCTCGTCTTGTACTGTTCGTAGATCGTGTTATGGCAGGTCGCGCAGGTCTGTGGAATAGCCAGGTGCGCGTCCGGCAGCGGTTGATGGGTCTTCTGATCCAGGATGCGCCCCTGCGCGTGCGGATCATGACAATCTGCGCAGACGGCTGCCTGTCGGTTGCCCGCCTGCAGCGCAGTTTGATGCACGCTGTCTTTGGACAGTTCATACTTGTCGGCATGGCAGGTCTTGCACAATTCGTAATTGGCGATGGCATACCCGCGCAGGTCTTGCGCCTGCTGCGGAGGATGAGGATAGCCCGAAATGTTCGTGTGGCACTGAGTACACAAGTAGCCCCCGCTGCCATGCACCGAAGCGGCGTAGCGCGCCGGGTCAATCCCCAGATACAGATCCTCGCCGCTCGGCAGCCTGGTCGTTGCAGCGGTCGCGTGACACGCGAGGCAGGTTTCGTTGCTCACCATGATTGGCGGGGACAGAGGGGAACTGGTGGGGGGCGTCGTATCTTGTACAGGCGGGGCGGCGGCCGCAGGAGCCACGGGCCAGGTCAGGGCAGCCAGCCACAGCACCGCGCCAGCAAAGACCACCATCAAGCCGAGGCTCAAACCGCTTATGCCTCCGGACCAACGTTGCGCACCTTTCATCCGTTACTCCTCCACTTCAGTGTTCAGCATCGTTCAGCATAAACTATCGGGCCGGTGGGCGCCGGCCCGGTAGAGGCGTCGTCGTCAACAGTCAACAGATGTTAGCGCTGCCCGTCTACTGCTTATCGTGGTAACCGACAGCAGCAGCCTTCAGGGCCTCGTCCGTCTTTTCAACCGCCGAACCTGGAATGTGGCAGCTCTTGCAGGCAAAATCGAGGCCAAGCTGCGAAAGCGCCTTCTTCCCGTCGGCGCTGAACTGACTCGTCTGCGTGGGGTCAATGGCCATCAGGTGCGTGCGAATGTCGCCGGTGAATTTCGTGGCGTCGCCCCACGCACTCTTGCCCACACGGGGCATGTGGCAGGAAACGCACTGCACGTTCAGCGCGGCATGTTTGCTCACCTGGGCATTCTGCGCTTGCTGATAATGGCAATTTTCGCACGTGGTACGCGTCGGCGGCTTGTCCTCAGCGCGCAACTGCACCACACCCTCGTGCGGGTTGTGGCACACCACACAATCCAGCGTGATGTGCTTGCTCTGGTACAACTCCTCGTACTGCTCGTGGTGCTCGATGAAGCCGCCACTGGCGTCAACCGCTTCGACGGCGTTACGGCGATGGCACGCGCCGCACGCCTCACCGCTGCGATCAACCTTCAGCGCGATCCCGTACGGATTTGCCATGTGCAGGCTGCCCGGCCCATGACACGCCTCGCACTGGATGCCCGGCGCGGCCCAGACGCCCACGATGCCCGGCAGATCGTCCTGATGGCCGTCTGGCCGATAACCGGTCGTGTGACAGGCGCCGCAGTTGTAAACGAGCTTGGGCTTACCGGAGTTGTACTTGACCCAGCCGGCCTCTTTGCCCACAGCCACATTGGCAAAGTTGTACTGGTTCAGGTAATTGGTGTCGCTGATGGTGGCACCCGGCTTATCGGTGATGATGTAGCCGTTCTTATCCATGAAGCGCGCCTTCCAGTTGTAGCCGCCGATCACATACGAAATGTCGTTCCAGGTGTAGCCTTCGGGCGGCTTCTCCACCGCGGTGAAGGGATAGGTTGGCGCCTTGCCGTCCACCACCTTGTTCAACTTGTAGCTGTGGCCCGATTTCATGAACAGATCATAAGTTGCTTTATGACAGGCGCCGCACTTGTCAGAACCAACGTATTCAGCGCCGATGGCGGCGCTGGCCACAGCGCCGGCAGGACCGGCAGACCCAGCGGGACCTGGGGCGCCAGCAGGCCCAGCCGGCCCCTGCGGGCCAGGGGCGCCTTGTGGCCCGGACGGCCCAACCGGGCCGACGGGACCGGTACAGGCCGAGAGTACGAACAAAATACCCAAGACGATCACGAACACAACGATCAACTTACGTAACATACGTCCCCCTTTTGTCCCCCTTTTATAACGAAGCAAACGAGGTCAATCTGCTGCGAACGTGCTGACAACCGCTCAACAATTGCAGTCATCATACACTAATTTTAGTTGCCTTGCAAGGTTTTACACATCGCTTCGATTTCTTTATAATGAACCCGCGACGCACCGCTGGTCGCTGAAAATCTGAACCGGCTACCTGTTCGATGACACGATCCGCATTCTTTTTACAACGCATCACCTGGCTGGCTTTCTTAGCCCTGGCGCTGTGCCTGCCCTTCGAGGCCGTGCAGCCCTGGCTGCAGGCCGGCCCGCTGCGTTTTACCAATCTCGAACTGCTGGCCGCGCTCGCGCTCATGCTGTGGGCGCTTGCTCTGCTGGCGGCCCGCCGCATGCCGCGCTGGCCGGCCTGGCTGGGGTGGCCGCTCCTGGCCTGGAGCCTGGTCTTGTGCCTGTCGGCCCTGCTCGCGCCAACCGAACGGGGCGCTGCGCTCAAGTTCGCCTTGCGCAGCCTGGCCGGAGTCATCGTGAGTCTGGCTGCATTCGATGTGCTGACCAGGCAGCGCGCCGCAGATGCGCGCGCAACCGGCCCTGTCGCCGCCCTGGCCTGGGCGCTGACGAGCGGCGCCCTGTTAGCTGCCGTCCTCGGCTGCGCCGAGGTCCTGTGGCCTGCCGTGCTGACCCCCTGGCTGAGCCTTTTCAAGCTCCACACCACGCGCGTCGCCGGTACGATCCGGGCCAGCGGCACATTTGGCTATGCCAACATCGCCGCCCAGTACTGGGAAGCGGCCCTGGTATTGCTCAGTGTTCTGCTCACCACCGTCAGCCGGCGGCGCGACCAAATTCTAATCCTGTTCGCCATCGGCCTCATGGGCGCGGCACTCGTCTTGACGGCCAGCCGCGGCGGCCTGGTAGCCATCCTACTCAGCAGCGGGCTGTTGCTGGCGACCGCCTGCTGGAGCCTGCGCCGCCTGCGCCGGCTGGCGCCCGATTCTCCCCCGCTCGTCGGTGTGTCGCTGCCCCGCGCGGCCGCCATCACGATCATCGTGATTGTGGCGCTGGCGAGCGTCCAGGTGGCGTTGAGTCCGGTGCAGCAGGCGCGCCTGCAGCGCGAGGTTGAAGCCGGCTTCATGCAGGCCGAGTATGCCGCGCCGGCCCATCTCACCCTGGTTGCCGGTCAACGCACGCAGGTTCCGGTGCATCTTACTAATGCCGGGCGCCTGCTCTGGCGGGCACACGGCGCGGAGCCGATCTTGCTCAGCTATCATTGGCTGGACGCCAGCGCCGAGATGATCGTCTTCTTCGAAGGCGATCGCACCGCCCTGCCCCATGATGTGCCGCCCGGCGGGTCCGCGCGGGTGTCGGCCTACGTCCTGCCGCTCCTTCAACCTGGCCGCTACATTCTGGCCTGGGACCTGCTGCAAAACCACGTGGCCTGGTTCTCCACGCGTGGAGCTGGCCTGGGGCGCACCACGGTTGACGTGGCGGCCGGGGCCGGCGGCGCTGCGGCCCCACCCCTGCCGCCCCCTCTTTCCGCCAGCTTGCTGACCGCAGCCCAGGGCAGCACCCAGGTTGAGCGCACCACCCTCTGGCGGGCTGCCTGGCTGCTGTGGCGCCAACACCCCTGGCTGGGCGTCGGCCCGGACAATTTCCGCTACCTGTGGGGCGACGCCTTGGGCTTGACAGACTGGCGCCCGGCCGGGCAGGCGTCTGTCCTGCACAGCAACAGCCTGTATGTCGAAATTCTGGTGACGCTTGGATTGGCGGGAGGCGCTTGCTTCGCCTGGCTCCTGCTCAGCCTGGCACAGCACGTCTTCACGCGGCTGCGCTGGCTGCTGACCCTTGCCCCACCCACCTTACCTGCAAAGTCCCGCATTCACTCCCTCAACTGGCTACTTGGTTTGTGTGCGGCCCTGGTCGCCTTCCTGGTGCATGGGTTTTTCGACTATTTCCTGGAGTTTACGCCTACCTACCTGCTGTGGTGGATCCTGGTCGGCAGCCTGGCCTCCTGCACAACAGAGATCGGGGCACAGAGCGTTTCGCTTCGTCTCCCCCTCTCCCGTCGTGTGCTGTTTCACGACGGGAGAGGGGGTCGGGGGGTGAGGGCGTCAACGGAGAAAACGCCGTGATGCGCATCGGCTATGATGTCACCACCCTGGAAGGGCAAATGACCGGCGTTGGCTACTACTCGGCGCATCTCCTCGCCCATCTCTTACGCCGCGCCGACCCCTGGTGCTTCGAGCTGCTGAGCAATCGCCGCTCGCCGCACCTGGCGCATGCACTCGCCGGCGCCATCGTGCCGCCGGTCGGCCCACGCGGCCCCTCGATGCCGCTGCGGCCGCTCTGGCTGCAGGTCGTTCTGCCGCTCTGGCTGCGCCAACTCAACCTCGATGTGTGCCATTTCACCAACTCGCTCCTGCCGCTGGCCGCCCACGGCCGCATGATCGTCACCGTCCATGATATGTCGCTCTTCCTGTTTCCCCGGTACCATCGCCCGCGCAGCCTGCTCATGGCGCGTCCTTTGATCAAACCGTCTGTGCGCCGGGCACAGGCCATCATCACCGTCAGCGCCAGCGCCAAGGCCGACCTGGTACGGGTGTTGGGCGTTCCCGCGTCCATGGTGCATGTGATCTATGAGGCCGCCGCGCCGCAGTTTCGCGTCCTGCACGACGCGGCGAACCTGGCAGCCGTGCGTCAACGCTACGCCCTGCCCGACCGTTTTCTGCTCTATGCCGGCACGATCGAACCGCGCAAGAACCTGGTGCGCCTGGTCGAAGCGCTGGCCCTGCTGCACCACCGAGGGCTGCACGTGCCGCTGCTGATCGCTGGCCAATGGGGACCGCTCCCCTACCACGACCTGTTGGCAACCATCGAGCGCCTGGGGCTGCGCGAGGCTGTGCGTTTCGTCGGCTATGTGCCCACGGAAGACCTGGTTGCGCTCTACAACCTGGCCACGGTCTTCGTGTTCCCTTCCATCTATGAAGGCTTTGGCCTGCCCATCATCGAGGCCATGGCCTGCGGCGCGGCGGTGCTCACCTCGAACGGCTCATCGCTGGCCGAGATTGCCGGTGCGGCCGCCACCCTGGCCGATCCGCACGACCCCGAGGCGCTGGCAGAGGCGCTGGTCACCTTGCTCAGCGATGATGCTCAGCGTTTTGCCCAGCGCACACGCGGGCTTGCGCGCGCGACCGAGTTTTCCTGGGCGCGCACAGCGGCCGAAACGGCCGCCATCTACCGTCAGGTCATGGCGGCATGAGCGTCGAGACGTCGCCCGTCCCTGTCCTGCCCGCGTCGGCCGTCACAGCGAGCCGGGCCGCGTGCAGCCAGGTGCAGTCGCGGCTAACCGTCGCGGCCCATACCCTGCTCACCATTTTCCTGGCGCTGGCCTTTCTCACCCCGTCCTGGCGCCAGGGGCCGTTCACCTGGTGGCCGCTGCTGACCGCCAATCTGGCCGGGCGCCCGGCGCAGATTGGCCTGCTGGCGTTGCTGCCGCTGCTGGCTGCGCTGCTGCGGGTTGCCGCGTGGATGGTTCGCCCCGCGCGCCGCGACTCGATGCGCTTCCACGCCTGGCGCGACGCCTGGCCGGTGCTGCTGCCGGTGATCGGCCTCGGCGCGCTGACCTTGCTACGGCTGCGCCCGGCTGTCGCGCCCGGCATGGCCTTGATCGTCCTGGCCGGCATTGGTTTCTTCTGGCTGCTGACTTTCTGGCTGGCCCAGGCGCCGGCCGCGCAGGTGATGCGCTGGCTCTCGCTGCTGTTTGCCCTGGTCGTCTTGGGCCAAAGCACCGTTGGCGTCGTGCAGTTCGTGCGCCAGGACTCCGCCCATCTGACCTTCCTGGGCGAACCGGCGCTCGATCCACGCGTCGAAGCCACCAGCGTGGTGGGTCCGGAGGGTCAACATCGCCTGCGCGCCTATGGCCTGACCGCGCATCCCAACGTGTTGGGCGGCCTGCTCAGCATCGGCCTCCTGTGGATCATGGCGGGATGGCTGGCAGGCGTGCCCTGGCCGCGCGTGTCACCCGCGATCAGCACCGTGCTCTGGCTGGTCATTGGCGCGGTCGGGTTGATGGGGCTGCTGGTCAGCTTTTCACGTGCGGCTTGGTTGGGATTTGGGGTTGGCGCGGCCTGGCTCTGCTGGCGCCAACGTCACGCCTGGCGGCGCAGCCGCTGGCTGCTGCTGGGGATGCTGATTGGGGTGATCTTCTTCGTGTGGCGCCAGCCCGATCTGCTCTGGACTCGTTTCTTCGATCTGACCAGTCCGCTCGAAGCGCGGTCCATCAGCGAGCGCGTGAGTGGACTGATCGCCGCGGCTGGCCTGATTCGAGATCAGTGGCTGCTGGGCGTCGGCAGTGGGTTGTACGCGATGACGCTGGTACCTGGCGCGTCCCCGCCGGTGGTCCACAATGCACCGCTGTTGGCCGCCGCGGAGTTGGGGGTTGGCGGCGGGTTGTTGTGGCTGTGGCTCAACGGGGCCTGGTTGGTCGGCCTGCGCCGTGGACATGCGGCGCAGGGGAGCGCCGCGCTGGCGCTCTTCGATGCCGTTTCGGCCTGCTGGCTGGCGCTGTTCGTGTGCGGTCTGTTCGACAACTACCCCTGGCTCACCAGTTCGTGGCGCGCCGCCATGCTGCTCGGCCTGCTGGCCGGCGCGCTGATTGCCAGCCTGCGCGCAGCAACGCCGGGCAACGGGGATCAGGATCCCCAATCGAACATGCGCTCCGCGGCAAAGTCGTAACGAAACGTCATCTGACCGAACACAGCCGGCAGGAACAAGCGCGGATTCGACCCGTCCGCTTCCATCATAGTCACCTGCCAGGAGCCGCTGCGATCGCTCAAGAAGATGACCTGGCGCCCGTCAGGCGACCAGGCCGGGGCAACGTTGTTGGGGGCGCGGTCGGCCAGGGGATCATTGGCCGTCAGGCGAGCCACAACCTGCCCATCACGATCGAGCATAAAAATATCGCGATGATCGTGCAGGCGCGTCTGCACCAGCAGATGTTGGCCGTCGGGACTCCAGGCCGGAGATTCCTGGAACAGATTGGCTGTCAAGACATCTTCACGCGCATCCGCGCTGCCTGGCTCGGTAGATTTGAGGCCCTGCTTGCCCCGGTAGACAATGCGCAGGCCATTCGGCTCCCAGGCCGGGGACTGCACCGTCTGGCTGGCGGGCAGATCGCGCAGAATCTTCTCATCCACTCGCACCGTGGCCAGGCCATTATAGTCTTCCGGTGGAATGTCGAAGCAGAAATCGCCAATGCACACCTGGCGGCCAGGAATCGTCTTGCGCCACCAGGCAAAAGCCAGCTCGCTGCCGTCCGGTGACCAGGTGGGGGTGCGCGCGCCATTGGCCTGCACCAGCAGATACTCCTCGTTCGTGCGCAGGTCGTAGATCCAGACCCCGCGCGGCTCGTTCCAGCGCGTGAAGGCCACACGCTGTCCGTCCGGCGCCAGGGCCGGGTCGAAACCACTGGTCAAGCGGCGCAGGCCGCTGCCATCGGCGTTGACCAGGTAGATGGAGCCGCCGTTGCTCTCCTGGAAGACGATCTTGCCGGCCGGCGCAGGCTGCGGTCGAACTGTTGGCGCGGGCGCGACCTTGACCACCGGCAGCGCCGCTGGCTCGCCGGTTAGGCGCACCAGGCTGGCGGCTACCCAACCGCGCTGACCGCCCGGCAACGTGATCTGCCACCAGGCGCCGTTGTCATCACGGCCGCTGACCTCGGCCGCGACCGCCGGCAACAGACGGCCAACAATCGGATAAGCCGTGCCGGGGCCGCTGCGCACATGGATCGCCGCGTCGCCGATCACCGTGACTGCCGGCGTGACTGCGCCGGGAGCTACCGTCGCTGTGGCTGTTGCGCTCACCGCGGTGAGCGTCGGCGCGAGCGTGGCTGTGGCCGTAGGCAGAGGCGTCACGCTCGGCAGCGGCCTGGTCGTCGGCATGACCGTCGCGGTGGTCTCATCGCCGGCGAGCGGCACCAGGGTTGGCGTCGGCGCCGCCGGCGGTGTGCTACATGCCGTCAGCGCGAAAGAGCCGATGAGAAGAGCCAGAGGAATCAGTAGGGGACGCATGGGTAGGCGCCTGCTGCGCCATCGAAGGGTGAACACGAATTGTAGCATTTCTTGGTTTACTCGTAGCGCAGTGCATCAATCGGGTTCAGACGCGCGGCGCGTGTGGCCGGGTAGATGCCAAAGAAGAGTCCGACCGCCGCGGAGAAACCGGTGGCGAGGGCCACCGAGTCGAGCGTGACGAAGGTTTGGAAATCGCTCTGCAAGCTCGAGACGGCCGCCGCGCCGCTGGCGCCCAGGCCAATGCCAACGAAGCCACCGATGAGAGAGAGCACAACGGCTTCGAGCAGGAATTGGGCCAGGATGTCGCGGCGTTTGGCGCCGACCGCCTTGCGAATGCCGATCTCGCGCGTGCGCTCCGTCACCGACACCAGCATGATGTTCATGATGCCGATGCCGCCGACCAACAACGAGATGGCGGCGATGGCGCCCAGGAATAGCGTCAGCACGCCGGTGATCTGACCGAAGATGTTGATCAGGTCCGCCTGGCTGACCACGCTGAAATCATCATCGTTGCTGTAGGTGATACCGTGCGTCTCACGCAAGACGTCGGTAATTTGACTGGCCGCAGCTTCCATGCGGTCCTCGGCCGTGGCCTGCAAGTAGATGACCGACACCCGATAGTCGCCGCTTGGCGTGCGGCTGGGGAAGAGGCGTGATTGTGCGGTGGTGATGGGCACGAAGATCTGGTTGTCCTCATCGCCAAAGCCGCTGCCGCCGCGCTTTTGCAGCACGCCCACGATGCGGAAGGCCACATCGTTGATTTCGATGGTGCGATTGGCAAGGTTTTCCTCCTCGGGGAAGAGGCGCGTCACGACCGTTTGACCAATGACGGCCACGCGTGCGTGGGCCGTCACATCTTCAGGTGTGATGAAGCGCCCGGCCTCGACCACCCAATTGCGCACGGCCGCGTACTCAGGCTCCACACCGCCTATCTGAGGCGTGATTTCGCGCTTGCCCGCCTTGACCGCGGCCACGCGGCTGACTTCCGGGGCGACCGCCATCACATCAGGCACCCGCAAGGTGTCGCGCAGCGCCATCACATCGCGCATCGTCAGGCTGGAGCCTGTGTTCGCGCGCGTGCGCGGGGGGCCGCCGCTGGTGAGTTGCCCCGGCACCGCGAACAGCAGGTTGGAGCCGATGCTCTGGAACTGATCGGTGACGTAGCGTTCAACTCCGCGCCCCACCGAAAGCAGAGTAATGACCGCGCCCACGCCGATGATGATGCCCAGCATCGTGAGCACCGAGCGCAATTTATTGGCCGCAAGTGCCCGCAGGGCGACTCGTAGTGCTTCGCTTAAATTCACAACTTACTCCTAAAATCAGATACCGGCTGCCACGGCGTCCATTTGCTCGCCGCCTTGCACCAGGTCGCGCGTGCGTCGGGTGTAGGCGCGTTCGCCGGCGCGGCGTTGATGTGCCACCAGGTTATCAGATTCGACGCAGCCGTCCATGATGCGTACGATACGCTTCGTATGCTCGGCAATATCCGGCTCGTGCGTCACGAACACGATGGTGATGCCGCGCTCCTCGTTCAGGTGCTGGAAGATCGCCATAATCTCAGCGCCCGACTTCGAATCGAGGTTGCCGGTCGGCTCGTCCGCCAGGATGATGGACGGGTCATTGATGAGGGCACGCGCAATTGCCACACGCTGCTGCTGGCCGCCCGATAGCTCATTGGGGCGATGATGAATACGCTCGCCCAAGCCCACCGCTTCCAGCGCGGCAATCGCTTTCTGCCGGCGCTGGCGGGTGCCAGCGTAGATCAGCGGCAGCTCCACATTTTGCAGAGCCTCGGTGCGCGAGAGTAAGTTGAAGCTCTGGAAAACAAACCCGATTTTGCGATTGCGAATGTCCGCCAGTTGGTTGTCGTTCATCTGCGACACATCAGCGCCATCGAGCAGGTAGGTGCCACTGGTGGGTTGATCCAGGCAGCCGATGATGTTCATCAACGTGGACTTGCCTGAGCCGGACGGCCCCATGATGGAGACCATTTCGCCCGGCATCACGCGCAGCGCAACGCCGCTGAGCGCGTGTACTTCCATTTCTCCCATCCGGTAGACCTTGCGCAGATCCCGGATCTCGATCATTGGCTTGTTATTGTCTGCCATCGTCTTGCCTTTCCTGGCACGGGCCTTTCCCGCACGAGTTTGCTCGAGGAACCCTAGAAGCCAAAAGTGCGCCGCAACTGGTCGCCCGCAGTCGTATTGGGGATGATGATCACGTCGCCTTCGCTCACCCCTTCGCTGATCTCGGTCTGGCCTTCATTGCGCATGCCAATCTTCACCTCGATCCGCTGCGGCGCCTCATCCACCAGTTTCTCGACATAGGTCTTATCCGAAGTGCGGTCGCGCTGAATGGCGCGGTTGGGCAGCACCAGCACGTTCTCAACCTCGGCCGTGGTCACATTGGCCGTGGCGCTGAGGCCGGCGCGCAGCACGGCATCGGTGGGATCGAGCACGACGGTGACCAGATAAGAGACCACGCTGGTGTTGGCCTCGGCCATCGGGGCAATTTGGCTGATCTGCCCGGTCACCTGCGCATCGGGCAGTGACTCCAGCGTAATCACGGCGATCTGGCCTTCCTTGATCTGCCCAATGTCAATTTCATCTACGCTGATGTCAATGTGGAAGCGATCAATGTTGACAATGACGATGGCGGCCCGTGCGGCGTTGGGGAACTCGCCGGGCGTGATGTTCACCTGCGCGACCACGCCCGCGATGGGGCTGCGCAGAATGGTGTTGTCTTGATTCAGGTGCGCCTGCGCCAGCACCGCTTCGGCCTGTTTGACCTGCGCCTGCGAGGCGGCCGTCTGCTCAGGCGTGGCGCCTTCCTGCAACTTCAGCAGCGAAGACTTGGCCTGTGCGACCTGCGCGCGTGAACCGGCCACGGCCGCTTCGGCCTGGGCAACGGCGGCCAGCGCCTGCGCACGCTGCGCCGCGTCCGCGCCGGCGGTGGCAATCTGGTATTGCGCCTTCGCCTGCTCGTAATCAATGGTCGCCCGCTGCAGGTTGAGCGACTGCGGGAGCAGCCCCACGTTGGGCAGGCTGGCTACCTGGTCGTAGGCAGACTGCGCCTGTTGCAAGGCGGCCTGCGTGCGCTCCAGGTTGGCCGCGGCCACCTTCTTGTCATTTTCTGTGGCGCCGGCCTGCAGCTTGGTGTAGCTGGCGCGGGCGCTGAGCAGATTGGCCTCGGCGCTCTTGACACTGGCCTGCGCGCTGTCCAACGATGCCTGGCTGGCCTCCAGGTCTTCCGGGCGCGCCTTGCGCGTCAACTGGGCCAGGTTGGCCTGTACGCTGGCCAGGCCGGCCTCAGCCTGCAGCACCGACAGCGCCACATCCTGGCTATCGAGCAGGGCCAAAACCTGCCCAACCTGCACGCGGTCCGTTGTCTTGACCTTCACCTCGGCCACACGGCCCGCGCCTTTGAAGGCCAGGGAGACTTGCCCCTCCGGCTCGATGCTGCCCGTGGCGCTGACAATCGAACGCAGCGTTGTGCGGGTTGGCTGCACTGTCTCATACTTGGGCGTCTGGGGCGCCTGGGCCTGTGCCAGTGTTCGCCACAGGAGAAAGCCCCCGGCCGCTACGACTACCAAAATGACTAAAATAATCAGAGTTCTGCGCATAGATTCGTCTCGTTTTTCTATTCCTTTTTTTCAAGCTCAGCTCAGCCAGGGAGCAAGGCACCGTCAATCAAGCCAGGTTTGCCAAAGCTTTGCATAAACCTACTCTACCACGCCTGTCACTCCGCGTCAATAACGGCGCCGCTTTCTGTACCCTGATATGACGGCGAACGGGCGATAACAGTCACCCGGCCCTCACCCCCCGGCCCCCTCTCCCGTCGTGGAAAAGCACACGACGGGAGAGGGGGGGAGGGCCTGCGTTTTGCATAAAAACGTCGGGTGTGTTAGTATTGTGTACACAACTTCACAAAAGTCACACAAGTTAAATTTCGTACACAAAAAGGAACGCCATTCGATGTCAATCATCACCATACCCGACATCGTGGTGGGTCGCTTGCCCATCTATCTGCGAGCGCTCAACTTCTTGGTGGCAGAGGGGCGTGAAATCACGTCCTCGCAAGAGCTGGGCGATAGATTAGGCATCAGTTCGGCCCAAATCCGCAAAGATTTATCGCACTTCGGTGAATTTGGCAAGCAAGGCACCGGCTACGACATCTCCTTCCTGCGCGATCAACTGCAGCGCATCCTGCAGGTGGATCGCATCTGGGATGTCGTGCTGATCGGCGCCGGCGATTTGGGCCATGCTTTGGCGCACTACGGCGGCTTTAGCGGGCGCGGCTTTCGCATCGCCGCGGTGTTCGATAGCGACCCTGACAAGGTAGGCCAGCCCCTGGCTAACCTCGTCATCCAGGACAGCCAAGACCTGGTGGATGTCGTGCGCCAGCAGGCGATCTACGTGGCGCTGATTGCCACGCCAGCCAGCGGCGCCCAACCCGTGGCTGACGCCCTGGTCAGCGCAGGGATCAGGGCAATCCTCAACTATGCGCCCATCACCCTGACGGTTCCACACGGTGTGCGCGTGCAGTATATTGACCCGGTGGCGCACCTGCAACGCATGACTTTCTACCTGTAGACCAGATCCGCTAAGGCTCCAGACTGTTCCCGAAACCGGGTTGCGCAAGGCATCCCGGTTTTTTCATTTCTACCTGCTGGCGCTGCGACCCTGCGCACATCAGGCCGGACAGCACGCGTCCGTGGCACAGTGCGTTACAAATGGCGACCCATCGTCAGCAGATGTATGATGGGTATCATGTTGAAACGGCGTTCTTGGGGTTACAATGAACTCACAGCGGCGGTAGCCCACCATGGTACGCGAGTTCAACACTTGTCAAAGGTGAAAACGGATGACCCGAGTTGCCGAAATCATGACAGAGGATCCTGTCACAATTCAACCTTCGCAATCTATTGGCACAGCCATTGCCCTGATGCGCCAGGGAATCTTCCGCCGCTTGCCGGTGGTCGAAAACGGGCGCCTGGTTGGTATCGTGACCGATCGCGACATGCGCCGTGCGACCAACTCGCCTATCCTGTTGCACGAAACATGGTATGACAACTTCCTCCTCGAACATATCGAGGTGGGATCCTGCATGACGTCCAACCCGACAACCCTGTCACCGGATGCGGACATACTCGAGGCGGCCGTCATCATGCGCAGCCGCAAAATCGGTGGCATCCCGATCGTACGCGGCGACGTGCTGGTGGGAATCATCACCGAAACGGACCTGCTCGACCATTTGATCGAACTGCTTGAGGCCGAATAAGTGGTTCAGCGAAATCAGGCGCCAACCTGAAACATCGTCAACGACGACGAGATTCCGGATGAAATTCCGGATGAGATGCCAGATGAAATTCCGGATGAGATGCCAGATGAGATTCCAATGGAGGAACAACAATGGCCAGAGGTACTGTAATCATCACGACGAATCGCTGTAAAGGTTGCGAACTATGCACCACTGTCTGCCCACAGGAGGTGTTGCATATGTCAACCGCCCTGAACGCCAAGGGGTATCACCCGGTCGAGCTGAACGATCCCCAGAACCGATGCACAGGCTGCGGCCTGTGCGCGGTGATTTGCCCCGATGTCGTGTTCAAGGTCTACCGCTATCAGGCAAAGATGCCGCAGCGGGCAGCAGCCGTCGCGTAAGCGAGCATCAGGTAGCACGCAGCAAAGGAGATTGACCATGGCAAAGGAGCTATGGAAAGGCAACGAAGCAATAGCCGAGGCCGCCATCCGTGCCGGCCTGGAAGCCTATTTTGGCTATCCCATCACCCCACAGACTGAATTATTGGAATATATGGCCGCCCAGATGCCTGCACTTGGGCGGGTTTTTTTGCAGGCCGAAAGTGAATTGGGCGCCATCAACATGGTGTACGGCGCCGCGTGCGGCGGCTCCCGTGTCATGACATCCTCGTCCAGCCCCGGCGTCAGCCTGATGCAAGAGGGCCTCTCATACATCGCCGGATCAGAAGTATCCTGCGTTATCGTAGACATCATGCGCGGCGGGCCTGGCCTGGGCAACATCCAGCCGTCACAGTCAGACTACTTCCAGATGGTGAAGAGCGCCGGGCATGGCGACTACAACAATATCGTGCTGGCGCCGGCCACCGTGCAAGAGGCCGTTGACATGACCTACGAGGCCTTCGACCTGGCCGACAAATACCGCACCACGGTCGTCATCCTGGCCGATGGCACCATCGGGCAGATGATGGAACCGGCCGAAATGCCGCCAAGCAAACCCTTGCGCACCGAGAGACCAGACTGGGCGCTGAGCGGAGCGGCCGGCCGCCACCACCGCTCGATCACGTCGCTCAACCTGACGGCGGAAGGGCTGGAGAAACACAACCTGCATCTGCAGGCCAAGCTGGCCGAAATCAAGGCACACGAAGCGCGCAGCAAAGAGTTCATGACCGAGGATGCCGAATACCTGATTGTGGCCTTTGGCACCATGGGGCGCGTGGCTACCTCAGCCATTCGCCAGGCGCGGGCGCAGGGCGTCCGCGTGGGCCTGCTGCGCCCGGTGACGCTGTGGCCCTACCCTGAAGACCGCCTGCGCGAGCTGGCCGCGGGCAAGAAAGCCATCCTGGTGGTGGAAATGAACGCCGGCCAGATGCTCAACGACGTAAAAGCCATCGTGGAGGGGCGCGCCCCGGTCCACTTCTACGGCCGCATGGGCGGCTCGATTCCGCTGCCGGACGAAATCCTGAACGCCCTGCACACCCTGGTCTCCCTGTATGGCACGGTGCAAATGAGCGGACACAACAACGGCTACAAACACAACGGTCATAATGGCAGTGGTCAGCCGGGCGCTGCGCTGCGCCAAACGACCAACGCCGCTACCCTGTCCGTACACCTGGCGGAGGTGAAGTCATGACAACGCAAACCCTGGCGCTCGATGAGATGATGCTGGTCTACCAGCGCCCCGATTCCCTGACCGATGTGGCAACGCACTACTGCCCCGGCTGCACGCATGGCATCATTCACCGCCTGGTGGCCGAGGTGCTGGACGAGTTGGGCGTGCGTGAGCGCACGATTGGCGTGGCGCCCGTGGGCTGCGCGGTCTTTGCCTACAACTACTTCAATGTAGACATGGCTGAGGCGGCGCATGGACGCGCCCCGGCCATGGCCACCGGCCTCAAGCGAACGCAGCCGGACAAGATCGTCTTTACCTACCAGGGTGACGGCGACCTGGCGGCCATCGGTACGAATGAGATCATTCATGCCGCGGCGCGCGGCGAAAAAATCACGGTGATCTTCGTCAACAATGCGGTGTACGGCATGACGAGCGGCCAGATGGCGCCGACCACCCTGCTGGGCCAGGTCACCACCTCATCACCGAAAGGGCGCGATGTCAGCCTGACCGGCTATCCCCTGCGCGTGGCCGAATTGTTGGCAGGGCTGCCGGGCACATCGTACGTCGTCAGACGCTCGACACACAACGTGCGCGAAATCAACCGCACCAAGAAGGCCATCCGCACCGCGTTCCAGGCTCAGTTGGCCGGGCAAGGACTCTCCCTGGTAGAAATCCTGTCGTCATGTCCCACCAACAACCATACCACCGCGGCCGAAGCCCTGACCTGGATCGAGAATCAGATGGTGCCCTACTATCCGTTGGGCGATTACAAGGTGGTGGATGCCGTGGCGCGTCTAAATTAGGCGCTTTGCAGTTGATTTCTTGCACATGGGGATGCAAGGAGGATACAAGGAGGACACAAAATGGAATTCTCGATCGTTTTCTCTGGCTTTGGGGGACAGGGCGCCCTGTTCGCCGGCCAGTTACTGGCCTATGCCAGCATGGATGAAGGCAAAGCGGTGACCTGGATCCCGTCCTATGGGCCGGAGATGCGCGGCGGCACCGCGCACTGCATCGTGGTGGTTGGGGATGAAGAAGTTGGGGCGCCGCTGGTGCGCAACCCTGACGCCGTGATTGCCCTGAATCTGCCATCGGTGGACAAATACGAACCGTTGGTCAAACCGGGCGGGTTCCTGATCTACAACAGTTCATTGGTGACGCGCGCGGTTACGCGCAGCGACATCAACGTCATCCCGGTGGCGGGCAATGACATTGCCAGCGCGCTGGGCAATATCAAATTAACCAATGTCGTCATGCTGGGCGCCCTGCTGCAGGCCACCGACCTGCTGCCGCTGGAGGCTCTCGATCGGGCCTTGCTGGCCCATCTGCCGGAACGCAATCGGCGCTTTCTGGAGCCAAACAAAGTGGCTCTGCGGCGTGGCGCCGAGTGTGCCATACGCGTTCCGGCCTGACGCCTGGACGCGTTTCAATGATGGGAGGCAAATGCATATGTATCACAACATTCTCGTGCCGCTGGATGGCTCAGCGCTGGCAGAAGCCGCGCTGCACCACGCGGAGGCCCTGGCGCTGGAGTTCAAGAGTAACATCACCCTGCTGCGAATTATCATCTCGCCCTACCAGTTGATTGCGCCTGACCTGGTGCTTTCCGGGACCGTGGCCGAAATACCCGGACTGCGCGACCAGGCGATGCAATACTTGCAGGGAGTATCCGGTGAGCTGCGCGAAAAGGGCATCTCTTTCCAGACCGCCATTTTGGACGGCCCCGTGCCCGATGCCATCACCGACTATGCCCGGGCCGAGCACATTGACCTGATCGTCATGTCAACGCATGGGCGGGGCGGCATCAGCCGCTGGGTGTACGGCAGCGTTGCTGAGAAGGTTCTGCAGGCTGCGCCCTGCCCGGTACTGCTCATTCGCGCATCCGGCAAGTAGGAACAGACGCGTCCCGGCACAGCAAAAGATAGACACAAAGGAGTGTAACTATGACCACACCGTGGCAACGACGGTACGCACAGCGCAATCAACGGATGGGTGGTTCTATCATCCGTGAGCTGCTGAAGTTTACCCAACAGCCAGACATGATCTCGTTTGCCGGGGGCCTACCGGCGCCTGAGTTGTTCCCGGTTGAGGCTTTTCGCGCGGCGGCCGACAGGGTTCTTGTCCAGTCAGGCAGCAAGGCATTACAGTACAGCACCACCGAGGGCTATCAGCCATTGCGCGCACTCATCGTCGAGAAAATGGCGCACTACGGCATCCTGGCCAAAGAAGATAATGTATTGATTACTTCCGGTTCGCAGCAGGCCCTTGACCTGATCGGCAAGTTGCTCATCAACGCGGGCGATACGATCCTGGTGGAACGCCCAACCTACCTGGGCGCGCTGCAGGCCTGGAATGCTTACCAGGCCGAGTACGTCGAGGTACCCATTGATGACAACGGGCTGCAGGTAGATCAACTGGAAGAGGCGCTGCGCGCGGGCGTCAAGTTCATGTACGTGTTGCCAAACTTCCAGAACCCGGGCGGTGTCACACTCTCTCTGGATCGCCGGCAGGAACTGGTGGAGTTGGCCGACCGCTACGGGGTGCCCATCATCGAGGATGACCCGTATGGCGAGCTGCTCTACGAAGGGGAACATCTGCCCACCCTGGTGCAGTTGGACTGTGAGCATCTGGAATCACGGGCTTGTGATGGTCACGGCTATTTCCGGGGCAACATCCTGTACCTGAGCACCTTCTCCAAGACGCTGGCGCCTGGTTTGCGCCTGGGATGGATCGTGGCGCCGGTTGAGGTGATTCAGAAGTGCGTGCAGGCCAAGCAGGGCATGGATTTACACACCAGTATTTTCGATCAGATGGTGGCATACGAGGTAGCCAAAGGCGGCTTCCTGGAGAAACATGTACGTACCTTGCGCCGGGTGTATGGCGCACGTCGCGATGTGATGTTGGCCGCCATGGAGCGCTACTTCCCGGCCGGTGTACACTGGACGCACCCGCGCGGCGGGTTGTTCCTGTGGGTGGAATTACCGCCGGAGATCAACGCGGAGGAACTGCTGCAGGACGCCATCAAAGAAAAGGTGGCCTTCGTACCGGGCCATGCGTTCTATGCGGCCGGACGCAGCAGCGGACAACTCAATACCATGCGCCTGAACTTCTCCAACGCCGAGCCGGAGATGATCGAAGAGGGAATTCGCCGCCTCGCGCGTGCCATCGAGCAGCGCATGGGCGGGCGCATGACGCCCGTGGTCACACCAGTGCCGGCCATGAGCATGAACTAGAGAATGCCCTCCGGCGCCCGATCGCTGGCTGGTCACGAGGCATCGAGGATGAAGGACGAAGGATCAAGATTGCTGACCGTTCGTCCTTCGTCTTGTCCTTGCGAAAGACCGGGTTTCAGCAATGACCCTGGCTGTGAACGACTGCAAGAGGAGACGAACATGCCGACCTATTTCGTGCGTGACATTATGAGCGCTCCCGCCCTCACGATTCACTATGAGGCTGACCTGGATGAGGCGGCAGCGATGCTGGAAAGCAACCAGATTCGCCGCTTACCGGTGCTGGACGACGAAGGGCAATTGGTCGGCATCCTGACGCAAGGCGATGTGCGCGTGGCGTCCATGGCCACTGCAGTGGACCCGTACGATGCCGCCGCCACCACCTGGCTGACCGCGGGCGACGCCATGACACACCGGACGTTTACGGTGACGGCTGACACATCGGTGGTCGAAGCGGTAAAAATGATGTTGGCGCACAAAATTGGCGGCCTGCCGGTGGTAGATGACGCCGGCGCCGTCATCGGCATGGTGACTGAGACAGACATTTTCCGCTTGGTCGTACGCGAGTGGAGCGAAGAATAAAGGAATAAAATAAAGGAATAAAGGGAACAGATCATATGGATATCGGAGTCCGCGTGAACGGAGGGCCAGCGAGTATCGAGTGGGCATCACGCCGGCCAATGTGCAGACCCTGCACGACGAAGGTCATCGCATCTACGTGGAGCAGGGCGCAGGTGTGGGCAGCGGCTACAGCGACGAGGATTACCGCCGTGCCGGCGCCACCCTGGTCTACTCTGCGGATGAGGCATTTGCCCGCGCCGACCTGTTGCTCAAAGTGGCACGCCCGACCCCCGAAGAGACCGGTTTGCTGCGCAGCGATCAGATTGTCTGTGGGTTTCTGTATTTGCCGGCCGCGCGCAAGAGCCGGGTACAGAGCTTTCTGAACAACAACGTCACAGCCATTGGCTATGAAACCATCCAAGAGGACGACGGCTCCTTGCCGGTGTTGCAGCCGATCAGCGAGGTCACCGGTCGCATGTGCGCACAGGTGGCGGCGCGCTTGCTGGAAAACACCAGCGGCGGCAAGGGCATCCTCCTGGGAGGCGTGCCAGGCGTCGCGCCGGCCGAAGTAGTCATCCTGGGCGGCGGGGTGGTAGGCGCCCAGGCGGCCCGCGTCTTCCTGGGTCAGGGCGCCAACGTCTACCTGCTGGACAAAGACATCAAGCGTCTGCATTACATTGACAGCCTTTTCATGGGCCGCGTCATTACGCTGATGTCCAACCCCCTCAATGTGGACAAGATGGTGCGCTTTGCCGATGTGGTTGTGGGCGCGATCCAGGTGCCGGGCGCCCGCTCGCCGGTCCTCATCTCGCGCGAGTTGGTGCGCAGCATGAAACGGCGTTCCATCATCATAGATGTCGCGGTGACCACGGGCGGTTGCGTCGAAACCACACGCCCCACCACGCACACGGCCCCCACCTACATCGAAGAAGGCGTCATCCATTATTGCGTTCCCAATATGACCGGCATCGTGGCGCGCACCGCCACGCACGCGTTCAACAATGCCGCTTGGCCGTACATCTACAGTATCGCCTCCGAAGGGTTGGACGCGGCGATCGAAAAATCACCATCGCTGGCGCGTGGCGTCAACATCCGGGCCGGCAAGATCATGCTGCCCGGCCTGGCAGCTGCGTACACGATGAGTTCCTAAGGGTTTGGGATGTAATTCATGAATAATTGGATGATGCGCTGTTGGAACAAGATCGTTCCGGCCGAAAGGGCGGTGCAGGCCGTCAAATCAGGGAATCGTGTGTTCTTGACCGGCAACTGCAGCGTTCCCCAACAACTGCTCAGCGCGCTGGTGGATCGCGCAGCCGCGGGCGAGGTTGAGAATGTCGAAATCGTGCAAGTCCTGACGATTGGTGATGCCAAATATGTGGCGCCGGAAATGGAAGGTAAGTTGCGCGTCAACACCCTCTTCATCAGCCATAACGTACGCAGCGCGGTCAACGAGGGTCGCGCAGACTTCACGCCGGTCTTTCTATCAGAGATTCCACGCTTGTTCCGTAACGGCCAACTGCCGCTCGATGCCGCGCTGATTCACTGCTCGCCGCCCGATGAACATGGCTTCCTGTCGTTTGGGGTCGAGGTGGGCTTGACCAAACCGGCCGCCCAGAACGCGAAGATCGTCATTGCCGAAGTCAACGAATTCATGCCCCGCGCCCTGGGTGACAGCTTCATCCACATCAGCAAGGTGGACTACATGGTGCCGGTCAGCTACCATCTGCCGGAAGTGCCGCAGGGTACACCGGGCGAGCTGGAGAAGCGGATCGCCGAGCATATCGTGCATCTGATCCCCGACGGTGCGACCATGCAGATGGGCATTGGCGCCATTCCCGACGCCGTGCTGCACTTCCTCAGCAGCAAGCGTGACCTGGGCATTCACACCGAGCTTTTCTCTGATGGCGTCATCCCCCTGGTGGATGCCGGGATCATCAACAACGAGCGCAAGACGCTGCATCCGGGCAAAATCGTCGCCGGGTTCATCCTGGGCAGCCAGCGCCTGTATGAATTCGTGGACAACAACCCGATCGTCGAATTCCACCCGCAGGATTATGTCAACGATCCGTTCATCATCGCGCAGAACGACAACATGGTCTGCATCAACTCCGCCATCGAGGTGGACCTGACCGGACAGGTCTGCGCGGATTCGATCGGCACCAAGTTCTACAGCGGCGTCGGCGGCCAGTTGGACTTCATCTACGGCGCGTCACGCAGCAAGGGCGGCCGTCCCATCATCGCCCTGCCCAGCACCACCAAGAACGATACGGTTTCACGGATCGTCCCTACGCTGCAAACGGGCGCCGGTGTCACTACCAGCCGCAACCATATTCACTACGTGGTGACGGAGTACGGTGTGGCTGAGTTGTATGGCAAGACGATCCGCCAGCGCTGCCTGAACCTGATTCAGATCGCCCATCCCAAGTTCCGCGATCAACTGACCGCCTGGGCCAGGGAGCAGCACTACATCTGAGCCGCCAACGAGCATGTGACGATGGTGAAACATCGGTCGTCAAATGACGACAAGAAAGGTAGGGGACGGACGATGAACCAAAAAACGATGTTGATTACCGGCGCGACCGATGGTATTGGCAAGGCGACTGCACAGGCGTTGGCGATGCAGGGCCACACGGTCATTTTGCACGGCCGCAACGCGGCGCGGGGACAGGCAGCGGTTGACGAACTGAAGAAGGCTGCCGGCCACGACCGTGTGGATTTCATGGCCGCGGACCTCTCCTCCCTGCGCGAGGTGCGCCAGTTGGCGGCCGCGGTGCAGGCGAAGTATGAGCAGTTGCACGTGCTCATCAACAATGCCGGTGTGTTCATGAACGAGCGCCAACTCACCGAGGACGGTTTCGAGATGACCTTTGCAGTCAATCACCTGGCGCCGTTTCTGCTGACGCAGCAACTGCTGCCCCTGCTGAGGCAGAGCGCGCCGGCGCGCATCATCACGGTCAGCTCTGTGGCGCACCAGCGCGGCCGCATCAACTTCGACGACTTGCAGAGCGAGCGGGCCTTCAACGGCTACCGGGCGTATGCGCATTCCAAGCTGGCGAACGTGCTCTTTACGTATGAACTGGCCGCGCGCCTGGCCGGCGCGGGCGTCACCGCCAACTGTCTCCACCCCGGCGTGATTGGCACCAAACTGCTGCAGACCGGCTTTGGCATCGGCGGCGCGACGCCTGCGGAAGGCGCACGCACCTCGGTCTACCTGGCTTCTGCGCCCGAGGTGGAAACAGTCACCGGCGCGTATTTCGATGATCTGCGAGCCGTGCCCTCAGCGCCTCAGACACACGATGAAACCACACGCCGTCGCTTGTGGGAAATCAGCGAGCAACTGTGTCAATGAGAAAAATGAGAGGGCCGGTATGCAGAAAGACGGGCAGCGCCTTCGTCATGCCTTGAGATTGACAGCATGGCTGGCGGTCCTGGGTCTGTGCGCTTTTCTCCTGAGAGACATGACCGGTGCGGCAGCCGGGCCGATCGCCCGCGTTCCGCCCGTCGCCGCCGAGATTTCTCAATTCGGCATTACGTGGACGTTCGACGACAGTTACCCCTACGGCCAGTTCGCCAACGGAGATTTCTGGGTGGCCGGCCCGGTGACGATCATCCAGATCTCCCCGGCGTCCATCATTTCTGGGACGCGCACCCTGCATGGCTCCATGATCAACCCCTCGCCCCGCAGCGGCCAAATCCAGGGCTACGACAGCGCGATGTATGGCGACTTTGGCCCCTATTTCGACGCGGCCCTGAACGTGGCCCGGCCCAACCAGCAGGACCTGTCTGCGCTCAACCCGCTGCTCGTACCGGCCAACTCATCGCTGGTGTCCAGCATCAGTGTGCCGCAGGCCGGCGCGCTGCCGCAGTTGCAAACCGCCGCCATCCTGACCGTCCTCCCTGCGCCCCCGCCGGCCGGCAGCTTTCGGCCTGCCTACAGTGGAAACGACAAAACGATCCGCTTCAATCGCAGCCAGCTCAACCATGCCCTGCTGAGCCGGCTGCCGCCGGTGAGTGGCACGCCCGACCTGGCTGCGGTCGAGCGCTTGTTCGAGCGCCCCTGGCTTGACCATGTGCCCAACTGGCCGGCCCGTTTCCTGCATCCCCTGGACAACATGCCCGATTACGGTCGCGAGATGTCCACTCAGGTTGGCATCGGCGCGCTCATGCTGCATCTGAACTTCAGCGACGCGGCCAAAGAAACGCTGCTGGTTCGTTTTGTGCAGTTGGGAATTGACCTGTACGGCGTGGCCCAGGATGGCGGCAATCACAACTGGCCGCCGGCCGGCGGCCAGACCAGTGGGCGCAA
Organism: Candidatus Amarolinea dominans; assembly: GCA_016719785.1. Lineage (NCBI taxonomy): Bacteria > Bacillati > Chloroflexota > Caldilineae > Caldilineales > Candidatus Amarolineaceae > Candidatus Amarolinea > Candidatus Amarolinea dominans. Next base: position 239,232 of record JADJYJ010000031.1, read on the forward strand.
ATGGCCCATTCTCTTCGCCGGGCTGCTGCTCAACGACGCCGCCATGCGCGGCATTGGCCCCGGCAATGGCACAGGCGCCGTGGAGTTCTCGGAAGATGGGCAGACCTTCTTCGTGACCCAGGCCGACATCGAACGCTCGCATGCGCCCGACACGCGCGGTTGTTACGCGGAGGAGTACACGCAGGCCGATTTGGGGTTGGCCGAATGGGGCATCTCCCATTCGACGGAGCCGGCCGGCGACAACCGGCCCTGGTGCGCGGCTTACCGCCAGTGCTGCACAGCCACTGCCTGGGCCGGCTTTGTGCTGGCGGCTCACATCATGAACGCCACGGACGACTGGCAGCACGACGCGCTGTTCGATTACCAGGACCGCTACATGGCAACCGAACCCCATGAGGGCTATCGCTGCTGGGACCCGTTCACCGAGGCGATGTGGGACGCTTATCGCGGCCACTACCCCAACCAACGTTCGCTGCACCTGCCGCTCGTATTACGCTGAGCAACCGCCGCAAGGGCTTCCACGAGTTCGGTCGAGCCGTCGGTCTGCGCCAACCGGCATCGCTTTCGCACCGGCTACTGGTACACGGATTGACACCGATCGTTTTTACATCCGTGTCCGTCCGCGTGAATCCGTGTACCAATGTATAGCAACTGTCAATCCACTACTCTACACACCAGTTCCCCTTGCCCGATGGGGACGATCAGCGCGTCCACGCGTGGATCGTGCAGGGCGGCGATTTACTTTTCATCAAGGGCGCGTGCGAGCAGATCGGCGACCTGGAGTTCATTGGCCCAGGTGCGCAAATAAGCGAGGTCGAGATCGCCGCAGACTTCTTTCGAGCGCCCAGGAATATCAGGCGACCTGGCGCTCCCTGAGCGCACGGCCCAGGCGCGACCAGTTCCACGTTTGGCCTGATGGTGTCCAGACGGGGCGGGTCACGTAGACGCTTGCGGGCAGCACCCGCCGTAATGACGGACGGCTGGCGTCGCCAGCGCCAGCCAGATGGTCGAAGGGGCGCAGTTTACGGATGAATGTCGGCACTTGGAAGGCGGTTTCGTAGTAGATGAGGAATTTGCCCTCAGATGAACGATGGCGCTCGCGATCATTCCGTCGGCGGCGGCATCCGCGGCGCGCGACCAGCGTTGGGATGTGCGCCAGTTGCACGTCTGCCACGATGTCCGCGTCCAGCGTGGCGCGCATGACGCCATGCAGAGAACTGGCAAGCGAGCCGCCCACTGCGTAGGGGATTCCGATTTGCTCCAGCGCTTGTGTGACGAGCAGTACGACTCGCGCGATTTCACTTTGCATAGCCGTACACCTTGCGCGCCAGATCTTCGCCGAGTATCAATTCTGCCAACATGCGGCGAACTTCCCCGGGCGTGGCGGCGGGATGGCGCTGCTTGATCCCGCTGATTGCCAGCGTTCGCACGGTTTCGTTCAAGTCATTCACGATGGCGAGTTTCTTCCACGCGGGCATGCGCCGAATGAGTTGGATTTGCAGAGCCTCCACGGTAGGATGAGTATCGGAGAACAGGGCGTTCATGATAGATGGTTCCCTCTGGTGGTCATGATATTTCCTGTTCATGTCATTTGGTGTTCCGTTCAGCAGGGAAAAGCCTTGTGTGCGAAACACGCTATTTTGCAAAACCTATCGTTGGGTTATAATAGAGCTGCCAGCGGACAAAATTGGCCCATGCCGTGGTTGGGGACTACGGTCTCCGAACCTATAGCGGGAGCGGCTTTTTTTGTGTAATACACGCCGTACCGCCGGCGCGTTTGTCGTCAATATCCTGAACCAGGTGGACGGAGTTCCACAGGTTCACGGCCCGTACAGACGCGCGTCCAGGTGAAGTAGTCGCGACTCCGTGTTGAGGCGGAGGAGAGACGCGGATTGGCGCATCGGCTACCCCATTGTTGGGCAATTGGCGTTTCATTGCGTTTGTAGGGCAGCGGCGCCGATTTCCCGCGAAACTCTTGACCGCGCCAGGGCGAGCGGCGGAGGTTCTGGCGGACATGTCTGTGACTACCGCAAAATAGCGCAGTCCCTCGCTTTCCAAGAACCTCGCCGCACTTCGGGCAGGTCGTCTTTGGCGTGAAACGCCAGGGCGGTTTCGCCTGTGGTTGCGGAAGGCACATCTTTGAAATACGGGTCGTTGAGCAACGCGCCGCAAATCGTCGAGACGTTGTTTCAGGCTGGCAGGGTCGACAACATCCAGCAAGCCGAGCATGAAATATCGGGAACACCCTTCCGTCTCGATGATGACTTTGCCCTTGCTGGCAGCGGAATGAGTTGGATTTGCAGAGTCTCCACGGTAGGATGAGTATCGGAGAACAGGGCGTTCATGATAGATGGTTCCCTCTGGTGGTCATGATATTTCCTGTTTCATTCCTTTGGCTTGGCGCGGCGGGAAGAAGCCATTACTCATCGCTTCGGCTGCCCCTTTGCTATCCAAATGGAAAACAAAGATGCTTACATTATAGCATAATAGCATATGCCCAGGCCTACAGGCCTATCCTCCCCGCCCGGTTGTGCAGACAAGCCAGCCGATGCGCCAGCCCCACGATGGGATTGCGCTGCAAACCGAATTTCCTGTCGAGCAGGAGTTCAAGGGGTTGCCCCATGGTGGGCCTACGCCTCGCGCTTGATGGCGAATGCGTTTTCCAGTTTCTCGAACCCGATTTTGGGATAATACCCCATCGCCGCGGGCGCGGAGAGCAGGAGGAGGGTGCATTCCAACCCCGCGGCTTCCCGCGTGCGCCGCACAAGCTCCTTGCCGATGCCCGCACGCTGGTATGATTCATCCACGGCCAGGTCCGAGAGGTAACAGCAGTAACTGAAATCGGTCACCGCGCGGGACACGCCGACGAGCCTGTCTCCATCCCAGGCGGTGACGATCAGATTGGCGTTGTCGAGCATGCGCTGCACGCGCTCGGCGCGGTCGAGCGGTCGCCGACCGGCCAACGTGGAGCGCTGGAGCAGGTCAATGAACTGCTCGACGCTGATCTTCTCGTGGACTCGATACCGGATGTCTGGCATGGGTTTTCACCTCGCAGCGCGTCTCAGCGTGACAATGACTACAATGCGGGTGGGCAGAGGATACTCCTGCCACGAATGACACGAATTCACACGAAAACGAAAAACCAATTCGTGAAAATTCGTGAAATTCGTGGCGAAAACTGCTCCTACATGCTGCGCAGCTTGAGTTGGCGCAGGGCTTTCAACGGCGAGTCGGCGCGGCGGCCAAACTGATCCACCAGGCGGCTGTACTGCCGGTAGAGCACCTCATAGACCGCGGCTGCGCCTGCGTCCGGCTGATAGGAAGCGGCGGGCACGCTGGCCATCGCCGCCACCGCGTCGCCCAGGCTGTCGAAGCCGCCGGCTGCCGAACCCGCGGCCGTGGCGCCCAGCATCGCCGCGCCCAGGCCGGTCGCCTGCTCTGTACCCGCCACTTCGATGGGCCGGTTCGTCACATCGGCATAGATTTGCATCAGCAGCCGGTTCTTGGTCAACCCACCGGTCGCCACCAGGCGCTCCACCGGCACCCCCTGGCTCGTGAAGGTCTCGATCACCAGCCGCGTGCCAAACGCCGTGGCCTCGATCAGGGCGCGGTAGACCTCTTCGGGCTTCGTGTTCAGGCTGTAGCCGAAAATCACCCCGGTCAGGTCTGCATCCACCAGCGGCGTGCGGCAGCCGTTCCACCAGTCCAGCGCCAGCAGCCCGCTGGCGCCGGGCGCCAACCGCGCCGCCCTGGCGCTCAACAGCTCGTGCAGACTCACGCCGCTGGCGCGCGCCTCATCCTCATACGCGGCCGGCGCGCCATGCTCGACGAACCAGGCGAAGATGTCGCCCACGCCGGCCTGCCCCGCCTCATAGCCGAACAGTCCCGGCACGATGCCATCCTCCACCACGCCGCTGATGCCTTCGGCCAGCGCGGCCTCGCGGCCCAGCAGCATGTGGCAGGTGCTGGTGCCCATAATCATCCCCAGCACGCCCGGCGTCCCCACGCCCATGCCCAGCGCGCCCGCGTGCGCATCAATCATCGCGACGCCCACCGCGACGCCGGCCGGTAAGCCCAAGCGGCCAGCCCAGGCCGGCGTTAGCCCACCGGCGTACGCGCCGGCCGGCAGCACCTCCGCGCTGAGCTTTTCCTCGACCACCGCGGCGAAACGCGGATGCAGCGCGGCCAGAAAATCAGCCGACGGGTAGCCCTCGCCCTTTGTCCAGCACGCCTTGTAGCCGGCCGCGCAGGCGTTGCGCCGCTCCTGCCCGCTGAGCTGCCAGACCAGCCAATCGCCGCCCTCGATGATGCGACTGGCCGCATCGTAGACCGAGGGCGCCTCCTCCAGGATGGACAGCGCCTTGGGCAGCAGCCACTCCGACGAAACTCGGCCGCCGTAGCGGGCCAGGAACGCTTCGCCACGCGCAACCGCCACCTGGTTGAAGCGGTCGGCCTGCGGCTGCGCGGCGTGGTGCTTCCACAGCTTGGGCCAGGCATGAGGCGTCTCGCGCCAGGCCGGCAGTTGGCACAGCGGCGTCCCGTCCGCGGTTGTCGGCAGGATCGTGCAGGCGGTGAAGTCCACGCCGATGCCGATGACCTGTTCTCCGGCCACGCCGGCCGCGGCCAGCACCTGCGGCACGATCGCTTCCAGCACGGTCAGCCAATCGGCCGGATTTTGCAGCGCCCAGTCTGCGCCCAGCGCGCGGCGTGAGCCTGGCAAATGTTCATCAATCACACCGTCCGCATAGTCACAGACGGCCGTGGCCGCAATCAGTCCATCCGTGCGCACCAACAGCGCCCGCGCCGACTGCGTCCCGTAATCGAGTCCGATGGTGTATGTTCTGTTCACGATGCCCCCATTCCCCACCCTACCACTTCGTATACGCGTCGCTGCCCTTGCGATACTCGATGAACGGCTCGTTGATCTGCCGGGCGTAGACGCTGATCTGGCAGGCCTCTTCGAGTACGGAGGACCAAAAGAACGCTTCGTCGAGGGTCTGGCCGATGGCAAAGCTGCCGTGGCCGCGCAGCATGACGATCTTGTACTTCGACAACGTCTGCGCCACGTTCTTTGCCATCTCCGGCGTGCCGGAGGCGAACTCCTCGTAGATCACCGGCACCTTCTTGAGCAGATAGGACGCCTCGTTGTCAATCGGCACGATCTCATCGCGGGAGAGCGAATAGGCGATGGCCGCGCGGGGGTGACAGTGAACGATCGCCAGCGCTGGCGTGGCCTTGTAGACGGCGCGGTGAACCAGCAGCTCGGTGGAGGCCAGCGCCACCCCGCTGTCGTTGCGCTCCAGGTCGGTTTCCACCAGGTCGTGCGGCTGCAGGCGGCCCAACATCGCGCCCCGCCGTTTGATGACCAGGCGATCGCCCAGGCGCAGGCTCAAGTTGCCGCCGTGCGAGCTGATCAGGCCGGCCACGTACAGATCACGGCCAATCTCCTGGAATTGCTTGAAGATGCGTTCGTCAATCATAAATTGCTCCCTACCCCGTCGGTCATCGCCTCCGGCGTGATTTCACCGCCTATCATCACATACGGGTCACGCGGTCAACTTCTCCAACCCCAACTCGGCCAGCTTGGCCGGTTTCGGCACGCCGGCCGCGTCCCAGCCGCGCGTCCGATAATACTCACGGCGCATCTGCTCCAGCTTCACCGTCCAACCGGCGCTGGGGCCGGCCGGCGCGGGTTCTTCCAGCAGGCGCCTGGGCAGCGTGTCGTCCGCCGCGGTGAAGCCCTCGCGCAGGTTGTACAGGCGCTCCAGGTTCCAGATGCGTTCGCCGGCCCGGATCAGGTCGCCCGTGGAGTAGGGCAGCCCGGTGACCGCGCTGAGCACGCGGGCGAAGTATTCATCGGCCACCGCCATGTTGGTGAACTTGCACAGCACCAGCGAGTCAATCGCGGCCGCGCTGTTCTGATGCAGCGTGACGTAGGCCGACTTGCCCTGCACCTGGAAGCGGTCAATCAGCTTGGGCAGGCCGAGCACCTCCAGCCCCAGCATGTTGCCGCGCATGTGGCAAGCGCCGCGGTTCGAAGTGGCGAAGAGCAGGCCCTGCCCCTGCATGCCGCGCGGGTCGTAGGCCGGCAGTTCCAGCCCCTTGACGCTCATCGAAAGCTCTGGCGCGCCGTACTTCGCGGCCAGGCGCCGGCTGCCCTCGGCCATGTCCGCGCCCAGGCCGCGGCGCAGCGCGATGTCTTCCACTGCCCCCGCCAGCAGGTCGGCCCGGCCAAAGCGCAGATCGCTGTCCACCAGCCCGCGCTCGCTCAGTTCCATCAGGCAGCCGATGGTGGAGCCGACCGAGATGGTGTCCAGGCCAAAGTCGTTGCACAGCGAGTTGGCTTCGATGATCGCGGCCAGATCGCCGATACCGCACTGTGCGCCGAACGCCCAGACCGATTCGTACTCCGGCCCTTCGCCTGCCACCTTGTCGGTCTTGCTGATGCGCGTACAGGCGATGGGGCAGGCCCAGCAGGCCGCGTTGTCCACCAGGTAGCTGTCGCGCAGCGCCTCGCCGGAGATGGCCTCCGCGTGCTCAAACTGCACGGCCTGGAAGTTGCGCGTGGGCAGCGCGCCGATGGCGTTGATCAGGTTCATCACCACCGCGGTGCCAAATTCTGGCAGCGCCTGGCTGGTGAGCGGGCTGGCGCGCAGCATCTTGCGGCTTTCGTAGAGCAGGAACTTGAACCGCTCATCATCTTCGATCTCCGGCCGCGTCTTGCCTTCCACCACAACCGCCTTCAGATTCTTGCTGCCCATCACCGCGCCGGGGCCGCCGCGGGCCAGGGCGCGTTCGCCATCGTTCATGATGGCCGCCATCAGCCCCAGGTTCTCGCCAGCCGGGCCGATGCACAGGACATTGCGCCGGTTGTTGTTCTGCCCCAGGCGCTGCGTCACCTCTTTCACGCGCAAACCCCACAGCGGCGCCGCGTCCTGGATGCTCACCCCCGCCGGCGTGATTTCGATGAAGACGGGATGATCGGCGCGGCCGCGCACGATCAGCACATCGTAACCGGTCTTCTTGAACTGCATGCCCCAGAAGCCGCCGCTGTTGGCGTCAAGGATCGTGCCCGTCAGTGGACTCTTGGTGCTGACCGAAAAGCGATTACTGGTCTGGTAGCCGGTTCCGGTGAGCGGGCCGACGGCGAAGATCAGGACATTCTCCGGCGCCAGCGGCGCCACCTCCGGCCCCACCAGGTCCCACAGCAGCCGGCCGCCCAGGCCGCGGCCGCCGAGAAACTGCTGCGCCATGTCCATGTCCAGCGCATACGTCTTGGTCTCCCTGTTGGTCAGGTTGATATCTACCACGCTGCCGTTCCAACCATTCATCGCCCATTACCTCTTTGTTCTGGCATAAATCAAAAATAGCTCTGCTTGACATTGAACGCGGCCGCGATGGCCCTGATCTCCTCGGCTGTCAAGCCCTCGGCGCGGTTGCCGTTGACCAGGTTCATGAACTCGTAACGCGCCGCCGTCTCCACGTATTCGATGCGGTCAGCGGCCCGTTTCACCGATTGGTCCGAACGCGCCACAAGGCCGTGCTTGCACCACAACACCACCGGATGATCGCGCAGCGCGGCCAGCGTCGCGGTCATCAGATCGGCCGAACCGGGCGGGAAGAAAGGCGCAATACCCAACCCTTCCGGCAGGGTGATGATCGTCTCTGGCTGCCAGCGCAGCAGATGGCGGTTGAGATAGGTCTCGTCACGGTAGTCGGCAATGTGGCTCAAGTGGACGATATGCACCGGCTGCGCATGGACGACCGCATGGAAGTTGGTGCCCGAACGCCGAATCTGCTGGCGATGCACGGCCAGGTGTGAGTTGAACTCGCTGGTCAGCCGGGCAAAGAGCCGCCGCTGGGAGGTGTAGAGCGCGCCGGTAGCGCCGCCCTCGTTCACCACCAGCGCGCCCAGGTTGGCGGCCGGGTCGTGAATGATGTCGCGCAGTCGCCGGCCCGAACCGGTGACCAGGAACAGCCGGCCGGCCAGCTCAGGCACGGCCTCGGGCAGGGCGATGGTCTCGGCCTGCGGGAAGATGCGCCGCGGCTCCAGCGGCCAGCCGATGTAAACTGAGATGTTGCCGGCCGCGCCCTCCGAGGCTTCGATCTCGGACAGGCGCTGGCCCGCTTCGCCAATCGCCGCGATGAGCTCGGCAAGGTCTGGGTAAGGTACTTCAAGTGCCATGTGTTGTCGTTTCTCCTATTTTTTCGATCAACCGCGCCGCCTCAGCGGGCGCCAGGTAGCCGGCCGTCATCTCGAAGCGCAGCGCTGCGCCGCCGGTCAGTTGCCGCACATGCCCCTTGGCCTTCTCAGCCGTGTACCCTTCCGGCTCGGCCGTGGCAGGCAAACACAGCCCCAGCGCGTCCTGGTCAGCGGTGCGGCTGATCCAACGCACGCCATGATCGAGCTGCGCCGGCCGGTGGGAGACGATGTCGGCCGATCCGTCGGGGTGAACCTGCAGGGAATGCGCCCAGCCGTCCGCATCGGCCAGATAATCAATGAAAAACACCACCTCAGGATCGAACGCCAGGCCGGGCGCCAGCACATGGTGGCGTTCGGGATGCTGCGCCAGCTCCTCCAGAAACTCAGCGTACCCGGCCGGCGGCCTGATGTGCGACGGAATGCTGCGGCGCACGCGCACCGTCTGCGGCGTGCAGGCCGCGCTGTAGATCAAGCGCCCGTTGTCCACCGGCCGGAAGTTGATGTGCGCCAGGTACATCGTCTCCATCGGCGTCCGCTTGCGGTTCTCGATGGTGATCGAAATGAACGCTTGTCCGCGGCCCGCGACCAGGCGCACCTCCGGCCGCGCCACGTAGTGATGGCTGAACGCCATGATATGTTCGTACTCGCCGCTCAGCCCCAGGTACGCCCCCTGCGCATCTTCCCCCAGCACCAGCCAGGCGCGCTCGTAGGGCGCATTGGGCAGTTCACCATGCAGCGGATGGCTATCGTGTCGCGCCGGGGACGCCCATGGCCGTTGCGCCGCAGTGAATCAGGAACCCGCCGTAGGTCTCCAGATAATTGCGCGTCGGTCGCGGCGCGCTGAACATGGACTTCATGGTCAGATCGCGACCGCCGAACGCGGCCGACCAGATCTGTTGACCCTGGAACGGCAGCATGACCAACTCGCCCAACTCGTTGCGCAGCCGCAGCGCGCAGACGCCGCTGTCGTAGCGAAACGTGCTGGCCGTCAGCGGCCCACATTCCACCAGCAGTCGCTCTCGCTCGCCAAAGACGGCGGGTGTCAAATGAACGTTCGTTCGTTTCATGTCAACGCTTCCAGGCGACCGAGCCGCTCATCCCGGTCGGGGCGCGGCCGCGGTTCGAACGCCTCGACTTCGAAGGAGCGGCGCACGAGATCGCGACCCTCGGCCAGGGAGGCCAGGGCGCCGGTCGCCAGCATCTGCATCAGGATGTTGCCGATGGCGGTCGCTTCCACCGGCCCGGCGATGACCGGCCGGCCGGTGAAGTCGGCGGCCAATTGATTGAGCAGGCGGTTCTGGCTGCCGCCGCCCACGATGTGCAGCGGCGCGGCCGTCCGGCCGGTCAACCCCTCGATGCGCGCCAGCGTGCTGCGATACTTCAGCGCCAGGCTCTCATAGACCACGGCCGCCAGTGCGCCGGCGGTATCTGGCACAGGCTGGCCCGTGCGTTGACAAAAGGCGCGCACACGGCCGGGCATATCGCCAGGGGCTGCGAACTCGGCCGCGTCCACATCAATCACGGCCGTGGCCGGCATGGCTGCCCCGGCCGCGGCCACGATCTGATCCCACGACAGGGGGCGACCCGCGGCGGCCCAGGCGCGGCGACATTCCTGGATGATCCACAGCCCGGTGATGTTCTTCAGCAGGCGCACGGTGCCGCACACGCCGCCTTCGTTGGTCACGTTGGCGACCAGGCTGGCCGCGTTGATGACCGGCGCCTGCGTTTCGACGCCCAGCAGCGACCAGGTGCCGGAGCTGAGGTAGGCGTGATGCGCGCCTTCTGCCGGCACCGCGGCCACCGCGCTCGCGGTGTCGTGACAGCCCGGAGCCACAACCAGCACGCCCTGCGCGCCGGTTTCCGCGGCCACGTGCGGCAGCAGATCGCCCAGGACCGTGCCCGGCTCCACGATGGGCGGCAGGATGTGCGTCGGCAGGCCGAGCCGCGCCAGCAGGTCAACGGCCCATTGACCGCGGTAGGGATCGAGAAACTGCGTGGTGCTGGCAATGGTGCGCTCGCTCAGCGCCCGGCCCGTCAGCCAGTAGTTGAGCAGATCGGGCGTCAGCAGCAGGGTGGCGGCCGCGGTCAGGCCGGGGTCCTGGCGTTCGGCCAGGGCCAGGAGCTGATAGAGCGTGTTCAACTGCATGAACTGAATGCCGGTTGCGGCAAAGATCTCCTCGCGTGGCACGCGACGGAACGCAGCCCCCATCATGCCATCGGTGCGGCTGTCGCGATAGTGGTAGGGGTTGCCGAGCAGTTGGCCGCGGCCATCCAGCAGGCCAAAATCCACCCCCCAGGTGTCAATGCCCAGGCTGGTCAGCGGGCCGTTGCCGGCGGCCGCGGCCCGGCGCAGCCCCTCTTTGATCTCGGCGAACAGGCCCAGGATATTCCAGTGCAGACTGGTTCCCCCGTCGGCGCGCGGCAGTTGCACCGGCCCGTTGGCGAAGCGGTGCAGCTCGACCAGCGTCAGGCGTTCTCCGTCGAAGCGACCGACGATGGCCCGCCCCCCCGAAGCGCCGAGGTCAAGCGCAAGGTAATTGCGTGTAGACCGGTTCACGGTTCTCCTCGATCGGGAAAGCCTTTGCGCCCCTGCGCCGTGGCGTCTTTGCGTTTGGGCTTTTTCGTGTCAAAGCTTCCGTCCCAGCATCAGCTTGGCGTTGTTTTCACCACCGTTGGCGGCGTAAAGCAACGGCAGCGGCCGATCCACCCCTTCGATGAACGCTGGGCGGGCGCTCCAGTTGGCCTGCGACAGGACGCAGTTCAAGTCCATCCAGTATTGCAGCCGTGCCGGGCTGAGTCCCTGCACCATGTGAAAATGGTTGGCCGGCGGCAGATGCTTGTACTCGCCCATCGTGGCGTACTTGGGCACCACAAACGTGTGCGGCCATTGCGGCGTGGTGGCTTTGCACAGCGCGGTGGCGAGCGGTTCGGGCACGCCGGCCGAACTGGCCTCGTCCCAGCTCATACTGAAAATGCCGCAGAGATCGCTGAAAGTCAGGCGCCCGGCAATACCGGTCAGGCCACCCGGCGAGATGAAGGTGACCGAGTTGCCCATGCCGGGGAAGTAGCCGGAATCGGCCAGCGGCATACTGACGGCGGCCATGATCTCGTCCACGCTGGCGCCCGGCGCCGCGGCCCAATCGAACGACGCACTGCCAGAGTTATCGCCATCCACCAGGCCCTTGTTCGCCCAGGTCGCGTCGGGCAGACTGAAATCAAGTTTCTGCGCCAGCGCCTTCAATTCCCACGGCTCCCACACCTTGCGGAAATCCATGAAGAGGGGCGGAGCGCCGCCGGTCAAACCGGACATGAAGAGCATGGTGAGCAGCCCTTGCATGTCGGCCTCGGTGGCGAAGGGGACCGGCGTCTTGCGGCCGTTGTGATCGAAGGTCGAGTTGAAGAAGGACTCCATGGCGTCGGCCACCGGCAGCGGAATACCCCGCAGATCGGAGCCCCATTCGAGCTGGCTCATGAAGCCGCCGCCCACCGCGTTCAGATCAGTCAACAGATTGCGCGTGATCAGGTAGAGCGCCAGGCTCTGATCGAACCGGTCCGAGTCCACCTGGTCGCGCAGTTCCAGCCGTTGGCCCAGGTGATGATCCACGAAACCCCGCAGCGCCTTGAGTTCGGCCGCGTCATAGGCTTTCCTGGCGAGCATGTCGGAGAGCAGCTTCATGTCCAGGCGGGTGATTTCCACGCCAAACTGACGCCGCGTGGGGATGACGTGCGCGAGCGCGGTTTCCATGCCCATGCTGTCATGGCCGAAGATGACCACGCGGCGCCCCTTCAGCGCCTGGGTAGTCACGGCCGCGTAGGCCCAATCCACCAGCGCCTGCGCCGTGCCCTCGCTCATCGGCGGGTTCATGCCGCTGTCAGGCCATGAGCCTACGTTGAGGTGCGAGAGCTTGCCGTACTGCGCCAGCGCGCCGTTGACCGCGTGCGCAAAGACGACCCCAGGTTTGGGGCCGGAATTTCCACAGGTGAAGTTGATCGGGGTATCCCTGGGGAATTGAGCGAGCAGCGAAATCACGCTGAGCTGCGGAAAGGCCCAGGTGTCGGGTGTACAGACCAGGATCTTGACGCCGGCGTCCTGAAACTGCTTGGCGACCGCATCCGCCTGCGGTTCGCCGTCCACCAGGGTGGGCGACCAGACGACTTTGACCGCCGAGCCGTCAGGAAGTTTGACCCGATCGGCCAGCATGTCAGCCACCATCTGGCAGATGTTGCGGCAGCGTTGGCGGCTGGCGGCATCAATGCGCGGGTCGCCGGCCACGAACACGCCGATCGCGGGGGTGTTGTGCGCGACTACGGGGACAGAATCGGAAAGAGCCATCGCTTTTTGCATGGTTGGTCTCCCTGCAATTGTGTCGTTGTCCATGAGCCATTTTTGTCAGTAGGGCGAGCCGCGGCTCATGGCCGCCGAATGAATTCGGGGCGAAGGGGCGTTCCGCCGGGCGTCCACCTGCGTGGACGCGCTGGTCGGCGCAGGCCGACCTGGCGGCGGAACGCCCGTCAGGCGCGATTTCAATCGCTCTCCCTGACGATGCGAAGACGCCGCCGAATGAATTCGGGGCGAATGGGCGTTCCGCCGGGCGTCCACCTGCGTGGACGCGCTGGTCGGCGCAGGCCGACCTGGCGGCGGAACGCCCGTCAGGCGCGATTTCAATCGCTCTCCCTGACGATGCGAAGACGCCGCCGAATGAATTCGGGGCGAAGGGGCGTTCCGCCGGGCGTCCACCTGCGTGGACGCGCTGGTCGGCGCAGGCCGACCTGGCGGCGGAACGCCCGTCAGGCGCGATTTCAATCGCTCCCTAACGCTCTCCCTGACGATCAATCGTACAGGAGCGGCTTCATCTCTTCCGAGTCCACGTTGGTCTTATCCCACCACTTGAACCCGGTGTCAATGTTCTTCTCGACCTTCTCGCCCTTGATCGCCTTGACCGCGGCTTCGACAGCCTTGTAGCCGATGCCGACCGGGTCCTGGGTGATGGCGCCAGCCATCAGGCCATCGCGCACAGCCTGCTTTTGCAGCTTGCCGGCGTCATAGCCGATCACCACGATCTTACCGCTCTTGTTCATCTCCGTGACCGCGTTGATCACGCCGACGGCCGAGCCTTCATTGGCGCCGAAGAAGCCCTTCAGATCAGGATTGGCCTGCATGATCGCCTTGGCCAGGTCGGTGGACTTGGCATGGTCGCCGCCGCCGTACTGCACATCCACGATCGTGATGTTCGGGTACTTCTCCTTGATGCGATTGACGAAGCCATCGCGGCGGTCAATGCCGGTGCGGCTGGTCTGATCATGCACGATGACCGCGATCTTGCCCTCGTTGTTGATCAACGCGGCCATCTTGTCCGCGGCAAACGCGGCCGCGGCGATGTTGTCGGTGGCGGCCGTTGCGACCGGGATATCGCTGTCCACGCCGGAGTCGAAACCGACAACCGGGATGTTGGCGGCCTTGGCCTTCTCCAGCAGCGGGATCAGGGCCTTGCTATCGAGCGCAGCCAGACAGAGCGCCTTGGGGTTCTTGGCGAGCGCAGCCTCCACCATCTCAACCTGCTTGTCAACCTGGCTTTCTGATTCCGGCCCTTCGAAGGTGATCTTCACATTGTAATCCTTCGCGGCCTGCTCAGCGCCCATCTTGACGGCCTGCCAGAACTGATGCTGGAAGCCCTTGGAAATCACAGGGATGTAAATATCCCCGGAGGCGGCTGGCGTGGGGGCGGCGGTCCCGCACCCGGTCAGCAGCGATGCAACAACCAACAGGGTCAGTACAACGAACCAATTCTTCTTCATACGTTCTGCTCCTTCTGTGTGCAACGAAACTTATTGTCAAGCCCACAATGGGCCTCAGGGATGCTCAAGCATGAATTCCAACCGCTCATCACTTGAACGATCCCCTAACAACCAACAGAGTATTGCCGTCACCCCTGCCCGCGCCTACGTGTTCCGGCGCCGCACGATGTCGGCGTACACCGCGAAGATGACGATCACACCGGTCACCACCATCTGCCATTCCTGCGGCACAGCCATGATGCGCAGGCCGTTGGTCAGCGTGCTCATGATGAACGCGCCGATGATGGTGCCCAGGATGGTGCCTTCACCGCCGCTCAGCGAGGTGCCGCCAATCACCGCCGCGGCGATGGCGTCCAGTTCATAGCCGGCGCCCAACGCGGGCTGTGCGGAGTTGAGGCGCGCGGCCATCAGCACGCCGCCTAAACCGGCGAACAGGCCACAAAGCGAGTAGACGGCGATCTTCCATGTGTCCACATTGACGCCGGAGAGGCGCGTGGCCTCTTCGTTGCTGCCCATCGCAAAGGTGTAGCGGCCCAGGATCGTCTTGCTCAGGATCAGGCTGGCCACCAACGCGGCGCCGAAGAGAATCAGCACGGCGTTGGGAATATCAAAACCGGGAATGAGGCGGCCCAGGATGGACCCCATCGCAATCTGGTTGAACGCGGGGGTATCGAGCAGATAGACCGGCTTGGAGTGTGACAGGATCAGCGACAGGCCTTTGGTGATCATCATCATGCCCAGGGTGGCGATGAAGGGCGGGATCTTCATCTTCGCGATGACGATGCCGTTGACCATGCCGCACAGGGTGCCCGCCAGCAGGCCACCGATGACGCCGACCCCTACCGGCAGTCCCAGGTCAACGATGAACACGCCGCTCATCACCGCGGAGAAGGTCAACACCGTGCCGATGGAGAGATCAATGCCGCCGGTGACAATGACAAAGGTGACGCCCAGGGCCAGCACGCCGTTGACCGCGGTCGAAAGCAGAATGGCGACAACGTTGTCGAACTGGCGGAAGTAGGGCGATGCCAGCGAAAAGCCGATGAAGATCACGATCAGGCCGGCAAAGGCCAAAATCTTCTGCATGGCGTCGGGGCGGATCAGCACTCGTTTGGCGGTCGTCGCAGGTGTTGTCTTGCTAGTCATGGCTCAACCTTCCTCGCTTGCGGTCGTCGCCGCGGCTGCGTCAACAATACTGCCGCGCTGCGTTGCATATTTCATGATCCGTTCCTGCGTGGCTTCAGCCGCGGTCAGCTCACCGGTGATCCGACCCTCGCACATCACCACGATGCGATGACTCATGCGTAGAATTTCGGGTAGTTCCGACGAGATCATCATGATGGCCTTGCCCTGCTGCGCCAACTCGTTCAACAGCCGGTAAATCTCGCTCTTGGCGCCGACATCAATGCCGCGGGTCGGCTCGTCGAAAATCAGAATGTCAGTATCGGCGGTCAGCCACTTGCCGACAATGACTTTCTGCTGATTGCCGCCGGAAAGGTTGCGCACACGCTGCCTGAGTCCGGGCGTCTTGATGGCCAACGCCTGGACGTGCTCCTGCGCCGTCTTGTGAGTCCGGTTCGTGTTGACCCAACCCAGCCCGTTGATGAACTTACGCAGCGAGGCCAGGGCAATGTTGGTTTCCACGTCCAGGCCCAGCGCCAGGCCGTAGCGTTTGCGATCCTCAGACAGATAGGCGATGCCATGCCTGACCGCGTCGCGCGGATGCCTGATCTGCACCGACTGGCCCTTGATGACCATCTGGCCGGAATCGTACGGGTCGGCGCCGAAGATGGCGCGCGCCACCTCGGTGCGACCGGCGCCCATCAGCCCGGCAAACCCCAGGATTTCGCCCTTCTTGAGGCGAAAATTGATGTCGCGCAACACCCTGCCCCGATTCAGGCCCTTCACTTCCAGCGCGATATCCTGGCTGGGCCTTTCCGGCAGCTCCGGGGTGGACTCGAAGATCGTGCGGCCCACCATCAGGCTGATGATCTGGTCAATCGTCACTTCTTTGGTGTTGACGGTGTCAATCGTGCGGCTATCGCGCATCACCGTGATGCGATCGGAGATCTGTTTCAACTCCTCCAGGCGGTGCGAGATATGCACGATGCCCACGCCCTTTGCCCGCAGTTGGCGCACGATACGGAAAAGATCGTCTATTTCCGATTCCGTCAGCGCGGCGGTCGGCTCGTCCATGATGAGCACTTCAGAGTTGAACGACAGGGCCTTGGCAATTTCTACCATCTGCTGCATGGCGACGGTGAGATCGGCCACTTTCGTGCGCGGGTTCAGTTTCAGGTGCATCATCTCGAAGAGCTGCTCGGCCTTCTTGTTGGTCGCATCGTCGTCTACGAGGAAGCGGACGCCGCGCCGCGGTTCGCGGCCGATGAAGATGTTCTGCGCCACGGTCAGGTGCGGCATCAGGTTCAATTCCTGGTGAATGATGCTGATGCCCAAGTCCTGCGCCGCGCGTGGGTTGGGGATGTCCACTTCCTGGCCCCTGTAATAGATGCGGCCCGCGTCCTTGCGGTAGACGCCGGAGAGAATCTTCATCAGGGTGGATTTGCCTGCGCCGTTCTCACCGACCAGGGCATGCACCTCGCCGGGACGCAGTTCGAAGTGCGCCTGATCCAGCGCATGAACGCCAGGAAAGCTCTTGTCAATCCCTTCCATCACCACGAGGGTTTCACTCATGCGTCGTCCTCCTTGCCCTGATGTGACAATCTACGGCTGGGATCGCGGCCGGGTCGCTTCGATCATCGCGACGAAATTCGCGGGCGGGATAGCGTCCGAAATTCCGCGGGGCGAACCGGGCACGTAGCCTCCCTGCCCCGCCAAGCGCCGGCACGTCTCGGCAACGGTCGCCTCGATCTTCTCACGCGGTCCTTCGATCAGCAGAGTTTCGGAGATGCCGCCCATGAGAACCAACCTGCCCGCCCAGGCCGCGTGCAGCGCATCCAGGTCATTGAACGCCGGATCCAGGCCGTGAATTGCCCGGAAACCGGCCTGCTGCACAAAGGGCAGCGCGGCCGCCACCTGACCGGTGGAATGAAGCACCGCGGGCACGCCGTGCTCCAGCACCGGGGCAATCAGGCGTTGCAGGCGGCCTGGCGCCAGTTGGGCAAATAACTCCGGCGGCAAAGCCAAACCCTGGTCGTTGGCCACGTCATCGGCGATCAAGACAAAGGCCAAATCATCGGCGAAACGATCGCAAACAGCGCGGATCAGGCGTTCACCATGCGCCGCCAGCAAATCCATCACCCGCTCCAGGAGAGGCAAATCAGCCGCGCCGCGGCCGTTCAACGAGCGCAGCGCATTGGCAAAACAGCCGCTGAAACTGGCGAAGACCCCCACGCCGGCGCCTTGCGCGGCCCGCAGATAGCGCTCCAGTTGGCCCAGTTGCCAGGCCAATGGCGCAGGCTCCAACCGCGCCATATCGGTGACAGAGACGACAGCATCGTCAGCCCAGGTTTCGGCGTGCCAGGCAAACTCGCAGCCAATCGCATCCAGGCCCACATGCTGGGCGAACTCGACCTGCGCCTCAGGAGGCGCAGCGAAGGCGCCGGAACGGCCGGCCGCAACCTCCTGTTTCAGTGGTCGTTCCAACACATACTCGTACACATTGCGCCCACCGATACGCAGCTCCACGCGCGGCGGACGATCTGCCTCACGGAAATTGAACACCTGCCGTAGACGGCCCAGATCCGGTTTGTCCGGCGCCAGCGGCGCCGTGCGCCGGCCGTGGCGCCGGCGTCCATCGGTCGTGCGGCCGGCTTCCAGTCCCGCCAATCCAGCAGATTCCTCCGGCGCCAGTGGCTTGACCAGGAACTCCCTGGGGGGGACGAGACCCTCCAGGGGCAGACTCAGCGTAGAATGTTGAGGCTCTTTCAAGGTGCTGCCACACGAGTAGCGCACCACCATGCGCACCGGCAACACCACACGCCGCGGCTTCAAGGGTACGGGCGATTCCAGGCGGCTCAGCAGGAGTTGGGCCGCGTTGGCCCCCATGTCGTAGGCCGGCTGCGCAATGACGGTGAGAAAGGGGAAAAACTTGACGGCGTGAGGTAAATCGTCGAAGCAGACCAACGCTACATCTTGTGGAATGCGCAGGCCCAGTTTGCCCAAGGCCCCGATTACACCGATGGCGATGGCGTTGTTGGCCGCAAAGATCGCCGTCGGCGTGTTGCCCTCACGCCAGAGCTGGTTGGTCAGCTCATCACCGGCTCGCCAGTTGAAGCCCCCCCGGCGAATCAAGCACGGGTCAGGTTCGATGCCGGCATCTGCCAGCGCCCGGCAGTAGCCAACGATGCGATCCTCGGCTGTGGGCGCGCCCTCCGGCCCTGACAGCATGGCAATGCGGCGGTGGCCGAGATCAATCAAGTGACTGGTCAAGGCATAGGCGCCAGACAAGGAATCGCCATACACCATGTCCAGGTCCCAGCCAATGATGCGCCGATCAATCAACACGGTCGCGATGCGATGATTGCGCAACGGCGCCAGCTTGGCCGCGTCGGCGTCACAGGGCGCCATGATGACGCCATCCACGCGGCGGCTGACGATGACATCCAGGTAGCGCTGCTGCTTGACCAGATCCTCATCGGTGTTGCACAACAGAACGGAGTAGCCCTGACTCTGCGCCGCGTCTTCAACCCCACGTGAGACCGTGGTCCAGAAGGCGTTGGTAATGTCTGGCACGATCAGCGCCAGGGAGCGAGTGCGCTTGGAACGCAGGCTGCGCGCCGCGACGTTGGGAACATAGCCGAGATCGCGCACCGCCTGCTCCACCCGTGCGCGGGTGGTCACATTGACGTTGGGCGCCTCATTGATCACGCGCGACACCGTGACGGTTGACACTCCTGCGCGTTTGGCTACATCAACAATCGTCGCCACATTCCCCCCAGGCTGGCTGCACTGGCGTCCTCATGATAAGGTTATCATGGTAACGTTTTCATAGATAGGATTTTATCATGCCGGTGCGAGGCTGTCAAATTGCTCTTCGGCCGGGCGACTGTAAGTCGCTGCAACGGCTGCGAAGCCCACCTGCGTGGGCTGGGCGCCTCTTTGGTGAAATTCGTGCCATTCGTGGCAAGAAAATCACCCCTGACTCCAACGTCGCACCAGGCGGTCGGTCAGGCGGGGCGCCAGGCGTGTCAGCCAGTGGATTCCCCACGACTGCCAGTTGACATAGACCAGGAATTGATCCCCGTCCAGCGCACGGCGGATCGCGCGCGCCACCTGTTCCGGCGTCAGCCAGGGAAAATGCCGATAAATGGGCGGGGGGTCAGGAAGATTCAGAACCAACGACGTGCGGATCGTCGGTGGACATACCACTGCGATGCGCACGTCGCTCTTTTGCAGCGCCAATTCATCGCGCAGGGTCTGAGCAAAGCTGAGCACGGCCGCTTTGCTGGCCGCGTACGCGGCAAACTGCGGAAACGAACGCAGCGCGTTGATGCTGGCCAGGGTGATGAGACGCCCACGCCCACGCGCCATCATGCCAGGCAGCGCGGCCAGGCAGACATGAACCGTCCCCAGGTAGTTGGTTGTCATCTGTGCGTGGAAATCGGCCGGTGGTGTGGCCTGAACAAAGCCGGTACGCAGAATGCCGGCCGCGTGGATGACCGCGGCTAATGGCCCCAGGCGCGCCTCCGCGACGGCGACGAGCGCCTGCACCGCGGCAGCGTCGGTGACATCCAGCGCCCAGCAAGCCACCGTGGCCTGGTTGCCCAGGGCGGCTGCCACGCCAGACAGCGCGGCACCATCGCGATCCACCAGGGCCAGGTGCGCGCCTTCGGCCGCCAGAAGCTGGGCACAGGCCCGCCCCACACCGCCGGCCGCCCCGGTGATGAGGATCGTTTGCCCATGCCAGGAGGTTGGCATCAGCGGCCGCTCATGGCTCGCCCTGGCGCAGGCGATGCAGAAGGCGGCGCCGGCCGGCCAGGTGATCTTGCGCGGTCGGGTCGTTGCTGCGGATATGATCTTCCAGGCTGCGCTGCGCTTCCTGGGGCAGGAGCAATTGGCGTTGAGCCGCAAACACGGCGCCCGCGGCGGCGTCATCGGGCGCCTGCACAAAAGCCATCAGGGCCTGGGCCAGCGGCGACAGAGCCATGCCAGCCTTGATCTGGCGCAACCCCGCCAGGCGCAGGCGCACGCTTTCGGCAAAATCGGTTTCTTCGGCCTCCTCTGCCTGCGCGATGACCTCGTTGACCGTTTCGCTGAAGCCCTCCTCCAGAATGAACGGCGCCTGGCCGGCGAGCGTTTGCAGGGCGTCGAAGTCAGGCGCGCTCAAGAACGCCAACAGCGCGGCCTGCACAATCTCATCCTGGTATTCAGCCAGGAAGCTCATCCAGGCGGCGCGCAGGGCAGGGTCGCGATCGAGCGCCGCAGGCAAATCGGTGGTGTCACGGACACCGGCAGCGGCCAGGCGCGCCTGCAAATCGGCGGGTAGGCTGGCAGGAAGTGGGCTGGGCATCGTGCTGCTCCTCGTGAACGGGGTGGTCGCGCTCAACGCCCCGTGAAAACCGGGGCGCGTTTTTCGAGAAAGGCTTGCACCCCTTCGCGGCTGTCCGCGGTGGCGCCGGCCACGTCCTGGAGAACGGCTTCAACTTCCAGGGCTTCGGCCAGCGTGCTGGTCAGCGCCTGGTTGAAGGCACGCTTGGTCAGCCCCAACGCACGGGTGGGCGCTTCGGCCAGGCGCCGCGCCCACGCGGCGACGGTCGCCTCGAACTCCTCCGCGGGAATGACACGGTTGACCAGACCCCAGGCCAGGGCATCGGCCGCGCTGAGGCGATCGCCGGTGGTCATCAACTCCAGGGCGCGCGTGGGGCCGATCAAGCGCGGCAGCAGCCAGGTGGAGCCGCTGTCCGGGATGAGGCCAATCCTGATGAAGGCCTGGATGAAGCTGGCCCGGTCGCTGGCCAGGCGAAAATCGCCAGCCAGGGCGATGCTCATGCCGGCCCCGGCCGCGACGCCGTTGATGGCGGTGATGACCGGCTTCTCGATGGTGCGCATGAGCAGCACCAGGGCATTGTAACCGCGGCGCAGGTGATCGCCGATGCTGACATCGTCGGACCGATGCTGCAAGTCCTCCAGGTCCTGCCCTGCGCTGAAGCCGCGGCCGGCCCCGGTGAGCACAATCACCCGCACATGCTCATCCTGGGCGGCCTGGTTGAATGCCTCAAGCATTTCGTGCGTCATTCGCTCGTTGAGCGCGTTCAACTTCTCCGGCCGATTGAGCACAATCGTCGCGATGGCGCTCGTCACCTGGTAGTGGATAGTCTCGAACATGATCTCCCTCTCTCCGCTGATTTACATGTCCCGGCGGGGCGGAGCCGGATGTTCTTTCGTCACATCCAACTGGTAGTAACGCCCGCCGTAGAAAAGGAGGGGCGAGCGTGGGGGTTCGCCTTGATGCAGGGCCACGACGCGACCGACGATGATCCAGTGATCGCCGCCCTCCAAAATCTCATGTTTGACACAGGCGATCGCGGCCAGCACGTTCTCCAGACGCGTCATGCCCATCTGCGGTTGCTCTTTCCAGCCGGCAAATTGGAACGGTGGCGGTTCAGGCTCTTTCCAGCCGCCGGCAAAGAAAGTCGAGAGCGATTCCTGATCGGCGCGCAAGATATTGACCGTAAAGGTGGATGCTTCCTGCAGCAGGCCGGCCATGCGGGCTTTCTTCCCCACAGAGGCCAGCAGGAGCATGGGGTCGAGCGAGAGCGAGGCGACTGCGTTCGCGGTCATGCCGTGAACCTCACCCTTGATCTCGGTCGTTATCACGGTGACGCCGGTGGCAAACAGGCCAATGGTGTTACGAAAAGCACGGGAATCGGGAGTCATGGATGATTCAGTCATGGATCCTTCACTCAAAGCACGAACAACACTTGAGGTCGAATGGGTGAGGCGTCACAGCCTCAGATCCTGTGATGCGCTAAGGCTATTTTACCAGACCCGTGCCGGAACGCTAAAATAGGTCGAACAACCTGTGTCGGGAATTTGGAATTCCTGTTGGTGGGCAGCCAGCGTTGCAGGCAGGGGCGTGGCTATGGTATACTCTCCCGACGCGGCGAACGCCGTTCTGAACCTTCTGCTTGGGGATTCTGGGAGGCAGCGTGAGTAAGCGCGAGTTCAAGCTCGAAAATGAATACCGGTTCAACCGCGGTGGGCCACTGCGTTGGATCATGTCGCACCAACTGCGCTATGCCTGGTTTCCTTTGCTGGCAATTGCCGCGGCCGCGCTGAACAATTTCTTCTACAGCAGCATCCAGGTTTATGTGGGACGCGGCTTCGATGTGATTTCCACGCCAGGCTGGCAACTGCCGGCCCTTTTCTCATTGGCGTTGGTCATCGCCGGCTCGGCAGTCGGTCAGGGCTTGACCGGCCTCACCCGCAACTACGCGGTCGAGTTCCTGGCGCAGCGGGTGGAGCGCGACGCACGCGATGAACTTTATGTCAGCCTGTTGGGCAAGAGCCAGACATTCCACGGGCGCCAGCGCATCGGTGACGTGATGGCGCGCGCCACCAATGATGTGCATACCCTCAACCTGATGTTCAGCCCCGGGGTCATGCTCCTGACCGATTCGGCCATGGCCGTGGTCGTGCCAATCGTGCTGATCGCCCGCCTGCGCAGCGAACTGCTGCTGGTGCCCTTACTTTTCTTGGTGGCCCTGGCGCTCACGATCTATGACTACAACCGGCGGCTCAGTCCGGTCAGCCTGGCCATGCGTGACCAGTTTGGCACGCTCAACGCCGGCCTGACCGAGGCCATCACCGGCATCGAAGTGGTCAAGGCTAACGTGCAGGAACGTTTCGAGTGGGAAAAGTTCACACACAATGCGCGGGTTTACCGCGACCACTTTGTGCGCCAGGGCGAGATTCAGGCCCGCTACCTGCCGATGCTCATGTTCAGCCTGGGCTGGGCCGGGGCATTTGTGCATGGGATGCTGCTCTGGCACGCGGGCGCGATCACCCTGGGTCAGGCCCTCGGCTTCATCGGCCTGTTCAGCACCCTGCGTTTCCCCACGTTCATCTCGATCTTCAGCTTCAACCTGGTGCAACTGGGCATCGCCAGCGCGCGGCGCATCCTGGCCATCATCAACACCGAAACCGACCTGGACGAGAACGTAACCGGGTTGGCGCAACCGATGCGCGGTGAGGTGGTTTTCGAGAACGTCAGCTTTGGCTATGACGGGCAGCCTGTCCTGAACAACATCAGCTTTGTGGCGCATCCGGGCGAGACCGTGGCTATCGTCGGTCAGACCGGTTCCGGCAAGACCACCCTGACGCGCCTCATCAACCGCATCTTCGATGTCGAGCGCGGCCGGGTGCTGGTGGATGGCGTGGATGTGCGCGACTGGAGTCTGGAGGCGCTGCGCTCGCAGATTTCAACCATCGAGCAGGACATCTTCCTCTTTTCACGCACGCTGGCCGAGAACATCGCTTTCGGGGTTGCCGACGCCAACCAGGCGACCATCGAACACGCGGCGCAGGAGGCGCAGGCGCACGATTTCATCCAGAGCTTCAGCCTGGGTTACGACACCGAAGTGGGCGAGCGCGGCGTCACCTTGTCTGGCGGTCAGCGCCAGCGCATCGCCATCGCCCGCGCCTTCCTGACCAACCCGCGCATCCTGATCCTGGATGACAGCACCAGTGCGATTGACAGCGCGACCGAGGACCAGATTCAGCAGGCCATGCGCCGCATCAGCCGCCAGCGCACCACCTTCCTCATCACGCACCGGTTGAGCCAGATTCGCTGGGCCGACCGCATCCTGGTCCTGCGCCGCGGTGAGCTGGTGGACCAGGGCACGCACGAGGATCTGCTGGCGCGCAGCGCCGATTATCGGCGCATTTTTGCGAGGTATGAGTAATGGGCAAAACGCGAATCATCAATAGCTTTTTCGTTATTGACCTACCAGCCACAATGACTGCAACTGTGAGAGTCGGAGTTTGACTGTTAATGATAATCCTTTGAGAATCGCAACATGACGGTAACGCAATTGATCTTTCCTTTCGCTCCCCCCACAACTGAACCGCAGCCAATAGAGGACTCCTGCAAAGAAGCGCTGCTTTGGGCATTGTCCCAAGATTTGGGATTTCATGACGAAGACAGCAGTTATGCCTCGCATACATTTCATTCGTTTCCAGCTAAATTTCCTCCTCAGTTGCCGCGGCTCTTCATCCAGACGCTGACGCGTGCCGGGGATGTTGTGCTCGATCCAATGGCAGGTTCTGGTACGACGGTTGTTGAGGCGTTCCTTGCTGGAAGACAGGCGATTGGCTTTGACATTGACCCGCTCGCTCTCTTGTTGACGCAGGTCAAGGTAACGCCGATTGATTACGATGAGACCAAGCGCATTGGGCATCATGTCATTGGCGAAGCCAGTCGTGCGGCCAAGGAAAACGCTGTGCAGTTGATGGAGTTTTTTGGTCTCAGCGGGATGACAAAACACGCGAGTTTATTGATTATTGGTTTGCACGAGAAACTCAGGTTGAGTTGATGGCCCTGTTACGCGAGATTAGAACCGTTGCGGATGACGCCACCCGCTCATTCCTGCTTCTGGCCTTTTCCTCGATCATTATTACGAAGTCGGGTGGAGTATCATTGGCTCGCGATCTGGGTCATACACGACCTCATCGCGCCAAAGTTATTTACGCGCCATCCGGAGCGCTACTGGAAGGGAAGAGCTTTGTCGAAACCGGGACTCCAAACCTGCAACACCATATCAAGATGCTACGGTCACCTGTCGAGGAATTCGCAAAACGGCTGCGGAAAAACCTCGATGGCATCAATGAATTGGGGCCGGGATCAAACCATGCACAGGTTCGGTTAGGAAACGCACAGGCAATGCCGCTTCCAGATGGGACAGTTGATCTCATCGTGACTTCTCCACCGTATGCGTCCAACGCCATTGACTATATGCGAGCGCACAAATTTTCGCTGGTATGGCTAGGGTATCCCGTCGAGGAATTGAGCCAGCGACGCCGTGACTACATTGGTGGAGAGGCTATCGTAGAAGCACAATTCGAGCAACTTGCACCTTATACAGAGGCGATAGTCCAGCAGATCGCTCAGTTGGACGCACGTAAGGGTCAAGTGGTACGACGCTACTACTCTGAAATGACACGCACATTTCGGGAGATGTATCGTGTACTCAAACCTGGTAGAGCAGCTATTATTGTTGTCGGAACCTCGATAATCCGCAACAAGGATATCGAGGTTGGCGCATGTTTGGCTGACATTGCGCGTTCGATCGGGTTTGAGGTGCCGCAAATCAGTGTGCGGATTGGATCGCGATCGCCGTATGATGCCAGCGGGAAACCATGTAAATCGTGAATCTCAGATTCAGCAGCGAATGCACGAAGAATACGTATTAGGCCTTTGGAAGCCGGAGTAACGATGAACACCATACTTCAATTGCGGCAAACATATCACCGAAACCTTTGCCACAGCGTGATCTACCAGAAACAAGGAAACAAACCGAGTATCGCTGACGTAGCGAGTGATTTGAGCGTCTCGCTAGCACGCCAACTGATGACGAATATTCAGATACCGGTCAGTGGCCGCGAGATACCTGGACAGACCGCCGGTAAGCAGTTTGAAGTTGTGACGCGTGATTTTCTACGCGACGCTTTCAGCTTGCTTAATCATCTGCGGCCAGGTGACTGGCAATTTTCCCTGGAAGGCGCGATCTCCCAGTATGCCCAGTATGAACATATCGCCAGATTGAGCGAGTTGATCAAGAACTCGCCCGAATTGCGCACGTCGCTGGGCGATTACGTCGTGACGCCCGACATTATTGTGGCGCGGGCGCCCGTATCCGATGCTGCCATCAACGAGCACGGTACGATTGTAACCGCCGAAGGACAACCACGTTTGACTCCTTTGCGCGCCGATATCATTGACAAGGCTAAGCCTATCCTTCATGCCAGCATCTCGTGCAAATTGACCCTACGCAGCGATCGTTCGCAAAATGCGCGCACGGAGGGCCTCAATTTGATCCGCAACCGCAAGGGTGGAACTCCTCACATTGCCGTTGTTACCGCGGAGCCGATGCCATCACGCATTGCGTCATTGGCACTCGGCACCGGCGACATTGACTGCGTTTATCACTTTGCCCTCCCTGAGTTGACAGCCGCGGCCAGGTCAATCGGAAACGAAGCCGTTACCGATACGCTCAATGAATTGATTCAAGGCAACCGACTACGGGATATTTCCGACTTGCCATTTGACCTGGCCATCTAACGACAACCGCCAGTCGGCGAAAAGGAGCTGGCGGATGCAAGCGCCGACATTGCGTTATATCTCCCTGGCCGAAATCGTTTCCCGGCGCCACGAAGATTCACGCCTGGTGTCAAGAAAGAGTTGAATTATGGGTTTTGTTCTTGATGGCCTCGACAGCGAGGCCTACGACCGCAACTATACCGATCGCGATCTGATTCGCCGCATTGCTGCGTACTTCCGCCCGTATGCGCGGCAGATGGCGCTGATTGCTGCGGCCATTACGCTCAACTCGGCCGCGGGCAGCGGGGGGCCGATCATCGTCGCCAACGCGATTGACGGCCTGACGCGCCAGTTCTCCAACGAGAACCTGTTCCTCTTTGCCGCCGGCATCCTGTTGCTGGGCGTGACAGCCTGGACGTTCAACTACATCCAACAGCTTTTCTCGGCGCGTGTCGTCGGCAGTGTGGTGCTCAAGCTGCGCCAGGATGTCTTCGACGCCACCATTCAGCACGATATGTCCTTTTATGATGACCACCCGTCAGGCAAGGTAGTCAGCCGCGTCACCTCTGACACCCAGGATTTCTCCGAAGTGGTGACGTTGACCGTCAACCTGATCAGCCAGGTGCTCGTGGTGTTGTTTCTGGCCGTCTGGCTGCTGCGCATTGACCGCTGGCTGACGCTGCTGTTGTTCGGGATGGCGCCTGTGGCCGTCATCATTGCGCTCGGCTTTCGCCGCATTGCGCGCACGGTGACGCAGCGGGCGCGCCGCGTCACAGCCAAGATCAACGCGCAGATCCAGGAATCCATCAGCGGCATCATGGTCGCCAAAAGTTTTCGGCAGGAGCCGGCCCTGTACGCGACCTTCGACGCGAACAATCGCCAGGCCTACCAGGTCGGCCTGCGCCGTGGTCTGACACTCAACACCATCTTCCCGATCATGGGCATCTCCTCCGGCCTGGGCGTGGCGCTGCTCTTTTACCTGGGCGGCCAGGCCACGCGCAGCGGCGCGGTCAGTCCAGGTAGTTGGTACCTGTTCATGCAGGCGGTGGGCTTCTTCTGGTGGCCTTTGATCAACATCGCCTCGTTTTGGAGCCAATTCCAGGACGGTCTTTCCTCAGCCGAGCGCGTCTTTGCCCTGATTGACGCCGCGCCGAAGGTGGTGCAGACCGCCGCCGAACCGGTGTCCCAGGTTGCGGGGCAGATCGAGTTTCGCAATGTGCGCTTCACCTACACCGGTACGGAAACGGTGCTGCCGGCGTTCTCCCTGACCATTCGCCCGCGCGAAACCGTGGCCCTGGTAGGGCATACCGGCGCGGGCAAGAGCAGCATCGCCAAGCTGATCACACGCTTCTATGAATTTCAGGGCGGACAGTTGCTGGTGGACGGCCGTGATGTTCGACATTTCGACCTGGGAGCCTATCGCAGCCATATCGGCCTGGTGCCACAGGATCCGTTTCTCTTTTCGGGCACGGTGGGCGACAATATCCGCTACAGTCGCCCCACGGCCAGCGATGATGAGGTCAGGCAGGCGGCGACGGGCATCAGCCACGGCGATTGGCTCAACGACCTGCCCTTTGGCTTGCAGACCGACGTGGGCGAGCGCGGCGCCAATCTCTCCATGGGCCAGCGCCAACTGGTGGCCCTGGCGCGGGTATTGCTCAAGAATCCGGCCATCTTCATCCTGGATGAAGCCACGGCCAGCGTTGACCCCTTCACCGAAGCGCAAATTCAAGATGGTCTGGACGCGATCATGGCGGACCGCACGGCCATCGTGATTGCCCATCGCCTGTCAACCGTCAAACATGCCGATCGCATCATCGTCATGCGCCAGGGCCAGATCATCGAAGAGGGGCGTCACGACGACCTGATGCAGGCCGGCGGACACTACGCCGAACTGTACAACACCTATTTCCGTCATCAGTCCCTGGCTTACATCGAGCAGTTGGCCGCCCGACCCGACGACCACGACCTGGTCGAATCAGAGCGGCTCGACCCGGTCGCTGTCGCTCCATCATAAGGCATCCAAATGTCGCCAGATTCGTCATTTGTATCGTTATCTTCGTCTGCCACAATGAGGCTGTGGTCAGAAATGATCGCAGCCTCCCGCAAGAAAGAGCTTGATGATCTGTACAGTCCCCTGCCAGAATGGCCGGTAACAAGCGCTGGCTGTGATCCCCCGATAAAATCCAAGTGAATACAAAACAAGAGGCGGTCTCGCTGAGAGACCGCCTCTTGTTTTGTGGTTCAGAGCGGCTCAGGCCCGCCGCAGTTTGCGATAAGTCACGCGGTGGGGGCGCTCGGCCGCCGCGCCCAGGCGCTTGCGCCGATCCGTTTCATAGTCGCTGTAATTGCCGGGGTACCAGAAGACCTGGCTGTCATTCTCGAAGGCCAGGATGTGGGTTGCCACGCGGTCGAGAAACCAACGATCGTGCGAGATGACCAGCACCGAGCCGGCGAAACCTTCGATCGCATCTTCCAGGGCGCGCAGGGTGTTCACGTCCAGGTCATTGCTTGGCTCGTCCAACAGAATGACATTGGCGCCTGACTTGAGCAGCTTGGCCAGGTGTACGCGGTTGCGCTCGCCGCCGGAGAGCGCACCGACCTTCTTTTGCTGGTCGCTGCCGCTGAAACCGAAACGGGCGCAGTAGGCGCGTGAGTTCATGGCGCGGTCGCCAAGCTGGATACTGTCCTGACCGCCGCTCAGCTCTTCCCACACACTTTTGTCGGGGTCCAGATCCTCGCGCGTTTGATCCACGTAGGCCAGCTTGACCGACGCGCCCACGGTCAGCGTGCCTGCATCCAGCGTCTCCTGCCCGATGATGGCGCGAAAGAGGGTGGTCTTGCCGGCGCCGTTGGGGCCGATGATGCCGACAATCGCGCCTGCCGGCACATCGAAGCTCAGATTTTCGAACAGCAGGCGCTCGCCATAGCCTTTGGCGCCATTTTCCGCGCGGATGACCACGTCACCCAGGCGCGGGCCGGGCGGGATGTAGATCTCGCGCTCTTCACGGGCGCGTTCCGGGTCTTGCGTCAACAGATCATTATAGCGATTGACACGGGCCTTCGCCTTCGCCTGCCGGGCCTTGGGCGACATGTGCAGCCACTCCAGTTCACGCTGCAAGGTCTTCTGGCGCTGCGATGCGCTCTTCTCCTCCTGCGCCAGGCGCTGCTGCTTCTGCTCCAGCCAGGAGGAGTAGTTGCCCTTCCAGGGGATGCCATAGCCGCGATCCAGTTCCAGAATCCAACCGGCCACGTTATCCAGGAAATAACGATCATGAGTAACGGCAATCACCGTGCCGGGGTACTGCTGCAGGTGCTTTTCCAGCCAGGCCACCGATTCCGTGTCCAGGTGATTGGTTGGCTCATCGAGCAGGAGGATGTCTGGCGCCCGCAGGAGCAGGCGGCAAAGCCCCACCCGGCGCCGTTCGCCGCCGGAAAGGATGTTGACGGGCGTCTCAGCGGGCGGGCAGCGCAAGGCGTCCATCGCCAACTCCAGGCGGCTGTCCAGGTCCCAGGCGTTCGTGGCATCCAGCTTGTCCTGCACCTCGGCCTGGCGCGCCAGCAGCGAGTCCATCTCATCCGCGGTCATGTCGTCTTCGAAGCGCGCGTTGATTTCATCGTACTCACGCAGGGCATCCACAACCGGCTGCACACCTTCTTCTACGATCTGGCGCACTGTTCTGTTGTTGTCGAGCTGCGGCTCCTGCTCCAGGAAGCCGACGCTAAAACCCGGCGAAAGCACCGTCTGTCCAACATATTCCGTCTCCACGCCGGCCATGATGCGCAGGAGGGTGCTCTTGCCGGAGCCATTGAGGCCGATGACGCCGATTTTGGCGCCATAGAAATAGCCCAGGCTGATGTCGCGCAGGACTTGCTTGTTCGGCGGGTGGACTTTTCCAACGCCCACCATCGAATAGATAACTTTATTGGTCATACTTATTTTGACCCACCGCTGCCCTGTTTGGCGACGGCTTCAGCCGCCTTTTTCGCGGCCTCGGCGTCGCCCAGGTAGTAGTGGGTGATTGGCTTGAGATTGTCATCCAACTCGTAGACGAGTGGGAAGCCGGTGGGGATGTTCAGCTCGGTGATGACATCCTCCGGTACGTCGTCCAGGTACTTGACCAGCGCACGCAGGCTGTTGCCGTGCGCGGCGATGAGCACACGCTGACCGCCCTCGATGGCCGGGGCGATGGTTTCGTGCCAGTAGGGCAGCACGCGATCGAGCGTCAGCTTGAGCGATTCCGTGGCCGGAATGTCGCTCGCGGGTAAGCCAGCGTAGCGCGGATCAAAGCCAGGATAGCGCGGGTCGGTCAATTCCAGCGCTGGCGGCGGCACATCATAGCTGCGACGCCAGACCTTGACCTGCGCCTCGCCGAATTGAGCTGCCATTTCGGCCTTGTTGAGTCCTTGCAGCGTGCCGTAGTGACGTTCGTTCAACCGCCAGGTGCGATGAACCGGGATCCACATCAGGTCCATCTCATCGAGGGTGATCCAAAGGGTGCGAATGGCACGCTTGAGGACCGAGGTGTACGCCACATCGAACACATAGTCCTCGCTGTGCAGCACCTTGCCCGCGTTGTGCGCCTCCTGCAAACCCTGCTCGGACAAATCCACATCGGTCCAGCCCGTAAAACGATTCTCCAGGTTCCAGGTGCTTTGTCCGTGCCGTAACAAAACGATTTTAGTCGTCACGATCTTCAACTCCTTGCTGATTCGCTTGCGATGGCGTCGTGTCGGGCAGGTCGCGACAACCCGCCTGTGCCGGCGCCAGTTTACGTTGTCATTATCGCATAGCTCCCCATATTTTTCAAGTAAACGGACTCAATTCCAATCCAATCCAATCCAATCCTTTTGGTGACCCATCTCCTGTCTGATCTACCGCTGCCGCATCGCTTCATCAACGCGGACGAGATCGCCTACAATGAGGCGCTTGCCAGTCAGAGCCGCCAAACCCTGGCTGATCTGCTCGGCGACGCCTCATTGTTGGTGATTTTCGAATCATTTGTGGACGAATAAGGCTTGATAATTTCCTCGAAAGATGAGCGCTGCAGGCTTGCCCTGACGGGTAAGAACGATGCGCTCACGCGTTCGACTGTCTCAGCCTTCATTGGCGAGGTCGGTTCTTTTCACGATCGCAAAGCAAATACGCCGTCAGGCGCACGACGCCCTCTTTTTCCTTGGGCGCACTTTCGGCAATCAACAGGGTCAACGCCACCAGCGCTTCGTCGGAGAGACGGTGCGTTCCGTCCGTCAGATGGAGTGCCCCATTCTTCTCGAGAAACCGGAGGAACAGCGCCGTACCGATGCGCTTGTTCCCGTCCACGAACGAATGATTCTTGACATTGAGGAGATGGTCGCGCAGAACCTGCGTGGCCCAGGTGCGGAACTGCGGGCCGCTCTTGGAGTTGACCCGTCCCGATAGAGCACGACCTCCCCGCCGGGTCCGCCATAAGTGGCGACCGGCTCTCTGAGCGCTCGCCCGCGCGATGTGGGCATCTTCTTAGCCATTGGCCTCCTCCCCTGCGAGCGCCCCTGCGCCTTCGCCGTCGAGCGGCTCCTCACCCTCGGCGGTCATGCGTTTCACCACGGCATCAACTTGATGAGCGGCAAGCCAGTCTTGAGCGATCGCGAGCACGGCCCGCTCATGAAAGCGGAACCAGTCGTCTCGAGCTGATGGGTACTTCGACAGGGTATCTTTGAACCGGCGAAAAGGCCTGTGTTCTTCGAGCGCCAACGTGAGCTCGGCTTGAACTGTGCCCCGGGGCAGTGTGTCAACGAAGTCTTGCATGATTTGATAGCTGGTCGAAGAGCGCAATGGCTCGACGAGGACATAGCGATCCGGCTCGATCTCAAGCCGCTCCCGATCTTCTTCATCCGAATAGTCTTCGTGGATGAAGAAGACACTGCCGGATTCGCGGTCGAGAAAGTGGCGCACATAAGCGTCATGATTCTCGAATGCCATGACCAAGTCTTCGGCGTCGATGGTAATCGGTGTCATGTTGGTGAACCTGCGAGAAGCAGCGGCGAACGCCACGCGTCAGCCGCCGCCGACTTCATCGGAACCGCCCGCCGCGGTGACTGTCGGCGGCCGGTGTGCGCCCACACTGACCTACCCACGCCGCGAGACTGGCTTGCCCTGACCGGCACAACTCCCCCTGTCCGAATCGTACACCAATTCTGACCGTTCGACTGTCTCGGCCTTCATTGGCGCGGTCGGATTCAGCACCTTATCAACAACTTCCCATTGCGCTTCGATGGTGTCCACTGACAAATCCGCACCGCAGTCCCACTCAACAAAGTACTTGCCGTTTGTGATCTTCATGAATTCCCTGTGATTCACCAACTCTTCGAACGCCTCGTATTCGAGATAAGGGCTGACATCGAAATAGCCCATTCGTCCGTCTTCCGCAACAATGCGCAGCACCCACTGAGTTTGTGGAAAAACTTCTGCAATTCTCATTGGTCAAGTCCTCTGATTATGGTCGGCATTTGTCCATCCTCTTTCCTACACTGGCAAATTTGCCCAACGACCCGCGCCAGCCGCCGCCGACTTCATCGAAACCGCCCGCCGCGGTGACTGTCGGCGGCCGGTGTGCGCCCACACCTGACCTACCCACGCCGCGAGACTGGCTTGCCCTGACCGGCACAACTCCCCAAGTCTGAATTGTACACGAATTCCGGCCGTTCGACTGTCTCAGCCTTCATTGGCACAGTTGAGCTGGCCATCAATCCACCAACTAACCGGCCGCGATAGAGGTAAAGTCTCGAGCACTAGATCGAGATTAGCGGCAACTGACTGAAATGTTTCCGCCAACCAGACAAAATGAAAGACAATCCGTCGGGACGAATTTACATTCGAATAGCTTACTGCAGCTTTCCGTCGTGTCATTGGCTCAAGTTGGGCTTTATCCATTGCTTGATATTGATGCACAATCCTCGATCGAAGTTCCGTGTAGAACAGGTTCGCATAACTGTATTTGCGAAGCGTCTTTAAGTCGATCTGCGGGAAGAAATGCTGGATGCCGATTTCGTGTCGGTCAACATCTGCATTTACGAGTATTCGGGCTTCATCATAATCGAGAAGCCTGGGTTCCAGAGTCAGTCTGGTTGCCTGGTTCAGTTCGACCCCTTGACACAGAATAGGAGCACTGACCGTCGAGGGATGCGGTGAGTTACTGGCATATTTGACAAGTACTTCCGTAATGCGTTTCCAATCAATTCTGTCACCAGGCTAGACTTCCGACGCGATGGCGCTGATTGCACCAGACAGAATCAAGATTGCATCGTCTATCGCCCCTCCGCACTTGCCTTCACGTAGATCTGAAGCGACAGCAATTCGTTGGGACATGAAGGAACTGAGAATACCGGCCACACATCCTCCCGTTACCGTAACTACCTGCGTATCGCTCGATATATCAGTCGCCAACCAGCACGCGCCAGCCATGCAACGGCAAAGTAGAAAGCGAGGTTGAAGGCAATTTGAATCAGCAATGGAAACAGCGACCAGTGTACTTTGGGTCCATAACCGAAGGCCGCAACCAACGTAACAAACAAAGAGATGCGCAAGGGCCAGTTCGGCTGTGTACGCTTGGCTGACTTTGGGGTTTCACTTTCGTTCATGGGCTTCACACCTTCGACTTGTTCGGTTTTGCCGTCCTTCATGACAGTACGCCGACTTCTTTAAGGACCGAGTTTGCCAGTGCGACTTGATCGCCTATCGGCACTCCCTGGGTGATATGTAACTGACCGCAGCACTTCCCGGTCTTCAAGAGTTGCCCCACAAAATCTTCATCACCGATGTGTTTCTTTGCGAGATATCCATATAAAGCAATCACCGAATGAAACGCAAAATAGTTAAGGTCCCGCCCAAAGACTCCAAAACCCCTTGTGCGAAGTTGAAATGGCGGCATGGTCACAATGAACGATTTTTTCCTTCGCCTCGGAAATCTACAAGCCTGGGCAGGATAGGCATGATCTGCTTCCTCAGGATTCTATAATCCACACCGATTCTTACTCCCGAAAAACCCATCAGGAGACGGAGAGCTAGGGGATCGGGAAACTCAAAGCTGCCCTCGGCAAGCTGGGTAGTTGTCTTAACGCCAAATTTGGTCAACAAAGCGGCCAACACCATTGCCACATCGTGCTGTCCGAGGTTAGCGAATTGTCTCAGCGTAAAACACGAGAACACGAATAGTTCACCGGTGTCGTTGGCAGGAAATGGGTATCGACCTGTAAAGTCCATCTGAACGGAGACTTCTTCTTTCGAGTAGAAATCTATCCTGATCTCCATTGCGCCTCCATACGCGGGCCGCTGCTGCTGTTCCCGCGCAACGTTGTATTGTTTTTTGTATGTTAGCCGTGAGGATTAGCTGTACGTCATCGCGCCGTTTGGCTCACAGTGTCACATCGGATGCCTAACGTCCACGGTTCAGCGGCGGGCCGGTTGCCTCTGACCTTTCATAACGGACCGCGCGGTCGGTCCGCTGCAATCTACCTGCCCGCGTGCAGGCTTCAATCCTCATAAAACAGGCGACACAGGCAGTATAATGCCACCGAGTCAATCGCGCAACCCGAACTCAGAGCGACCGATCATTCCAAACATGCACCGCAGAGGTCGCACGGATACCGTGCGCGTGTGGCGCGCCCACGACCGAGCGCCTCTGTCAACTCTGACGACCAAAACGGCTCTTGGCTTCTTTGGCCTCAGCGTGGCTCTCTCACCCGATGACAATCTGATCGCAGGCGGTACATCAGAGGGTATGGTTTGGCTTTGGGATCGCGCAAGCGGACAATTAGATTTGGCGCTTCACTGACTAGCGCTCGACTGTCTCGGCCTTCATTGGCGCAGTCGAGCGGGCCGCTCATTTGCGTCTTCTCTTTCGCTGACTGGCAGGTGTTGACACCTTGTCCCGATACGGACAATACGAAGGATGTCGCAACTTGGCAGCAGCTTGCAAGGCAATTGCCACGCGCACGCCCGGTCTGAGCAACCCCTTCTTGGAAAACTCCAGCCGATATTCAACCGCTTCCCTCCCTGCTTGCGTGGTCACTATGTCGCACGACATAGATTCCAGTCGCCGCCCTTGCATATCACGGCGCGTTCTATCTATATCGCCATAAACCAAAGGCGTTCCGCAGCAGAAGCACAGCATCGGCAGTTCATGCCCGTTTTCGAAGAGATAGTATACGGTTCCGCCGCGCTGGACTATGTCGGCAATCGGTTGTTGTCCCAAACAACGATCGAGATATTCGGCGGCACATTCCCACCCTCCGTTGACGTAGATGAGGGGAAACCCATCGCGTGGACACGTTGCAAGAGTATCTGTCATCTATGACTTTCTCACTTCGGACCTGACTTACGGCGTTTGCAAAGACCTTTGGCGCGATGGCGGCGCCAAGCGGCTAACGCCACGCGCCAGCCGCCGCCGACTTCGGTAAGCTCAGTCGAGCCGCCGGCGCGCGCCGTGTTCGGCAGGCCCGCGCCTGGCTCCACATCCTCGCGAACGCGTGGCTCCCTTTCGCCGCGAATCACTGGCGCTCTTTTCTCGCGAACAAGTGGCAACTTTACCACGAGAAAGGACACATTACAGAATCCCCTTCGCCAGATAGTGCTTTCTAAGGCTCAGACACAGCGGATACATGCTCAAACCTAGGGGAGCCATTACCAAACCACAAATGACTCCGAGCGTCGAATTGTCTCGGCCACAAAAAGTACACAGATGCACGCGCATCGTTGTCCCATTGTAGCGTGTGAGATTGAACCCTCTGGCAGGCATTCTTTCGTAGAAACGATCTTCGATTCGAGATAAGACGCCGGTTAGCTCGGTGTCGGTCAGTTCAGCGCATGATAACCTCTTGGATCGTGAAAAGAGCGCCACGCCCAATACGGAGTTGGTTTCATCCGTAAACAGGATTTCGGTTCGGTAACTGCGACGACTCACGTAGCTGTGAACGATATTCTCGCAATCCCATTGTATGTGCTGAAGAGTAACCCAGGCGCTCTCGCCCCAATTGACTAGCGCAGCCGCTTGCGTCACAGAGACGTTAATAGGCGCATCGGGCATCTTCTGTACTTCATTCCAGCTCACAAATCCCAAGTAGGCAAATGCCACTGCGGCGACGAGACCAAACAGACCGCCGAGTTTCGGATATTGGGCAAATAACCGTAGTAACCCAGGAATTGCGACCATGATGCATAGATTCTTTCGTAGAAGCGGTTGTCTTCGCGGCGCCAACCGCTGTCGTCTTTTGCAAACCACCCGCCGATCTCGGCAAGCGTTCGACTGAATTGTACACTAAATTCAGCCGCTGAAGTGTCTCACGCTTCATTGGCACAGTGGGCAATCTCAATGGCTCCAAATCACGTAGAACCAATTTGCATCAACGCGCTTGATGTGAGACCATTGCTCCGGGCCGAGTGCTCGGAGCTCTCGAAATTGTTGAACAGATGGAGCTTGCCCATCCTCCACATACATATGGCCTGAGAATTCACCGAACATGCGATTTGACGTAAAGAAAATGACAAACAAGCCCCTGCTGTTATCTTCGATGGCGATTTGGCTAGTACAGGGCAGCAAATATCGATGGTCAGAATCTATCTCAGCTAATGACTTATCTCCAGGCTTTATATTTCCTTCACGCACAAGGTCAACAACTTCCATATAGCCTGCGCGCTTCCATACAAACTCTAGTGATTGACGCCAATCCAAGATATTTGGAAGCAGCGCATAGGCTCCGATGACCGCTACACACAGCACGACAAAGAATAGCCCTTTGCGGCCAGCGCGCACACCTAAACCAATACCAATTATTACAGCCAGCAAGCCAAAAAGGCCACCAACCATGTATATCGGATAAACGAGAAGATTTTCGCAGGCCAGCCCCAGGTCTAGACTAAGAGCCGCAAGAACGAGAATGCTAGGAATCAGCAGCAGCACGTAGCGTTTCTTCATTACGATTACACTACTCGGTCATCATGGCATCGAGGTTGCCCCACCTCATGTGAAATTTGACGGCGAGTCATGCGTCATCACGCCAGTTGACTCACAGTGATAGTCCTCGTAATCCACATCCCCCTTGTGTGCAAAGCTCTTGATCATGGGTTGATTGTAACCTAACACTTCTCAGGGCGCAACTCGTTGGGTTTCTGTGTCTCTGTCAATCCCTGTCAACAATCGGCCTCTGTTCCATGCCCCCCACCACTGCCAGCCTCCATGATGCGCGCGGCGGGCCTTGCCCTGACGGGTGAGAACGATGCGCCGAGCGCGGCTGGCGTTGCCCTGCTACTCGATCTCGCGAGCAGTGATTCTCAGCCCGCGCGCGGTCAGCCTGACCGCGGCGGCTGACCGGGTCGTCACAATCTGCTGGAAGTCGCGCGCGGAGCGCGGCAGCAGGCGGTAGCCGTCGGTGAAGGGCGCCTTGCTGCCGTACTGGCTGACGATGCCGGTGACGACCCAGCGCTGCCCGCGGCGCGCGGCCGGCCGCTTGAAGGGCGCGGTGGAGGAGACAAAGACGCGCACCTTCCCGCTGCCGTCGTCCAGCACCATCGCGCCGCTGCTCAACTCCACCACCTGCCCGCTGATGCGCACCAACGCGCCCTCCCAGGCCTCGCCCAACGCGCCGCTGCGCAGCGGCGTCGCGGCCAACGCCGCGCCCGCGCCCAGCCGCGCCACATCGGCCGGATTGCCCGACCGCAGCTTCAACTCCCCGCGTTCCGTGCCCAGGCGGCCGCTCACCTGCACATGGTCGCCCAGGCCCAGGGGCGGATACGCGCCGCTGCTCGCAATCTCCACGCGGATGCCGTACCGGCCCGCCTGCACATAGAACGCGGACTTGTCCGGGCTGCCCAACCGCGCCGTGACCTGCCCGCTGATGACCACGCGGCTGTTCAACGGCAATGCACGCGCCGCGCCGATGTCCTCCATGAGTCGAATGGGCGCGGGCGTGGGGGTAGGCGGCCGCCGCGTCGCCTTCGGGGTTGGGGTTGGCGTGGCCGTGCCCGGCAGGTTGGGCAGCCCAATGGTGACCGCCATGTCGTTGACCCACGCGCCGCCGCCGTTCAGCGTGCGCGCCCAGGTGCGATCGGCGCCGGGGCTGGTCGCAAAATGGAGCTGATCCACCACCCGGCCCTGCGCATCGAGCAGGCGAATCCAATCGCCGGTATCGTTCAGGCTGATGTTGGTCTCGCTGCGGAAGAAGAGGGTGTACTGGCCGGGCGCCAACCATTCACTCGTGCCCTTGCGCCAGGTGCTAGCCTGTGCGCCGGTCGGCTCGATGTCGGTCAACTGCCAGCCCAACAGGTTGACCGGCCGCAGGCCGATGTTGACGACTTCGATCCATTCATCGTCCGTATCTCCCACTCCGTCATGGTTCCAATCCGAGCGCGGCGAAACCATCATCTCGTTGAGGCGCAGGCCGGGCGCGGGCAGCGGGCCTTCCACGAACAGCGGGCTGGCCGCGGCCACATCGCCATCGGGCTGAATGGCCCTGGCCCACAGCGCGCTGCCCGGCGCGACCGTCAGCGTCAGCGCCCACGCGGCGTTCCCGCTCACCACGGTTTGCGTGAGAACCTGGCCGCCGTTGAGCAGTTCCAGGGTGGCGGCCTCGTCATCCGCGTAGTGGACGATCAGGCTGGCCGGCGCCTGGCTGGAGAGCAGCCCGCCCGACCACTGCGCGCCCGCCTGCATGATCAATCCCAGGTCACGATCCGTGGTCAGCCAGGTGCGGCCGCTGCGCAAGGCATCCAGGACCTGCGTTGGTCCGAGTTCCGGCACCAGCACGCCGAGGCGCCAACTCTCAGCGGACGTCCAGGTCAGCGGCGCCAGGCCGGTGCGCCGGCCGCTGGTCCAGGCCTGTGCAAAGGGCAACGTGATCGCCTGCGCCTCGCCCACATCATCCGGGCTGGTTTCAAGCAGGGACACCAGGTCCGCTGCCAGGCTGCTGTGCGCCTCCCAGCCCGCGGCCGCGGCGCTGACCAACGTCGCAGGATGGCCGGCTGCCCATGACCAGAGATCGCCCGCGCCCGGCAGTTGATCCACGCCGGTCAGGTCGAGATCGTCAGCGGCCAGACCGATGAGGGGCAGCAGTCCCTGCACGCCGGCCGCAGCCTCATGGGTCTGCTGCCAGCGTGCGGCCGTCAAATTCGCCAGGGGATCGTTCAGGGCCAGGAAATGCAGCCCGGCCGCCTGCCCGCGAGCCAGGACATAGGCCGGCCCCCCTTCGCCGTCGCCAAAGCCAGACTGCGCCAGCAGCCCGCCCCAAACGCCCTGCCAGCCGCCAGGCAAAATCCAGGGCGTGGGCGCGGCGCCCGGCGTCGGCCAGGGTTCCACCCACCCCGGGCTGGGCAGCGCCACGCGCAGATCGGCGTCCAGATCATCGCTGTCCGCGCCGCCCACCCGCTGCAAGGAATAGGGCTGTTCGGCCTGCGCATGACCGGCCAACCCCAGGCCGGCCGCGTCGCCATCGGCAAAGGCGAGGGCGTCGAGCACGCGATCGTCCGGGCCGAGCAGGAGCACTTCATCGCCGCTGTTGGAGAGGGTCCAACTGCCATGCCCCCAATCAGTGTCACGCGCCAGGTTGGGCACCTCCGGGCTGTCCGGGTAATCGGCGCCGCTGACGCGCACCTCGTAATCAGGCCAGGCGGCAAAACGCGCCCGGTACGCGGCCGCGTTCTTGGCGATGACGATACTCTGGCCGGGCGTCAGCAGAACCCCGGCGGGCAGGCGGTACATGCCTTCACCGCCGCCGGCCGTCTCCTCATCGCCCACGCGGTAGAAACCGAGATCGAGCGGCCCCTGGTCGGCGTTGAACAGCTCGATGAATTCGTCGCCCTCGGTGTCAGGCGTGGTGCCATCGTACAGCACCTCGCCCAGGCGCAGCAGACCAGGTGTGCCCTGCGGCGTCGGCGTCGCGGTCAGGGTTGGTGTGCGCGTAGGGGTCGCCGTGCGCGTGACGGTGGCCGTGGGCGGGGTGCAATCCTCATCCGCGCAGTTGCTGTGACCGGGCGACGGCGCCGTGTCTTCGCTCCAGGCGTCGCTGCCGTCGGGCAGCGCGCTCCAGGCGCGGTCATCGCCGGCGCTGGCGTAATGCACGGCCTGCAGCTCGCGGCCGTCCGGCGCCAGCAGACGCACATCGTCGCCGCCAGTATTGTTGAGCGCCACCCCGCTCTGGCTGCGGAAGAAGACCAGGAAGCCATGCGCAGGCAGCAGCGTGCCGGCCGCGAAGCTGTAAGGCGTGGAGCCGCCGCCCGCAAGGTCGTCGAACTGAAAGCCGCCCAGGTTGAGCGCCGTGCTGCCGTTGTTGAACAGTTCGACGTATTCGTCATCCTCATCCAGCACCCCGTCGCCGTTCCAATCCACGCTCTCCGGCGCGGGCAGGAACTCGTTCAGGCGCACGGCCGCCCAGGCCGGGTCAGGCGTCGGCGTGACGCTGACCGTGGCGGTAGGCGTCGGGGTTGGCGTCCCACATCCCGTCTCCGCGCAATTGCTACGGCCGGGCGAGGGCGCCGCGTCCCCGCTCCAGGCATCGCTGCCGTCGGGCAGCGCGCTCCAGGCGCGGTCATCGTGCGCGCTGGCGTAATGCACGGCCTGCAGCTCGCGGCCGTCCGGCGCCAGCAGACGCACATCGTCGCCGCCAGTATTGTTGAGCGCAACCCCGCTCTGGCTGCGGAAGAGGACCAGGAAGCCATGCGCAGGCAGCAGCGTGCCAGCCGCGAAGCTATAGGGCGTGGAGCCGCCGTTGGCAAGGTCGTCGAACTGGAAGCCGTCCAGGTCGAGCGCCGTGCTGCCGCTGTTGAACAGCTCGACGTATTCGTCATCCTCATCCAGCACCCCGTCGCCGTTCCAATCCACGCTCTCCGGCGCGGGCAGGAACTCGTTCAGGCGCACGGCCGCCCAGGCCGGGTCAGGCGTCGGCGTGACGCTGACCGTGGCGGTAGGCGTCGGGGTTGGCGTCCCACATCCCGGCTCCGCGCAGTTACTGCGATCGGGCGAGGGCGGCGGGTCCCCGCTCCAGGCATCGCTGCCGTCGGGCAGCGCGCTCCAGGCGCGGTCATCGCCGGCGCTGGCGTAATGCACGGCCTGCAGCTCGCGGCCGTCCGGCGCCAGCAGTCGCGCATCGTCGCCGCCAGTATTGTTGAGCGCAACCCCGCTCTGGCTGCGGAAGAGGACCAGGAAGCCATGCGCAGGCAGCAGCGTGCCGGCCGCGAAGCTATAGGGCGTGGAGCCGCCGTTGGCAAGGTCGTCGAACTGGAAGCCGTCCAGGTCGAGCGCCGTGCTGCCGTTGTTGAACAGTTCGACGTATTCGTCATCCTCATCCAACACCCCGTCGCCGTTCCAGTCTACGGCTTCTGGCGCGGGCAGGAACTCGTTCAGGCGCACGGCCGCCCAAGCCGGGTCAGGCGTCGGCGTGGCGGTGGGTGTCACGGCCTCGGTCGGCGTGGCGGTGGGGGTGGGTAACGTCACCGAGTTGGGCTGGCGCGGCGTACCCTGAATGGCGTTGCCGTCCGCATCCAGGCCGTTGCGCACCAAGCCGTTATTGGTCGCCCAGTTGGCGTCGCTGTCGGGTAAGGCCGCGTCCAGGCGCTCCAGGGTCACGTAATCGGGGTAACCCGATCCAGCCGGCCATGCGCCGCCGTCGCCGTTGGCCGTATCTACGACATGACCGCGGGCGTCGCGCAAGGTCAGGGCTTCGCCGTTGTTGCTCAGCGTGCCTTCGTAGATGAGATCGGCCGGCGTGTCGTTGACCGTGGTATCGTCGCTGCGCTCCAGGAGATAGAACGCGCCCGGCGCCAGCGCGCCGCTGAGGGTGACGGTGACATCGCCGCCATCGCTCAGGGTCCAGCCGACCAGATCAACGGCCGCGGGGCCAGGGTTGAACAGTTCCATCCATTCATCGCTGGCGCTGGCCAGGGTGCCGCCCCAGGCGATTTCGTTGATGACCACGGTCAAGGGAGTGGCCGGCGTGGGTGTGGATGTCGGCGTCCCTTCCGGCGTATTCGTGGGCGTGGGCGTGACGAACACCGGGCCGCGGCCGGGTGACGGCGACGCTTCATCGAACCAGTCCGCGGCGCGATCGGTGTCCACGGCCGGATCGCGGCGGGCCAGGCTGTGACCGGGCGCCACATCGGGCACGGACGGATCAAAAACGGCGGTGTTGTCGCCCCAGGAGAGGGCATCCATCAGGCGGCCCGCGCCGTCGCTCAGGCGCAGGAGGTCGCCGGTGTTGCCCAGGCCATTGCCGAGCTGCCCATCGGCGATGGCGATGATGGGTGCGGTGACAGCCGGGTAGTGCGCCAGGAAATCGGTCGGGCTGGCGGCCAGGATCAGAAAGGCGCCGGGCGTGAGCACCAGGGTTGGCAGCAGGTCAGTGCCCAGGTTGTCAGTCAGCGACCAGCCGCTGAGGCGCAGCAGGGAATCGCTGTTGTTGCGCAGTTCCACCCACTCCCAGGCGCTGTCAGTGCCAGGCTCGATGCTGTCGTACTCCACTTCGGTGATGAGTACGGCCGCGGCGGGCAGAGGGGTCGGCGTGGCCGAAGGCTCGTCGTCCCAGAAGGCGAAGCCGGTGAACTGGCCGCCGCTCGTGGGGCCGATGGCGATCCAGTTGGGGTCCATCACGACGCCGCCGCTGCCGGCCAGCGCGGCCACGGAGGTCAGGCCGGCGGGGTCAATCTCGACCAGGTGGTAGTAGGGGAATTCGGCCAGGGCCTGGGGGAGTTCCAGGAGAAAACTGCCATCCGGCCGCGTCAGGCCGTTGAGCAGCCAGCGATCCCAGGCGTTGACGTGCGCGCCGGCCCACAACTGCACAGTGACGCCGCCCAGCGGCTGCGTGGTGTCGCCAGGCTGGCCGCGGTAGACCGCGCCGCTGACCGTGACCGGGCCGAGCGTGGGCTGATTGCTGGCGCCGGGCGACGGCGGCACGGAATCTACCCAGGTGTCGCTGCCATCGGGCAACGCGCTCCAGGCCTGATCGTCGCCCGCCGTCGTGAAATGGAAAATTTGCGTCTGCTGGCCATCCGGCGCCAGTAGACGAACGTCGTCGCCGCCGGTGTTGTTGAGCGCCACGCCGGTCTCACTGCGGAAGAAGACGCGGAAGCCATGTGCGGGCAGCAGGGTGCCGGCCGCAAAGGTGTAAGGTGTCGAGCCGCCGTTGGCGATGTCGTCGAACTGCCAGCCGCCCACATCCACGGGAATGTCGCCTGTGTTGAGCAGCTCCACATATTCATCATCTTCATCCAGGATGCCATCGCCGTTCCAGTCCACGTTTTCTGGCGCGGCCAGGAATTCGTTGAGGCGCACGGCTTGCCAGGAC
Source organism: Candidatus Amarolinea dominans (assembly GCA_016719785.1). Lineage (NCBI taxonomy): Bacteria > Bacillati > Chloroflexota > Caldilineae > Caldilineales > Candidatus Amarolineaceae > Candidatus Amarolinea > Candidatus Amarolinea dominans. Next base: position 282,758 of record JADJYJ010000031.1, read on the forward strand.
GGGTTGGGGGTGGGCGTTGGGGTGAGCGTCGGCGTCGGACCAACCGTTGGCGTCAGTGTGGCGGTCGCGGTGGGCGTGGAGGTGGCCGGTTGATTGGAAGCGCCCGGCGACGGCGGGTAGGCGTCGGTCCAAACCGTGCCGCCATCAACGACTTTGCTGTACGACCAGTCCACATCGGGGTTGGCGAACCAGTAGTCTTCCACCTGGATGCCGCCCGGGGCCAGCAGGCGCACCTGCTCGCTGCCGGTGTTATTGAGCGCGACGCCGGTTTCGCTGCGGAAGAAGATGGCAAACTCGCCAGGCCCCAGGAGGCGTCCGGCCGGGATGGTGTAAGGGGCGGTGCCGCCGTTCGCCAGGTCGTCGAGCTGCCAGCCCTCCAGGTTGACCGGGGACGCGCCCGCGTTGTACAGTTCGATCCATTCATCGTTCTGGTCGGCCGTGCCGTCGCCGTTCCAGTCAATGGCGAATGGCGCGGGTAGCACCTCGTTCAGCGAGATGGGCGGCAGCGGCGCGGGTGACGCGGTCGGCGTCGAGGTGTCGGCGCCGGGCAAGGGTGTCGGTGTGGCGGTCGCGGTGGGCGTCGTCGCGCCGCCGTCCCAGCCGGGCGCGGGCGGAAAGCGGTTGGCCCAGTCGGCCGCGGTGTCGGTGTCGTAACCCGCGCTGATACGCTCGGACGAGTGGCCCGCAGGCACGACCGGCACGGAAGGATCGAGCACGGTGGTGTCAGTGCCCCAGGAAAGACCGTCCACCGTCAGCCCGGCCGGGTCCGAGAGCAGCAGGCGGTCGCCACTGTTGCCCAGGCCATTGCCGATGGCGTTGTTGAGAAACACCACCGGCGCGGGCACCGTCGGGTAGTTGACGTGAAACAGCGGGCTGGAGGCCACGATGACGAAGCCGTGTCCGGCGATGGTCAGATCGGGGATGATGTCCTGGCTGCTGTTGTCACCGATGCGCCAGCCGCTGAGAACCAGCACGTCGCCGCTCGTGTTGTACAGCTCGAACCACTCGTAATCGCTGTCGCTGCCCGCCTGAACCGTGTCGTACTCCACCTCGTTGATGACGATGGCATGGGGCGGCGCGGATGGCGTGGGCGTTGGGGTGTCCGTCGCCGTCGCCGTTGCAGTCATCGTGGCGGTCACCGTCGGCGTCGGGGTATGGGTCGCACCCGGATCAGTCGTGGGCGTGGGCGTGGGAACCCCGGTCGCGGTGGGCGTGGATGTCACCGTCGGCGTGGCGGTGGGCGTCGTCGCGCCGCCGTCCCAGCCGGGCGCGGGCGGGAAGCGGTTGGCCCAATCGGCGGCGGTGTCGGTGTCGTAACCCGCGCTGAGGCGCTCGGCCGAATGACCCGCAGGCACCACCGGCACGGAAGGATCGAGCACGGTGGTGTCGGCGCCCCAGGAAAGCCCGTCCACCGTCAGCCCGGCCGGGTCCGAGAGCAGCAGACGGTCGCCGCTGTTGCCCAACCCGTTGCCGATGGCGCCGTTCAGAAACACCACCGGCGCGGGCACGACCGGGTAGTTGACGTGAAACTGCGGGCTGGAGGCCACGATGACGAAGCCGTGTCCGGCGATGGTCAAATCGGGGATGATGTCCTGGCTGCTGTTGTCGCCGATGCGCCAGCCGCTGAGAACCAGCGCATCGCCGCTCGTGTTGTACAGCTCGAACCACTCGTAGTCGCTGTCGCTGCCCGCCTGCACCGTGTCGTACTCCACCTCGTTGATGACGATGGCATGGGGCGGCGCGGATGGCGTGGGCGTTGGGGTGTCCGTCGCCGTTGCCGTTGCCGTCATCGTGGCGGTCACCGTCGGCGTCGGGGTATTGGTCGCACCCGGATCAGTCGTGGGCGTGGGCGTGGGAACCCCGGTCGCGGTGGGCGTGGATGTCACCGTCGGCGTGGCGGTGGGCGTCGTCGCGCCGCCGTCCCAGCCGGGCGCGGGCGGGAAGCGGTTGACCCAGTCGGCCGCGGTGTCGGTGTCGTAACCCGCGCTGAGGCGCTCGGCCGAATGACCCGCAGGCGCCACCGGCACGGAAGGATCGAGCACGGTGGTGTCGGCGCCCCAGGAAAGACCGTCCACCGTCAGTCCGGCCGGGTCCGAGAGCAGCAGGCGGTCGCCGCTGTTGCCCAACCCGTTGCCGATGGCGTTGTTCAGAAACACCACGGGCGCGGGCACCGTCGGGTAGTTGACGTGAAACAGCGGGCTGGAGGCCACGATGACGAAGCCGTGTCCGGCGATGGTCAGATCGGGGATGATGTCCTGGCTGCTGTTGTCGCCGATGCGCCAGCCGCTGAGAACCAGCGCGTCGCCGCTCGTGTTGTACAACTCGAACCACTCGTAGTCGCTGTCGCTGCCCGCCTGCACCGTGTCGTACTCCACCTCGTTGATGACGATGGCATGGGGCGGCGCGGATGGCGTGGGCGTTGGGGTGTCCGTCGCCGTCGCCGTTGCAGTCATCGTGACGGTCACCGTCGGCGTCGGGGTATGGGTCGCACCCGGATCAGTCGTGGGCGTCGGCGTGGGAACCCCGGTCGCGGTGGGCGTAGATGTCACCGTCGGCGTGACCGTCGGCGTCGTCGCGCCGCCGTCCCAGCCGGGCGCGGGCGGGAAGCGGTTGGCCCAATCGGCCGCGGTGTCGGTGTCGTAACCCGCGCTGAGGCGCTCGGCCGAGTGACCCGCAGGCGCCACCGGCACGGAAGGATCGAGCACGGTGGTGTCGGTACCCCAGGAAAGCCCGTCCACCGTCAGCCCGGCCGGGTCCGAGAGCAGCAGGCGGTCGCCGCTGTTGCCCAACCCGTTACCGATGGCGTTGTTCAGAAACACCACCGGCGCGGGCACGACCGGGTAGTTGACGTGAAACTGCGGGCTGGAGGCCACGATGACAAAGCCATGCCCGGCGATGGTCAGATCGGGGATGATGTCCTGGCTGCTGTTGTCGCCGATGCGCCAGCCGCTGAGAACCAGCGCGTCGCCGCTCGTGTTGTACAGCTCGAACCATTCGTAATCGCTGTCGCTGCCCGCCTGCACCGTGTCGTACTCCACCTCGTTGATGACGATGGCATGGGGCGGCGCGGGCGTGGCGGTCGGCGTGGGGGTGTCCGTCGCAATCGCCGTCACCGTCGGCGTCGGCGTGTTGGTCGCGCCCGGATCAGTCGTGGGCGTGGGAACCCCGGTCGCGGTGGGCGTGGATGTCACCGTCGGCGTGCTGGCGTCGGTGGGCGTGGTGGTGGGCGTGACCGTGCTGGCGCCGGTCGGTGTGACCGTGGCACTGGCAGTCGGCGTGACCGTGGGTGCAGGCGAAGTTGGCGTGGCCGTGGGCGCCGGTTGGTAGACGGAATTGGGCTGGCGGGGGGTGCCGTTCAACGGGTTGCCGTTGGCGTCGTGACCGTTGCGAGTGACGCCGTTGTTGGCGGCCCAGTTGCCATCGCTGTCCGGCGCGGTGGGGTCCATGCGTTCCATCGAGAAATAACCGGGCGAGCCAGAGCCGGCCGGCCAGGCGCCACCATTGCCGTTGGCGGAGTCAATCAGGCTGCCGCTGTTGTCGCGCAAGAAGAGCGAGGCGCCGCTGTTGAGCAGATCGCCGGTGTAGATTTGGTCGGCCGGGATGTCGCTGACCGCGGTGTCGTCGGTGCGTTCCAGCAGAAAGAAGCCATGAGGCGCCAGGACGCCGGCGAGAGTAATGGCAATGCGACCATCGCCGGTGGAGAGGGTCCAGCCGTCGAGGCTTTGCGGCGCGTCGCCGGGGTTGAAAAGCTCCATCCACTCATCGGCGCTGCTGGCGGCCGTGCCGCCCCAGGCCACCTCGTTGATAACCACGGTTTGTTGACTGGGCGCGGTCGCTGACTGGAACGAAGCCGCCGGTAGACTGTGGGTGGCAACCATCAAAAGAACCATGAGCAGGGATACCCGGGGCGCAGGCAGCATATGAAATCCCTCCTGCCGGTTGACCAGCGTGAGTTCTGACGGGCACGATAAGATGATTTGGAAAACGATCGAAGTGCGGGGGGCGCGGTCTTGAGGACACTAACGGTGATGCCTGATCGCTTTTCGCGCCAGGACAGGTGCATGAGAAAACTGGCAGAGGCAGCGCCAGCATTCAGCGTATGTGCGGGCCGCCTGCGGATCCTGGTCGGTAGACCAACCGAAACCGTTCGCACACCAGCGGCATGTCAGGCGTGAACGTGCGCCCGATGGCCGGCAGGGTGCGCGTGAAGAAGCGCGCATGAGCCTCGCGCCAATGGGCCAGGGAGCGGTCGCCTTCGCCCTCTTCCCAGGCAAACAGGGCGTCTACCTGATCGTAAGAGCAAATGAAGACCGCGGTAGTTTCGATGATGCACAGCGGCGCGCCCTGCGCATCAAGCACAATGGTGTGCAGTCTAACCTGTGGGAGGGAAGCGCCTTCGGCCTCCCATTCCCACAGCGCCGAACAAGTGGCTGTCTTGACGCCGACCAGCACCAGCGCGGCCAGTTCGTCGGCGAGATCGGGATTATCGCCGAACGACTCGGCCACAAAGGCTGCGTTTTGGGCCGGTGCGTCGGCCGGCAGCGTGGCCAGGTAGGCGCGCCAGAAGGCTTCGATGATCTCTTGGTTCATGGCAGCGGCCCGCATTGGCGGAGGTCGAAGGTCATGAGCGGCAGATCACGCTTCATCAGGCGGCAATTGACTGCGCCAGGCGCTGATCTGCGCGGCGTGCTCGTCATCGTGCTCGTAAGTATTAGCGGCGATGATCTGGGCCAGATTAGCGTCACCGAAGCGACGCGCCAGGTCCGGCTCGTGCAGCGCTTCCAGGCGCAGACAAACTTGCTCGAAGACGCCTTCGAAATCTTCCAATACCTGGTCGAGCGGCCGCTCCTTTTGTTGCGCGTAGATTTGGGCGTTGATGCCGTCCACATCGCGCATGTCCCACTGCGGTTTCTGTTGGCGCGCCAGTTGGTAGAGCAGGCGCACCAGGCGTGACTGCCAGACGGCAATGTGGGCCAGGATGTCCTTGACGGACCAGTCGCCCATCACGCCCGGCGCGCTCATCTGCTCCGTCGTCAATCCCTCCAGCGCGTCTTCCAATCGCTCACGGCTGGCTTCTGTCTGTTCGAGAATGTCGGCTATTCCCATCGTGCTTCGTCCCCAAAAAGCTAATCCTCGATAACGACTTGACTCAGATCCTCGGCGGGTTGCGGGAACTGGGGGTTCATGGCTTCGAGCGTTTGGCGGATGATGCGGGCCACGAGGTAGTTACGATACCATTTTCGGTTCGCGGGAATGACGTACCAGGGTGCGGCGGCCGTGGTGCATTTGTTGAGCGCATCCTCATAGGCTTCCTGGTACTGATCCCACAGGGCGCGCTCTTTGAGGTCGCCCACGGCAAACTTCCACTGCTTGTCCGGCGTGTTGAGACGGTCGAGCAGGCGCTCTTTCTGCTCCGCTTTGGAAATGTGCAGGAAGAACTTGAGGATGACGACGCCGTTGGCCGTCAGGTGCTTTTCGAACCGATTGATCAGTTCATAACGCTGACTCCACACCTCTTTGGGCGCCAGATCATGCACGCGCACCACCAGCACATCCTCGTAATGCGAGCGGTTGAAGACGGCGATCATGCCCCTGGCCGGCGTTACTTTATGCACGCGCCAGAGGAAGTCGTGCGCCAGTTCCTCGGCGCTCGGCACCTTGAACGGCGTCACCACCACGCCCTGCGGGTTCACCGCGCCGCACACATGCTCGATTGTGCCATCCTTGCCGCCGGTGTCCATGGCCTGCAGCACGATCAGCAGCGATTGTTTGTGCTCTGCGTACAGCGCTTCCTGCAAGACGCGGATGCGCAGCAGGTCTTTGCGCAATTGCCGCTGGGCATCGCTCTTGCTCTTGAACCCCTCGCCGTCGTCAGGATCGAAATCGCTGAGCTTGATGGGCTTGTCCGGGCTGAGTCCGTACTGATCCATGATCTGCTCCGTTACGCTTTTTCTTGCCATTGGTGTTTCACGACCGGCGTCCGGTCGTTTTCCTCGCTTTCCTTTTTTAGTTTGCATCAATTTGCGCTACCTGGCCCGTTTGATGCGGCTGACAAAAACGGTGCCCAGGATGAAGAACAACAACGCCAGGCTGAAGAGCAGGGTGTAGCCCAGGGTCGGCAGGCCAACGCCTGGCCCGTAGGCCTGGCCCAAATCGAGCAAGACACCGGCGATCGGTGCGCCGATGACCTGCGGCAGGGTGAGCGCCACATGCCAGACGCCCATGTCACGCGCGTAATCGTCCATGCTGGGCAGCACATCGGTGGCCAGCGCCCAATCTACGCTGATATACGCGCCATAGCCCAGGCCAAAGACAACGCCCATGGCAATCGCCAGGGGGTAGGAGTGGGCGAACAAGAAGACCGTGACGACTACAGCCTGCAGGGCGCCGGAGAAATAGACGATCTTCTTGCGGCCAAAGCGGTCGGAGACGACGCCGGCGACCAGGCTGCTGATGATGGCGCCGATGAGCAGGGCCAGGATAGCCAGCGACACGGCCTCGGCCGCTTCGTTCATGCTCAGCCCGAAAATCCTGAACGGCGCGCCGACCACATCGTCCAGGTAATAGATCAAGAACTCCTGCACGATGAAGGTGCCCATCACCATCAGGAAGCGGGTCCAGAAGACCCAGGTGAAATCACGTGATTTGAACGGGTCGGCCAGGCTGCGCAGGAAGGGGCGCCAGGCGAAGGGCGGCAGCGGCAGCGGCGGCGGCGGCGGTTCCTCGGTGCTGAAAACGGTGATGAGCATGCCGATCAACAGGATGGCGGCCAGCAGCCAGTACGCGCCGGCGATGCCGCCGATGCTGCCCAGCAGCAGGCCCATGATGCCGCCCAGGAAGTTGCCGAGCATGGTCATGAGGCCCATCCAGCCAGAGGCAGAGCCGCGCTGGCCGGCCGGCACCACGTCAGGAATGAGCGCGGAGTAGGGCGCAGTGGCGATGTTGTTGAAGAACTCCACCGCCATGAAGGCCAGGATGTAGAGGCCCAACATCTGCGGCTTGGCCAGGTAGGCCAGGCCGAGCAGGGCAATCATGTTGCCCAACGTGCCGATGATGAGGAAGGGGCCGGCGCCGCCCCAGGCGTGAGCGCAGGCGGTCGGAAAGAGCGCCGGCGATCGGCGCCACGAGCATGGAGACGAGCGCGCCGGCCAGCAGGACCAGACCCAGGGTGCGCCCCTTGAAGGCATCGCCGCCCAACTGCTGCGCCTGCGCCGGCAGGAGCACCACCAGGATGGCGGTCCAATGGGCGCTGACGGCAAACCAGTACGCGCTGAGGAGAGCCTGGCGTCGAGTGGACATCTCAAGCCCCCTGCTGCGTGTGGAAAATCACCGCCGCGGTGACGATGCCGGCCAGGGTCAGGGCTGTGATTGGGCCGGCCGGGAGCAGCGGCGGGGAAACAGGCTCCCCGGCCTGTTCAGCGTGCTGCTGCTGGCGGCGCTGGTCGGCTCGCGTCGCCACACCGATGGAAAGGACAGCCGGTAGAGAGGCACAAAAGACGCACATCGCACACCTCGGAGCACTTTTCGAGCGGCACGCAGCCTGGCTCTCACGAACAGCAAGGCCAACGTCGAGTGGACGGGAGACATGGGCGGTATTGTACAAGGGAATGGCGACAGCGTCAAAGCAGGCGACTCAGCGCCGAGCGGTGTGCGCGCCGGCGAAGGCCATGGCGCGGCGGAAGACGAGGAAGGTGGACTCGGTCGGGTTGTAGGCGTCCAGGTAGTGGGTGGTGTCGTGATAGAGCAGGGTTTCGTGTGGCGCCTGCAGAGCATCGAGCGCGGCGCTGAGGGTGGTGGTCTGGTTGTAGGGGATGATTTCGTCGCCGTAGGAGTGAATCAGGAAGATGGGCGGCAGGCGGTCGGCGTAGAAAAGCGGAGAGTAGCCAAAGAAGAAGGCCGGGTCGCGGTCCGGCCGGCCCAGCGCGGCGACGTAGTTGTCGTAGGGCGGCGGAATTTTCAACTCTGTGCTGTAGAGCGACTGAATGCCCAGGAAGGCGTCACTGATGCCGCCCACGCTGAGGATGGCCAGCGGCGCGGGCAGGTCACGCAGGCTGCGGAAGAGCATCAGCGAACCGAAGCTGCCGGACATCAGCAGCCAACGATCATGATCGAGCGCGGCGTCAGGCGCCATCTCGTCGAAGCGCCCGACCTGCCAGGCCTGGAACACGGCGCGGAAGTCGCGCACATGGCCTTCGATGTCCAGGCCGCGGGCAGGGGTGGGACCAACGGCCACAACGGCAAAGCCCTCGGCCGCCATCGCCGCGGACACGTTGCTCCAGTTGATGGCCGGGCTGGGGTAAATAATGAAGATGGTGGGCAGCGTGTGCGTGATGGGATCGGGCAGGTAGAACTGCCCGCCCGCGATGACCAGGCTGTCGAGGGTGAAGGTGAAGGGAATGCGCTGCGCGGTCAGCGGTCTGGGAAAATCGGACGCGGCGGCCGCGGCCGGGCCAGCGGTCCACGCGGTCGGGCCGATGGGCGAGGGGACGTAGCGCGCCAGGGTGAAGTTAACCCCCTTGCGTTCCTGCCCCACGCTGATCGTCAGCGCCGGACCGTTGGCTTCGGCAAATCCCCAGGCGCCGCTCATCGGCACAAAGCGTCCGGGCGGCGCCCCATCCACGCGGTAGGCGCCGGCGGCGTCGCTGTGCGCCTGGTACACCTCACCGCGCACGGTGGCAACCAGGGCCACTGCGCCGGCCAGCGGCTGCCCGTCCGCGGTGCGGATGACGCCGGAAAAGCTGCCGCTGCGGGTCGGATCATAGCTGGGCTGGCCGGTCAGGGACCACCACCAGGCGCGCACGCGGTATTCGATCACATTGACGGCCGCGGCGCCGTTCGGCGTGCGCGCTGCCCAGAAGAGGCCGACGGCAATCAGAGCCAGAGCAATCAGAGCCAGTCGAACGAAACGTCGGCGTTTCACAAAGAAAGCCTCTTCTGACGATAGCCATCTCCAAGTTGAACATCAAGCGGTGGAAGATTCCTGGAGGGGGCGTCTGGATCATAGACGGGTCGCTCCATCGGCCGGATGCGTAACTGACCGGCTTCGGCCAGCCTCACCCTTTCCCTGGCAATCTCCACGTACTTGGGCATGATTTCGGCGCCAATCGCTTTGCGCTGATGGATCAGGGCCGCCAGCGCTGTCGTACCCGCGCCCATGAAGGGATCGAGCACCCAATCGCCGGGGTCGGTCATGGCCAGCACGAGACGTTCGATCAGTTCGACCGGAAACTGGCAGGGATGCGCGGTTTTCTCCACATGGTTGGCCTTGACATTCGGAATTTCCCACACATCGCCTGGGTTCTTGCCCAACGGATTGCCCGACAGTTCCCCGCGTCTCGGGCCTTTGAAATACTTCTTGCCCGGATATTTCTGCGGCACGCGCACCGCATCCAGATGAAAGGTGTAGGTGTCCGACCCGGTGAACCACAGCAGAACTTCGTAGCGACCAGAGAATCGGCGCGTGGCGTGCAGTCCATGACCATAGTGCCAGATGATGCGGTTGCGCATTCGCATACCAAGCGCCTCGAAGATCGGGTACAGCTTGACGTCGAGTGGGATGATCTGGCCGTTGTCCACGTAATTGCCTACCTGCCAGCAGATGCTTCCCTGCGGGTGGAGCACGCGCACACATTCCGTAATCACGCGGCGCTGCTGGTCGAGATAGGAGGTCAGACTCAGGCGCCGTTCGTACTCTTTGCCGAGATTGTACGGCGGCGAGGTGACAATCAGTTTGACCGATTGGCCAGGCAGTTGGGGCAGCAGTTCCAGGCAGTCGCCGGGAAAAAGCACAAAATCGGCCTGTTCCTGAAATGTTGACGTAATTTTTACTGCGGTCATATCAAAACCTGATCCTGGTGAGTATCAAGCGTGGATTATACCATAGGGCTGCTTGAAATACAGATAGGTCTTGACAGAGACGAAGACCGGATGTACACTGCCTTCGATGATGACCTGGAAGGCTTGCTGCTGGCCCGGTCGTCGCGCTTCCAGCAGCTTTTGATGCGCTCGCGGGAGAGTATCGGCCTCGGCAAGGGCTTGTCGCGCGATGACTTCTGGTGGGCAATTGTCGAACGCACGGCAGACAAGTACGATCATGATGATACACGAGATTATCTGGCCCGTTGACCGAATTGATCACATTGCGGCGCACGGTGTCTTGCCGCAGGAATTTGAAGAGGTTTGCTTCAACCGTTCCTTGGTGTTACGGTCGAAGGCGTTCGGAGCCAACCCAGTCTATCATGTGCTTGGGCAAACAGCAGAAGGACGCTATTTGTTGTGTATTGTGATACTATTCCCTGACGGCAAAGGATTTCCGGTTACTGCGCGACCCATGACGCTCAAGGAAGAAAGGCGATATCGAGAATGGAAACGACGCTGAATACCAGGTTCATTCCGCAAATGGACTCGATAGAACAGTTAGCTGAGTTTTGGGATTTTCATGATGTAACTGACTTCGAAGATGGTTTGGAAGAGGTTACGGAATTGGTGTTCGAGCGACTCGATAAGAAAACCGTCAGGATAGATCTGCCAGAAAAGGAGTTCGAGGTGCTCGAACAGATTGCCGGGGAACGCAAGATGGACACGATCACCCTGGTTCGAGAATGGGTCTTGGAAAAGCTCTATTACACAGAGTTGATGCGCAGAGCCGTCAGGGAGTTCCACGCGTCATAGGGAGATGACTGTCGCGGCTTCGCAAGGTAATTGAACAAAGACAGGACCGGGTTTCGCTCAGAAGCCCGGTCTTGTTTTTCTGCAACCGCCTGCCGGACTCGAACCCGACTCAGGCGGGCAGGGCTTCGAGCAGCATCTCGCCCTGCTCAGGCGTGATCTTGCCCTGCTCGATCATCTGCAGCACCAGCAGCCGCTCCTGGCTGAGATGACCATTGCCCGACCGGTCGGCCTGCGCCGCGGGCGTGATCGGCGCTGACGGCGGTATCGGCGGCGTTGGCGGAACCGGCGGATGCATGGTCACGTGAACCCCCGGCCGGTAGGCCTGGCGGCGTTCCGCCTGGCGGGCCATGCGCTCAGCCTGCTGCTGCGCACGTTCGGCCGCACGCACATTGCGCTTGAGACCGCTCCAATCAATGTCGGTCATGGCGTCCTTGATCTGACGGCCAATGCCTGCGAAATCGGCCGCGGCCAGGCTGCTGCGCACCTGCTCGGCGATGGTCGCGCCCAGGTTGCTCAGTTGTGCGCCGAGGTGATTCAGGTTCTCGGTCAATTCATCGGCGTCGAAGTCATAGCTGGCCGCGGTCACACGATCGCCGGCCGCGACCAGCACTTCGGCGCCGCCCTCCTGCGCCGGGTTAGGCGCCTGGCTGCGGATCTCCTCCCAGGCCGGCAGGGCCACCCAGCCGCCGTGACCTTCCAGCCGGTGCAGCGCCAGCGGGCCGTTCAACACCAGGGCCAGGCTGTCCCAGGCGCGCACGTGAATCTGCTGACCGGATGTCGCCCGCCCACGAATGACCGCGTCGCTGCCAACCGTGTTCACGTGCAGGTTGCCGCCCACGTTGGTGGCCGCAAAGTCTTTCTTGATGCTGTCAATCTCAACGTTGCCTTGAATGTTGGTCAGCGCCACATCGCCGCCCACAGTCTCGACCTTGACGCTGCCGGCCTGGCTGATGGAGAGGTCGTCGCCTACTGAACCGAGGATTACTTCCTGTACCCCGCGCAGACTGGCGTCGCCATCCACAGAGGTCACCTGCAAGCGCTGTACTTCCTGGGCGGACAGATCGCCCTGCATGCGCCCAATCGTCACCGGGCCGCAATGCTTGATGCTGACATCATCGGGCGCTGCCTCCACCCGCACCTGGCCTTGCAAACTGCGCAGACTCAGGTCATCACCCAGCCGGGCAATCAACAGGTCGAGGTGCGCGGGCGCCTCGACCTCAGCATCTTCAGCCAGGCGCAGCACGACCCCGGCGTCGGTGGTCTCCAGGATCGGCTTCTCATCGCACGCCACACTGAGGTTGCGCCGCTCACTGCCGCGCACCGCCAACTCATCGTTGGCATAGATCGTCAACTGACTAATTCCCTCTGGCAGGGAAAACTCGAAACGGTCTGACATTTCATTCACTCCTTATGACTGCTCTGCTTGTTCCTGACAGGTTCTATCCACGATTGATCTGCTGCAGGGCCTCTTCGGCGCTCAACTCGCCTGCCGCCAGCTTGCGCAGAACCTCTTGCCGTTCGCTGCTCTGCGCAGCCCGCGGCGCCGGTTTCACCCCCAACGCCGTCACAATGTCCAACAACTGGGCACGCGCCGCCGGGTAGGTGAGCTTCAGCTCCTCCGCCACCCAGGTGATCTTGCCCTCGTTGCGCAGGAACACCTCCACGAAATGGACCTGCTCGCTGCTCAACTTCTCCAGCCCGCTGCGCTCGAAACGCCCCTCCACGGCCGTCCCACACGTGGGACAACTCAGCCGCGTCGTCTGCATATCCGCCGCGCACACCGGGCAGGCATGTGGTGCTCTGTACATTCCTCTCTCCTCCCGTTACAATCACTCGGTAAAAAACATATGTTTTTCATTTATTAAATCTGATTTAATAATACAGCAAACGGATTGATTTGTCAAGAATCTGTTTTGTGTTTTTCAATCAGATTCATCAAAACAAAAAACTGATCTTTGTGTCCCTGTGTCCCCGTGTGAGCCAGCAAAGATTTCCCACACCGGGACACAGGGAACGCAAAGGAGGTAACTGCTGGGTCTGCCTGGAATTCAGACAGGATTCACAGGATTGACAGGATATTCGAACTCTCGTGCCGATAGTTTTGCACACCACAGAGCAAGAATCCTGTACATCCTGTTCATCCTGTCCAAATCGGCCTGCAGGGTGAGCAGTTACCAGAGAATTCTTCTTGGTGTCTCACCGTCCCTTCGCGTTTCTCCCCGGCCTGTGGTACAATCAGCCGCATCCGATTTGTTTTGTCCGAAGGAGCTACCGCTTGTCTCGCAACATCTACCTGGAAGATATCAGCCTGGAAGAAGCCATTGACCGCTGGCAGCGCGCGCTCTGCGCGGCCGGGCTGGATCAACCTCTGCCCGGTGAATGGGTGGCCCTGCCCCAGGCGCTCGGCCGCGTGACCGCGGAGCCGGTGTGGGCGCTGACCTCCGCGCCGCACTATCACGCCGCGGCCATGGATGGCTACGCGGTGCGCGCCGCGGAGACCCTGGGCGCCCTGGAAACCAGCCCCCGGCGTTTGGCGGCGCCGGCCCAGGCCATCTACGTGGACACCGGCAACGCCATCCCCGCCGGCTTCGACGCGGTGGTGATGATCGAACAGGTGCATGTCCTGGAAGATGGCGTGTCCATCGCCATCCTGGCGGCCGTGGCCCCCTGGCAGCATGTGCGCCCCATGGGCGAGGATATGGTGACCGGCGAATTGGTGCTACCCGCCAACCATCGTCTGCGTCCGCAGGACCTGGGCGCCGCGGCCGGCTGCGGGCATACCCAGGTGTTCGTGCGCCGGCGGCCGCGTGTCGCCATTCAGCCTACCGGCAGCGAGTTGGTGCTGCCGGGCAGCGATTTGAAGCCAGGCGATGTGATCGAGTACAACTCGCTGGTGCTGGCCGGCATGGCGACGGAGTGGGGCGCTGAAGTCGTGCGCCTGCCGCCGCTGCCCGATGACGTCGCGCAGATCAAGGCATCCATCCTGGCCGCGCTGGCCGAGCACGATTTGGTGGTGGTCAATGCCGGTTCCGCGGCCGGTTCGCACGATTTTACCGCGGACATTTTCCGTGAAATCGGCAGCGTGCAGGTGCATGGCATTGCCATGCGCCCCGGCCACCCGGTGATTTTGGGCGTGGCCCAGGGCAAGGCAGTGGCCGGCATTCCCGGCTACCCTGCCAGCGCCATCGTCGCCTTCGACCTGCTGATCAAGCCGCTGCTGGCACGCTGGCAGGGGCAACTGCCACCCCAACGCCCCACCCTGACCGCCAACCTGACGCGCAAGGTGCTCTCCCCCATGGGCGAAGACGAGTTCATGCGCGTGACCGTGGGCAAGGTCGCTGACCGCTTCGTCGCGACGCCGATGCAGCGCGGCGCGGGCGTGATCATGTCCCTGGTCAAGGCGGATGGCATCGTGCGGGTGCCGCGCTTCAGCGAAGGCTATCCGCCCGGCGCCGAGGTGACGGTGGAGCTGCTGCGCCAGCGTAGCGAGATCGAAAACACCATCGTCGCCATCGGCAGCCATGACCTGACCCTCGACGTGCTGGCCGACTACCTGCGTCGCCGTCACCCCCATTTGACCCTGTCGTCGTCCAATGTCGGTTCCTACGGCGGGCTGCTGGCGCTGGCGCGTGGCGAAGCCCACCTGGCCGGCTCGCACCTGCTGGACGAGGCGACCGGCGAGTACAATGTCAGCTACGTGGCCGAGCAGCTGCCTGGCGTGCCGGTGGTGTTGCTCGGCTTTGTGCAGCGCACGCAAGGGCTGATCGTGCCCGCAGGCAATCCCAAAGGCATTAGGACGTTGCACGACCTGGCGCGGCCCGATGTGGTCTTCATCAATCGTCAGCGCGGCGCGGGCACGCGTGTCCTGCTCGATTACCGGCTCAAGCAGGCAGGCATCGCCCCGCGTCAGATTCAAGGCTATGCGCGCCAGGAATTTACACACCTGGCCGTGGCCGCGGCCGTCAAGAGTGGCGCGGCCGACTGCACCCTGGGCATTCTGGCCGCCGCGCGCGCCCTGGAACTCGATTTCATCCCCCTGGCCGAAGAGCGCTATGATCTGGTGATGACGCAGGCCACCTACGAGAGCACGCTGCTGCAACCGCTGCTGGCGGTCATCCGCAGCGACGAGCTGGCCGCGGCCGTGATGCGCCTGGGCGGCTACCGCACCCCAGACCTGGGGCGGGTTCTGGGATGAGAGAGAAATCGGAGAAGAACCTATGACACCGAACTTGCTGTCGCGTCGTGATTTTCTCAAGGGGGCCGCGGCCGGCGCCGTCCTGTTGGGGGGCGCGGATTGGATGTCTGGCCTGGATGAACGCCCGGCGCCGGACAGCCCGTGGGCGGCGTGGGCAGATCAACCGCTTACGCTCAGTCAGGCGGATGCCGGGCTGGATCCGGCAGTGGCAGCCGTCACGCGGCTCACATTCGGCCCGCGCCCTGCTGACCTGGCCCGCGTGCGCGAGATCGGCGTGGACGCGTGGATCGAAGAGCAGCTGCACCCCGAAACCATCGCCGATGAGGAGATGGACGCCACCCTGCTCCGCTTTCCGGCGCTGACCATGACGCTGACCGAGCTGGTGAACACCTACCATCTGCCGGCCGCGGGCGCGGGTGCGTCCAAACCGCCAGAGGACGACCCGCGCGACGACGAGCCGCCGCCGCCCAACACGGGCAATCCCGCGCCGCCGCGCTTTCCGCAAACGGCCAATCGCGAACTGGTGAGCGCCACCATTCTGCGCGCCGCCTTCAGCCGCCGTCAGTTGTACGAACTGATGGTAGACTTCTGGTCGAACCACTTCAACATCTACGTGCTCAAAGAAGCCAATCGGATGTTCAAGATCGTAGACGATCGCGAGGTCATTCGCAAACACGCCCTGGGCAAGTTCAGCGATCTGCTGCAGGCCAGCGCCAAAAGCCCGGCCATGCTCGTCTACCTGGACAATCTCTCCAACAAGGCCGGCGTGGCGCAGGAAAACTACGCGCGCGAGCTGTTGGAACTGCACACCCTGGGCGTGACCGGCGGCTACACGCAGACCGACGTGCAGGAGGCGGCGCGGGTGCTGACCGGCTGGACCGTGCGCCAGATCAAGCGCGGCGTGCAGGGCGCGGGCGCCAACGTGGGCGAGTTCGTCTTCGATCCAACGACCCACGACAAGGGCGACAAAGTGGTCCTGGGCCTGAGGATCAAGGGCGGCGGTGTGGAGGAAGGGGAGCGCCTGTTGACGATGCTGGCGCGGCATCCGAGCACCGCCCAGTTCATCGCCAACAAACTGGTGCGCCGCTTTGTAGCCGATGATCCGCCGCCGGCCCTGGTTGGCCGCGTGGCAGCCACTTTTCTCGAGTCTGGCGGCGACATCCGCCAGGTGCTGGCTACGCTGCTGCGCTCGGCCGAGTTCAAAGCGGCCGGCGGACGCAAGATCAAACGGCCCCTGGAATATGCGACCTCCGTGGTGCGGGCGCTGGATATTCCGCCGTTCGGACCGGCGCCCAAAGCGCGCACGCTGTCATCCGCTGACGCGGTTGGCCCGCTACCCGCCAGTTTCAGCCAGCTTCTGTTCAACGCCCTGCTTGACATGGGGCAGGTCCCCTTCTACTGGCCGACGCCGGATGGCTACCCGGACCAGGGCGCGGCCTGGATCAACACCGCCAACTTGCTGGCGCGCTGGAACCTGGCCCTGACGCTGACCTCAGGCAAGGGATCGGGCGCCTTGTTCAAGCCGGGCGCCCATGCCGGCAGCGCGGCGCTGAAAACCGCGCCAGAAGCCGTGGATTACTGGATCGAGCGCTTGCTGCATCGGCCGCTGCCCGCAGCCGCCCGCCAGCACTTGCTCGATCATGTGGGTAACGATGTCTCTGCCGCCGGCCAGCGCCAACTAATCGCCATGATTCTGGCGTCGCCTGCATTTCAGATGCGCTGATGAGAGGTGATGTGATGCTGCTTGATCAATTGACCCGGCGTGAGGCCCTGCAAAAAACGGGTATCCTGAGCCTGAGCGCCCTGACCTGGCCGGCGTGGATGCCGCGCGTGGCGCTGCGCAGCCCTGCGGCCGCATCCACAGGCGATGTCCTCGTCGTCGTCTTCATGCGCGGCGGCCTGGATGGCCTGAACGTCCTGGTGCCCTATGGCGCCCCAGAATACTACACCCAACGGGAGTCCATCGCGATTTCTGAGCCAAAAGCAGGCCAGGACAAGAGCGCGCTGGACCTGGACGGCTTCTTTGGCCTGAACCCAACGTGCAAGGCGCTGCACGATCTCTACACGCACAAGGTCCTGGCAGCCGTACACGCCGTCGGCTCACCCGATCCCACCCATTCCCACTTCGAGGCCATGGACTACATGGAACGCGGCACCCCCGGCGAGAAAGCCATTCCCACCGGTTGGATTGGCCGTCATCTGCAGGTCAAAGCGGCCGACAAGCAGTCGCCCTTCCGCGCCGTCGGTTTTGGCGCCCTGCTGCAGCCCAGCCTGCGCGGCCCCATTCCGGCCGTGGCCCTGCAATCCATCGCCGATTTTCACCTGCGCAGCCGGCGCCAGGAGCTGGATAAAATTCAGGCAACCATCGCCGCGCTGTACGCAGGGGATGATCTGATGGCCAGCCAGGGGCAGCAGACCCTCAGCGCGGTGCAGCAGTTGACCCAGATTGCCGACAGCACCTATGAGCCGGCACCCGGGGCGAAGTATCCGCAGAGTTCGCTGGGGCGTTCACTGAAAGCCACCGCCCAACTCATCAAAGCTGACATTGGGCTTGAGGTGGCCTGTGCAGATATTGGCGGCTTCGACACGCACGCCGATCAGGGCGGGGCTGACGGCCATTTTTCCTTCCTGTTGGGCCATTTTGCCGATGCGCTGCATGCGTTCTACACCGATCTGCAAGACCGGATGGGGCACATCACCCTGGTAACGATGACCGAATTTGGGCGTCGCCTGCGCGAGAACTCATCCGCTGGCACCGATCATGGGCATGGCAGTATCATGTTTGTGTTGGGCGGCAATGTCAACGGCGGCAAGGTGTACACACGCTGGCCCGGCCTGAGTCAAGATGAGTTGTACGGCCCGGGTGATTTGGCCGTTACCACCGATTTTCGCGATGTCATCGGCGAAATTGTGCAGAAACGTCTGGGAAATTCCAACCTGGCGGCTGTTTTTCCGCACTACAGCGATTTTCACATGCACGGTCTGCTGCGGTAAAAGGCAGCGCGGCCTGAGCTGCCCGGAGCGTAAAGTCGCCTGTCCAGAATCGTCACGTTATCGTCACGTAGCGACAACGAGCGATTCTTGCGTTTAGGCGGGTTTTGCGCTATGATTTCGTTGATTGTACGTGTTGCTCAGAATTGGATCGCTGGAAATTTCATTCCTTTAGTAAGACCCGCCTGCTTTTGGTGTGAATGAGGAGGAATGCCGTGAAGCCCACCCGAAATCATCTTGTATCCTTGTTGATCGCCGTCATGATCGTCGGTGTGCAATTCGCCTGGCATACCACGGAAGCGCAAGCCAGCTCTGCCTCCGCTGGAACTGGCCCCACTACCTACTTTGTCAAGAAGGGCGATACTCTGACGAGCATCGCGAAGCGTTATGGCGTCACCATCCAGGCCATTGCGAAGTTGAATGGCATCAAGAGCACCAGCAAGATCCTTGTTGGGCAAAAGCTGCGCATTCCGAGCAAGACACCCGTAGCCACCCCGATGCCACTTGCCACCTCTGTCCCGGCGGCAACACGAGAGCTACCCTCCGTCTTGCCAACCGGGCGCCCCAACAATTGATTGATCCATAGACAGCGCTGTGATTGCAAAGACCGCTCCATGCGTCGGAGCGGTCTTTTTCGTCTGCGTCAACGGCCACGGGGCAGAGGGTCTGTTGTTTGAGCCATGGTTTCTGCATAAGTATTACCTCACTCCATCTCTGGCGAGCCGGGCCACAGGTTCTCGATCTTGATCGGATTTCCGTTGACGAAGACCCGCGTCCCCTTCCAGGTATGCACCCGGTCGAAGAGGACCCAAAACCGGTTCATATCCCGACGCTGATACACATTGCGGTAGACGATCTCGCGGTTTTCATCCAGAAGCTTGATGAAACCAGGGTGACGGCGGGCCAGGGTCACAGTTGAGTTCAGCTTTTCGGACGCTGATTCGCCAAATTCCAGCACCACATACCAGCCGCGGTCCGCCCAGGCTGTGGCGGCCGGGGTAACAACCCGCGGGCGCTCCGTGAAGTGCCCGCCCAGTTGTGCGCTGCGCTCCGCGGCCTGCAGAAGATCGTTCATCGCCCGTTCGAAGCCAGGGTTGCTGCACATATCAATCGCCTGCACGCTAAAACACAAGCTGGGATTGATGAGTTGAATCTGCATGGGGCGCTGTTCGGCGCGCAGGGCGCTGACTTGTTGGTTCAGCCAGGTGTGGCCGGTCGCGGCCAGCTCTGCGGTCACGGCTTGCTCCACCTCTTGTGGATGCTGGCGCGCCCAGGTGCTCCAGTTGTAGCGAAAGAAGCGCCCCAGGCCCAGGGCTTGACCGGCGCTCAAGGGCACGCCCAGTTCGTTCTGCAAAGAGAGCAGCATCCCCATTTGCCACGATCCCAGGCTGCCCTGATTGACGACCCATGCGAACAACTCAGCCTGACGATAGAGCCAGGCGCCGATGGCCAGACCGTAAGCCACAAACTCACGCACAGACAGGGCGCGGTGGTGCTCCAACAGCCAGCGCATCTCCTGCAGCGCAGCCAACGCGTGCGTGTCGAACAGCGCTGTTTCCAGTTGTTGCACATAGAGCACGGTGTAGCCGACAGGCAGATGCCCCTCGTGCGTGCGCAGCCAGTTCCAAAAAAACCAGCGCTGCTCTGCCGAAAGATTGTGGAACGCGGGCCGATAGCTTGGTTCCGGCACGGCATGTCCGCCACTCGGCGCCTGCAAGGGTAAGTCAGGGTCAATCATGCTCAGGTCAGGCCCGATCGTATCCAGCAGCATAATGGCAGAGCGATGCTCACGCCACGCGTGACGCAATTGCTGAGCGGCCGTCAGGTGACGCCCCTTGAAGCGCAAGAAAGGCAGCGCGAGTTCGTCCCACGGTGTGCGAGTCTGGTTTGGCATGACCTGAGTATAGCACGACCGGCAGTCAGCAGCAAGGGCCGGTGTCCGCAGGGCTTACATGTCGCGTCGCGCCATGCCAGCTTGACACCAGGGGCCGGGCGGCGTATCATAAAACTGTGACTTCTTGCGTAGTTTGCCTGAGGGAGGAAACATCATGTACGTGCGTAATCTGATGAGCCAGCCGGTCATTACTGCGACGACAGACACCGGCGCGGGCCTGGCCCTGCAACTGATGCGTGAAAAAATCATCCGCCGCCTGCCCATTGTAGACAACGAAGGACGCCTGGTCGGCATCGTGAACGACCGCAGCCTGCTGCGTCTGCTGGCAGAGCCGCGACGTCATCGCAGCGACCCCCTGCCAACGGTTGGCCGCGTCATGTCGGCCCCGGTGTTTACGGTGACACCAGACCTGCCGCTGGAGGAGGCCGCCTCGCTCATGGCTGACAAACGCGTGGGCGCTCTGCTGGTGGTGGAAGACGAGAAACCAATCGGTATCTTGACCGACCGCGATCTGTACCGCGTGTTTTTTGATCTGTTGGGCGGTCGCGATCCCGGACTGCGGGTCACACTGCGGGCGCCCGCCAACGTTGATATTCTGGCCGATGTCGCGATTGCCGTTTCCAACGCCGGCGGCGCGCTGCGCAGTTTTGGCAGTGTCACCCATCAGGATGAAACGCTCATGGTGTTGAAGGTCAAATATATCAACGAGGATGAACTACGCATGCTCCTGCGCGATTTCTCGGTGGAGATCGAGAGTGTGCGCCAGGCCTGAAAAACCAGGAGGGGGCGTCAGCAACGCCCCCTCCTGTGGCGCCGGCGCTAATCTTCGGCCAGTTGGCCCGGCATTTCCACCCGCACAATGTCTCCGTGCAGGTTGATGATGACACGAAAGCCCAACATCCCCAGCCATGATTTGGTCTCGTCGGGCAGGGTGTGATCGAGCACCTGGTCCATGTTCTTGATCGAAGCGTCCACGGCCGCTTTGGTAAACAGGTCATCGCGCCCCAGCATCTGCAAGGCGCTGCTGACGGCGAGGTCGTGATGGGCCTCGATTTCGTCCCGCAGCATGTGCAACACCTGCTGATCTACCTGGCGCGCCGCGATGTGGCGTCGAAAACCTGCATCGAGCACCACATAGAAGGCCTCATCCCCAATGACGACCGCGTCCACCGGCCGGCCATCTTCATCCTGAATCAAGCCGGCAAAAAATGCGCCAGGCATAGATCGTTCTCCTTTCGTAACTGCTCAGGCATCCGGCGCGCTGATGACCGGTTCTTGTGCAGGCGTCTTGAGGATGACCACACCCAGCGGCGGAATGGTCAACAAGACAGAGTGCGGGCGCTTGTCCCACGCTATTGGATCCGAGGGCACGCCGCCATTGTTGCCCACATTGCTGCCACCGTACGGGACGGCATCAGAGTTGAAAACCTCGGTATAGAAGCCCGCAAACGGCACACCAACCCGGTACCCGCTGCGGGGCACCGGCGCGAAGTTACAGACAACTACCAGACGCTGATTGGAATCTGCCGCGCGGCGCTCGAAGGCAATGATGGATTTGTCTATATCGTGAAAGTTGATCCACTCGAAGCCTTCCCACGAAAAATCTACCTGGTGCATGGCCGGCTCTGATTGGTAAAGATGATTCAAGTCGGCCACAAACTGTTGCAGTTGTTTGTGCAAGCCGGACTCGGCCAGGTGCCAATCAAGACTGTGATCGTGGTCCCACTCGTGCCATTGGCCAAACTCACCGCCCATGAAGAGCAGCTTCTTGCCGGGATGGGTGTACATGTACGCGTAGAGTGCGCGCAGGCTGGCGAATCGTTGCCAATCATCGCCTGGCATCTTGGTCACCATGGCTTTTTTCAGATGTACCACTTCGTCGTGCGAGAAGGGCAGGATGAAATTCTCACTAAAGGCGTACATCAAAGAAAAAGTGATGCTGTGGTGGTGGAAGCGCCGGAAGACGGCGTCCATCTCCATGTAGTCGAGCATGTCGTGCATCCAGCCCATGTTCCACTTGAGATCGAAGCCGAGACCGCCCACGTAACCGGGCCGGGTGACCAGCGGCCATGAGGTTGACTCCTCGGCCATGGTCAAGACATCCGGGAATTCCTTGTGGACCTGCTCGTTGAAGCGACGGATGAAATCAACCGCTTCCAGATTCTCGCGCCCACCATATTGATTGGGAAGCCAGTCGCCCCCCTCCCGGCCGTAGTCCAGGTAGAGCATCGAAGCCACCGCGTCCACGCGCAACCCGTCAATGTGATATTTGTCCAGCCAGTAGAGCGCGTTGGAGATGAGAAAATTGCGCACCTCGTTGCGCCCAAAGTTGAAGATATTAGTGCCCCACTGCGCGTGTTCGCCCCGCCGCGGGTCCGCATGCTCGTACAGGTGCGTCCCGTCGAAATAAGCCAGGCCATGCGAATCTTTGGGGAAGTGAGCCGGCACCCAGTCCAGGATGACGCCGATCCCGTTTTGATGCAGATGATCTACAAAATACATGAAGTCGGTCGGCGTACCAAAACGGCTGGTCGGCGCAAAATAGCCGACGACCTGGTAGCCCCACGAGCCATCGAAGGGGTGTTCGGCCACAGGCAGCAGTTCGATATGGGTGTAGCCAAGTTTCTTGACATACGCCGCCAGCTTATGCGCCAGGTCGCGATAGTTCAGGAAATCGTTAGTCTCCGGCGCGCGCTGCCACGAGCCCAGGTGTACTTCATAGATGGACATGGGGGCGGTCAAGGCGTTGTGCTGGCGGCGGTTGGCCGCCCAGTCGTCATCACCCCATTCGTAATGCTCAATGTCGAATACGACTGAGCCGGTGTTGGGGCGCCGTTCCGCGTAAACGCCGTACGGGTCCGACTTATCGCCGGTGAAGCCCATGTAGCGGGACTTGATCTCGTATTTGTAGACCTCGCCTTGCACCAGGCCAGGCACGAACAACTCCCACACGCCCAACTGCCCCCGCAGTTGCAGCGGGTGAGTTCGTCCGTCCCACTGGTTGAAATTGCCCTTGACGCTGACCCGTTCGGCATTGGGCGCCCAGACCGCAAAATGCACGCCTTGCACACCAGCCACTGTGCGCAGATGGGCGCCCAGCTTCTCGTACGTCCGAAAATGCGTGCCCTCGCCCAACAAGTGCAGATCGAACTCCGTCAGTTGCAGAGGGTACGCGTACGGGTCCTCGATGTCCACCTCACTGCCATCGTGGCCGACCAGGTGCAGATAATAAGGAAAAATCTCCGCGCTATCTGCAAACACGGCCTCGAAGAAGCCGACGTCGTTCAGTTTCTGCATCGCCGTGCTCTGCGTGGGGTCGTCTTTGGCAACCACCCACACCTGCGCCTCCAGCGGGCGGAAGGCGCGAATGGCCACCGCCTGACGCCCAGCGCCCAGGTCCTGCACGTGAGGCCCCAGCACGTCCAGCGGTGCGCCATGATAAGCAAACACAATCGCATCTATTTCGCCGTCCAATACGGTTTTCATGATTCTGTTTCGTCTCCTCTCATCACCCTTTTGCCAGGCGGTGACGTGTTGCGTCCTGAGTCATTGTACCCGATTTTCGCGTCCCCTTCAACTCAGTCGTTTGCCGCGCATAATCGCCTGTGTTATACTGCGCCAACCGAGCTGCGGTGCCTGTCTGCGCAGGCAAATCTATGGGGGATGCGCGAAGCCACTTGAAGAAGCAGACCATGCTTTGGCACAGAGCCATTGTGCTGACCTACCTGGTCATTGGCGTTCTGTTTGCGGTCTACACCCCAGCCTGGCAGGCGCCGGATGAGCCGGCCCATTACAACTACATCCACATTGTGGCCACGCAGGGCGTGCTGCCGGTTCTGCAGGCCGGCGATTACAACCAGGCCGAGCAGACCGCGGCAATCGTCGCCCGCTTTGGTCCCGGCACTTCCATCGAGGCTTTCCGCTACGAATTCCATCAGCCGCCGCTCTATTACGTCCTGGCTGCGCCGCTCTTTCGCCTGACCGGCGGCGCCCTGCTGCCGTTACGCCTGTTCTCCGTTTTCCTGGGTGGATTGCTCTTGTTGGTGGTCCACCGCGCCGCCATGCTGATCGTGCGCCCGGCCATCGCCCTGGGCGCCATGGCCTTCGTCGCCTTCTTGCCCATGCACATCGCCATGCTGGCCGCGGTCAACAACGACAGCCTGGCGGAGCTGTTGATTGCCATCATGCTCTGGCAATGCCTGCGCCTGTTGATCCGCCCCGCGCCAGGGACGCTGTGGCCCTGGCTGTGGCTGGGCATCGTCACCGGCCTGGGGCTGATCACCAAGAGCACCGTCTACGCCATGCTGCCCCTGCTTGGGGTGACGCTGCTGCTGGCCTGGCGTGATAGTCATCGTCATGATCCAACCTGGCGCCGGGCTGCCAGCCTGACCTTCGCTGTGACGCTGCCGCTGCTCCTGCTGGCGCTGCCCTGGTGGGTGCGCAACCTGGCCGTTTATGGCGGCGCCGACTTCCTCGGCCTCAACCGGCACGAGGACATCGTGCTCGGACAACTGCGCACGAGTGAATTTCTCGCGCAGGAGGGTTGGGTCAGCCTGGGCACGCGTTTCGTCACCTGGACGTTCCGCTCCTTCTGGGGTCAATTTGGCTGGATGAGCGTCCTGCTTGATGACCGTATCTACACCGCGCTGCTCATCCTCAGCCTGGCGGCCGGCGTAGGCGCAGGCTGGGCGCTGTGGCGGGCGTGGCCGCAGCGCGTTCACCGCCGCGGCCTGTTGATCCTGGCTCTCGCCATGCTGGGCGCCGCAGGCGGCTATCTCTGGTACAACCTGGGCTTCGTACAGCACCAGGGGCGCTATCTCTTCTCCGCGCTGCTGCCGGCGGCGTTGGGCCTGAGCGCAGGACTGGCCGCGCTGGCGCAACCCAGCGCCAGTCGCACAGCGGCCGCCCTGGCCGCGGGTGGCCTGCTCCTGAGTCTGGCCGTGGCGCCTGGCCGTTGGACGCTGCTGCTGTGGGCGGCGGCGGTCATTTTGCTGGCGCTGCTGCCCCGCCTGCAACGCTGGCACGGTCTGCTCTACCGCGGCGTGTTCGTCGGTCTGGCCGGGCTGTGCCTTGTCAGCCTCTTCTGGTTCATCATGCCACAGCTACAGCTCTGAGGATGCGCTACGACGGCCGACTGCCAACGACCCGCGCCGGCACGCCCACCGCAATCGCGTAGGGCGGCACGTCACCGGTGACCACCGCGCCGGCGCCAATCACCGCGCCGCGGCCGATAGTCACACCATCCAGCACAATCACCCCCAGGCCCAGCCAGGCATCATCTTCGATCACGATCGGCCCCTTACTAGCCAGCGGTTGATTCTTGATCGGCTGCGTCCGTTCGGCAAAGGTGTGTTGGTACGGGCTGAACGCACACTGCGGCGCAATTTGCACCTGGTTGCCGATGCGCAGATCGGCCACAAAGCCCTTGAGATTGCAGGCGCCCTGGATGTGGCTATCGCGGCCGATGACCACGCTGCCGCCGGCGCCGATCTCGATGACGGTGCCACGGTGCAGCGAGGAAAATTCGCCCACTTCGACCCGGCCCCCGTCATCGTGCGCGTAAATGGTCACGTCGTCATCAATGAAAGCATGGCGCCCCACGCGTAGATCAGCACAGCGAATCTGCGCCAGCGGCGAGATGAAGGGCCGCGGCGTCAGGTTGGCGAGCAGTTTGCGGTCCTTGTACACGCCGCCCAACAGCCAGACCGCCAGCCGCGTCGCCAGGCGGCCGCCGCCGGTTGGCCCGGAAACAGCCATCAGCCTGCGCAGCATCGGTTCCTTCACGCGCCAGGGTAACAAAGCGTCCTCTCCTTGTAGATCGTTCGCGCCGCAAGCCGTAGGTCACGCCTCCGGCGTGACAACGCCGTCCGCGGCAAATCATGCTTCGGTGCGCCAACGCCGCAACCCGTAGGCTTGCATTACAACCCTTGCGTCCCTGCGCCGTGGCGTCCCTGCGTTGAAATCCGCACCCATCAAACCATGCCGCTGGCCCGATACCAGGCCACAGCCGTCTGAAAGGCCTCCAGCAGCGGGCCTGGCGTCCAGTGCAGTTCGGCCAGGGCGCGGGCGGGGTCGCAGGTCAGCGCGGCGGGGCGGGCCGCGGCCGGCACTGTGACCGGAGACGCGACCGGCCGCAGCAGCCCAATCAGCCGCGCGCGCCAGCCCTGGGCCGGGCGCGGGGGCGGCTGTCCGCTGGCCGCCTGCAGCAGGGCCAGGAAACCGGTCAGGTCGAGATTGCCGGCCGGATGCCCCAGGATGTAGCGCCGGCCGATCTGGCCGTGCGCGGCCGCCAGCAGGTGACCGCGGGCGATGTCATCCACGTCGCAAAAATTGATGCCGCCGGCCAGATAACCCGGCATCTGTCCGCGCAAATAGGCCAGGATGCGGCCGCCGGTGGCGGTGGGGCGCCAATCGCCCATGCCTACGGGCGCAGTGGGGTGAACGACCACCACGGCCGCGTCGCCGGCCGCGGCCGCCGCCAGTGCCAACTGCTCGCCCCGCCATTTGGAGAGAACGTAATGACTGGCGCTCCCCTCCAGGTTGAAGGCCACGTCCTCAGTGGGAAGATCGTCTGCAGCCGGCGGCCGGCCAATCGTGCCGACGGTGCTGGTATGCACGAAACGCTCGACGCCGGCCGCGGCCGCAGCTTGCAGCAGATGGCGCGTGCCCTCCACATTGACGGCATAGAGCAGGTCACCATCGGCCGGATTGGCGCTGTAGAGCGCCGCCAGGTGATACACGTGCGTGCAGCCGAGCAGCGCCGCGGGCAGACTGGCCGGTGTACGCACATCGCCCTCGCAGACCTCCACCGCCAGCCCGGCCAGATTGCGCCGATCGCTGCCGGGGCGCAGCAGCACACGCACCGCGATGTCAGCGCGCAGAAGCGCCCGCACCACCGCGGCCCCTACAAATCCGTTGCCCCCCGTGACCAAAGCGATCATGTGAATTGCCATTCTTGAGATGACGCGCACGCGCCCTGCCGCCGGCCTAGGAGAGCCGTCGCCCGCGCCGCGCCGATACCTGATAGGAGCGTCCGCCGTTCCAGCCCAGGAGCGAAGCCAACTTGCTGCCGATGCCTTGCGGGGGCGGTGGTTCGCCCTGCAAGCTCTGCCATTCACGCTGCAACTCGAGGATTTCGCTGCGCGTCAAGGGGCGGGCGCCGGGACGGCTGTTCAGGTTGGCGCCCAGGCCATCCTGCTCCAGTCGCACACCGGCATACGGCCGATAGGCCTTGATGCTGAGCAGGGGCGGGCGCACGCTGGCCAGGAACTCACGGGTTTGCGCACGAGCGCCGTAAGTTTCGCCGGGCAGGCCCACCATGACGAACAGCCGGCAGGCGATACGCACCTGCGCGGCGGCATCCAGCACTTCCAACACCTGGTCGCGGTAATCGTCGGCGGTTTGCCGGGGATGCAGGCGCCCCATCAACTCCAGCATCTCATCATCCACCGTTTCCAGGCCGATCTTGATGGTGGTGCAGCCGGCGCCAGCCATCTGCCGCAGCAGGGCCAGATCGAAATGCTCCGGCCTTGATTCGCACTCCCAGTTGATCTTGAGCCGACGTGCAAGACGTGCAATGAGGGCTGCGCAGAAAGCCTCGGTCCAGGCACGATCGGCCGCAAAGACGATGTCACGAAAGAGGTAGCGTGCTTTGGGGAAGGTCTGCTGCAGCCAGGCCAGCTCGTCCACGACAGCTTGCACGGGGCGCACCTGGCGGCCATGGCCTTCGACGGCGACGTAGGGGCAATAGGCGCAGTCGTCATCGCAGCCGCTCCCTGCGCGCAGGGTCAGGAAGGGGTAGCGATCGTGCGGCAGCAGTTCCCATGCCGGCCGCGGCAACGTCGTCAGGTCGGCCCTGGGCAGCGCGGGGCCGGCGACCCACTCGCCGTCACTCTCGTCGTCAGCGGATGCTGTGGCCAGCGCTTGCAGCGTGCGCAAGACGGCCGTCTCCGGTGCGCCCAGGGCCACGGCGGTCACACGACACTGCTCCATGACGGTCTGGCCGATGAAACGCATGGCCGAGCCAAAGGCAACGACATCCACATCGGTATCGGCCAGCAGATGTTGGCAGAAATCTACGTCAACGGTCAGCGTCGCCTGGCTCATCAGCACGCCGATCTGCAGATCGGTTGCGCGGGGAGGCACGCGTGCCAGGGTGGCCGCCACATCGAGCTTCTCGGCCACGGCATCCACACAGGTGACGCTATAGCCGGCCTGGCGCAGCACCGCGGCCACGGTGGCGATGGTTTGCGGCGGATAGTAAAAATCATCCGCGTGCGGGCCGATGACACCCAGACCGGCGGAACCTTCACGGTTCGCAGTCTTGCCCGCAGGGCCAGGTGGGTTGATCAAAAGAACATGGGACATACGGGACCCCTTCCCGAAGCGAAAAATGGGCCGTTCACTGCGCGTGGTGCGCGGTGATGGCGTGGTGGATCCAGGAATCGGCGCCTGGCTGCGGCCGGGGGTCCACATGGACGATCATGGTGCGCAGCCGCGGCAGCGCATGAAACAGCCCGTGGCGCACCTCTTCGGCAATCGTATGACTGGCCTGCGTAGCCAGGTTACCATCCACCTCGATGTGCAGCTCGCCCCACAGCGCGTGACCCACCCAGCGCAGACGCGGCTCATGCACCGCTTCGACGCCGGGCACCCGGCTGGCAACTTTTTCCACGGTATCCACCATCGCCGGGTCCACTGCATCCATCAGGCGCAGCCACATGGTGCGGGCCGCGTCACGCACGATGAACAGGATCGCCACCCCGATCAACGCGCCGATCAGCGGGTCGGCCAGGGGAAAGCCCAGCCAGGCGCCAATGGCGCCCACCAGCACCGCCAGCGAGGTCAACCCGTCGGTGCGTGCATGCAGGCCATCGGCCACTAGCGCGGCCGAACCGATGCGGCGTCCGGTACGAATGCGCACGTATGCGGCCAACTCGTTGCCAATAAAACCGATAATGGCCGCGGCCGCCACCCAGCCCAGGTTGCGCATCGGTTCAGGGTGGATCAGCTTCTGCCACGTTTCGTAGAAGATGACCAGCGCACTGCTGAAGATCACCAGCACCACAAACGCGCCGGCCAGATCCTCGGCCTTGCCATAGCGATAGGTGAAGCCGCGCGAGGGCTGACGCCGGTTGAGGGCAAAGGCCAACCACAGCGGCACGGCGGTAGTGGCATCGGCAAAATTGTGAATGGTATCGGCCAGCAGCGCCACGCTGCCGCTGATGGCCACGATCACAACCTGCATCACTGCGGTCAGGAGCAGGCTGACCAATGACCACTGCAAGGCGCGGATACCCTCCCGGCTCGTCGTCAAGACAGAATCAGAAACCAGTTCACCCCCACCGTCCCCGTGGCCGTGCATGTGAAAGACCGTCTGAATGAAGCCCCACACGCCTCCCCCATGACTGTGCCCATGCTCGTCACCGTGGGCATGACCGGCCTCCTGCCCGGCGTGATCGTGGGCATGCCCGGCCTCCTGCCCGGCGTCACCGTGGGCATGCCCGGCCTCCTGCCCGGCGTGATCGTGGGCATGCCCGGCCTCCTGCCCGGCGTGATCGTGGGCATGCCCGGCCTCCTGCCCGGCGTGATCGTGGGCATGCCCGGCCTCCTGCCCGGCGTGATCGTGGGCATGCCCGGATTCCGCAGCCGTTATCCGGGAAACCTGTTTTGTCATCGTGAACCGGCGGCCCGTTTTTCCACCCTCGCGGCCCTGTCCAAGATCGCTCGCGCCTTCGTGATCCTCTCCGTGCTGACTCATTTCGACCCTCTCCCTCAGCTCATTCAGATTGAAATTGTACCCGATCCGTATCCCGGCCTGCGCCCCACTCGCTTCAACCGTAGGTCACGCCTCCGGCGTGACGACGCCGTCTGCGACAAATCATGCTCCGGTGCGCCAACACCGCAAGCCTCCGGCTTGCGTTACAGCCCTGGCGCCCCTGCGCCCTGGCGTCTTTGCGTTGAAAACGCCGCAAGCCTCCGGCTTGCGTTACAGCCCTTGCGCCCCTGCGCCCTGGCGTCTTTGCGTTGAAAACGCCGCAAGCCTCCGGCTTGCGTTACAGCCCTTGCGCCCCTGCGCCCTGGCGTCTTTGCGTTGAAAACGCCGCAAGCCTCCGGCTTACGTTACCGCTTCGTCGCCACCAGGCTGGCCACTGGCCGCGGCGAGTCGCAGCCGGCCTCGATCCATGCCTCGCGGTAAACTTGAACCTCCAGACCCGGAAAGCCCTGGCGCAGTTCGCCCGGCGAAAGCAGGAATTCGGGAGACATTTCCGGGCGCACCTGGCGCACGGCCTGCGTGAGGGTTTCGCAGATCAGCACACCGCCGGGACGCAGCGCCTGCACCAACTGCGGCCACAGATCACGCTGCAGGTAATAGAAATTCGCGATGACATCGAACGAATTCGCCGGCAGAGTGAAGGCCGTCAGGTCGGCGATCACGGCTTGCAGGCCGGGATGGCGAGCGAGGGCCTGGCGCACCGCCACCTCGCTGATATCCACGCCGATGACGCGCAGGCCATGCGCCAACAGCCAGCCCGCGTTGGCCCCCAGGCCCATCGCCACATCGAGCGCCAGGCCGTGGGTGGGCAGCCAGACGCTTTGCTCGACCAGAAAGGCGCGCGGCTGATCAAAACCGGCGTGTTGTCCGCTGCGGTAGCGCTCGTTCCAACGCTGGGCGTCGGTCGCTGGCATGGTCCCCTCCTCAGGGCGCCGGCTGCAGGTCCGTGATGTCGCCGAAGCCGTTGACGGTCAGGCTCCAGCGGCTGCCGGGCGCAAACTGGGCGAACTCATCCGCGTTGTCCGGTGTATAGGTGATCTGCTGGCCATCGTCGCTGAAAAGCACCGAGTAGCGCTCGCTGCGTTCTCCTTCCCGTTCATCCTGCGCCGCCAGTGTCTGTGGCCAGGCAGGTGACAGATCCGCGCCCTCGGCCACCACCGTGTTGATAATCGTCCAGGTCAACGACTGGTACTCGCACCATTGGTCGTAGACGTTATACTGACAGTCCTGCACCACCTTGCCGAAACCGCTGCCCTGGTCAAGCACATACGGTGTACCACAGACCTTCTCGGCATTGGCCGCCGGTTCTGCCTGCGTATAGCGCACCCGCGCCTCGCACGTGGCGATGTCCGCGCCAGACGGCACCGCATCCTGCCAGGTGCTGGCAGTTACCGGGCGCAGGCCCAGGATGGCAACCGTGCGCTGCCATTGCACGCTCTCCACCGTGGCCACGGTTTCGGTGCGGCGGCTGCCCATGGCGCTGAACAGGATCATGCCCAGCACGCACAAACCGATGACCGCCGCGACCGCCAGCCACAGCCAGCGCGGATTGGCCGGCTGCGCGGGGCGCGCGGTCACGGATGCTGGCGCCGCCGCCAGGTTGCCGTTACACTGTTTGCACTTGGTGGCGCCGGTGGGGTTCATGGCGCCGCAGAAGGGGCAAGCCATCTCCGGCAGCGGCGCCGTTTGCAGCGCGCCCACCGCCTGGCCGCTGCTGCGCGCCTTGCCCTGGGTGAGATCAGCGCTGCACTGTTTGCAGGTCTTCGCATCGGCCGCATTGCGCGTGCCGCAAAAGCCACACGCAATATCCGGGCCTAGCACTGCGCGAGCCAGCTTACCCTGGTCCTGCAACAACTCCTGCTGCGCCGGCAGCTCGAAGGCCGCATCGGACGCCATGGCCGCGCCGCAACTGGCGCAGGTCTTACGTTCGCCGGGGTTACGCCGGCTGCACTGCCGGCACGTCCATTCAAGCTCAACATAACCAACTGTTTCTTGCGTCATCCTTGTGCATCCTGTGCTTGAGTGACTATTGCACGTCTATCGTTCGCGTTGTATGATGGCGCTGGCATCGTTTTTTGATATTTCGCCACGGAGGTGATTCATGCGCTTACGACAGATCCTGTGTAGTCTCATATTCCTGATGTGTCTTGTGACCCTCGCGCTCCCGGCCAGGCCGGCCGCCGCTGCCGGAACCTGCCCGGATTTCAACCATGACGGCAGCGTTGACGTCAACGATGTCACGAATATCGCAGCGCGCTGGGCCACAGCGTCCGCCGATCCCCGCTTCGATCGTGATGGCGATGGCAGCATTTCCGTCACCGACATTCAGCAGGTCGCCGTGCGCTGGCACGAACTCTGTACTCCCCTGAGCACCTGCCCCTTCTTCCCGCCAGACAATATCTGGAATACCCCGGTGGACACCTTGCCGCTGGATGCCCACTCCCAGGCCTACATCAATTCGATCGGCCCCACCACGGGAATGCACCCTGATTTCGGCGCCGCTCTCTGGCAGGGTGCGCCCATCGGCATCCCGTTCACCACCGTACCCGGCAGCCAACCCCTGGCGCCCATCACCTTCATCTGGTATCCCGAAGAGAGCGACCCTGGTCCCTATCCCATTCCGCCCAATGCGCCCATCGAAGGCGGGCCGAACAGCACGGGCGACCGGCACGTGCTGGTGGTTGAGCACGATACGTGTCATCTGTACGAATTGTACTACGCCTGGCCCCGTTCTGGCAATCGGTGGGATGCCGGTAATGGCGCGGTTTTCAACCTGCTGGCGCACAACCTGCGCCCGGACACCTGGACATCGGCCGACGCCGCGGGACTTCCCGTGCTGCCGGGATTAGTTAGCTACGATGAGGTGGCAGCCGGCGAGATTACCCATGCGCTGCGTTTTACGGTGCAAAACTCACAGCGGGCCTACGTCTGGCCGGCGCGTCATTATGCCTCCAGTTCCACCAATCCGGCCTATCCGCCGATGGGTCAGCGTTTCCGCCTGAAGGCCAACTTCGACATCAGCGCCTTTTCAGCCAGCAACCGCGTCATTCTCACCGCGCTCAAGCGCTACGGCATGATGATGGCCGACAACGGCAGCAACTGGTACCTCTCCGGCACGCCCGATGCGCGCTGGGACGATGACGATCTGCACCAACTGCAGACGGGCGTGCATGGCGCTGACTTCGAGGCGGTGAACGTCTCCTCCCTGATGCTTGATCCCGACTCCGGCCAGGCCCTGCCGCCCCCGCCCGCTTATCCGTAACCGCACGGTCATTCTATCTCTTGCCCTCTGCCCCTACTGACCATGCTGAAAGATGACCTCGTACGAATGGTGTCCCCAGTTGTTACCCCCGCAGTTGTCAATGGTGGGCGGGGTCATGCTGCTCAAGTAAGGGGTTACGCCGGAGGGGCCGGCCAGCACCTGCACCGTGAATTCCTGGCGCCCCGGCAGGTTGTAATCAATGTAGCCGGCCGGCTTGTAGATGTCCGCGCCGGTCAGCTTGTCCTCCTCGAAGCCGCCCTGTTCATGAAAACGAACCGGCGTGCCGCGGCGCTGCGTGCCGTCGGCCTCGATGACCCACACGCGCAGGTTGTGATTCAGGTGGTTGTCCTGGCACGAGATGTAGCGCGTGGAAACCAGCGTGTAATCCGGGAAGGTGGTCTGTGCCTGGAAATTCACCGTCAACCACTGATGGCCGTTGACACAGTCGTCGCTGGTGGGGATGCCCGGCGCTTCCACGCTGTTCAAGGAATCCAGAAAACCAATCTGGCCCACGAGAGGAGAGAGCAGGCGCTCGCGGCTATCCACCACGGCAACCTGCCAGCGTCCGGCCAGGGGCGCGGCCGGGTCAAGCAGCGCCCGCCAGCGCCCGTCTGCGCCGGTGACAACGGTCATCTGCGGGCCGCCGGGCAGAGCGGACCACACTGCGACGCGTACACCGGCTTGCGGCGCTCCACCAGCAGCGACCACGCGGCCCTGCAAGCCGGTTGATGTGCAGCCTGTCGCGCCGATGATGATACCCGTGGCTTGGTACTGCCAGGTTGGGTCACCGAGCGGCGTGGTCACCCAGGGCAAGAAGGTGCGCAGCGTGCGGCCGGTGCGCTCCAGCGTCACATCATCTACGAAGACCAGGCCGTGCGGCCCGACCGCCGCTTGCTCCACCTTGACGAAAACCGTGGTCTGCGTGGCGGCGGCAGTGGCCGTCACCGTCAGCGTGGCCCACGCGCCTGCGCTGCCGGCGCTGCTCCAGACCACCGAAGGCGCAGTGGGATCGCTGCCGCCGAGGGGATCCAGGCCGATCGTCCCGGTGATGCCATCCACGCTGGCCGGCGGGTAGACGCGGGCCGTGGCGCGCAGGCTGTCCTGGGGCAGCAGATCGCCCGTCACCGTTTGCGCGATGCCTGCGACATAGGCGCCGGTATCGGCCGCCAACACCTGCCAACGGTTGAGCGGCGGCTCCACCTGGCCGGCCTGAAAAGCCAGCGTGCCGGTGATGACAAAGGGCGTCCAGTGGTTGCCCACCATGCCGGCCACACCCACGACGGTGACAGGGTTGAAACCGGCTTCGAAATTGCCGTTGAGCAAGGGCAGCGGCACGTCAGCCGCAGGCATGACCCCTGCCGAGGCGGGCAGCAGTTGGAGCAACACGAACAGGCTAAGGACAAAACGGATCGTTGTCATGGGTACACTCCTGCAAGGATTTGTGACAGTCATCCTGGGGAACAGGCTTGTGGCTGGTCACAGCATAGCACGCGCGCAACGCTCTGTCAAGAGCGCAAAATTCGAGTGCGATTTATCCCAGATTGACACTCGCGCGAGAAAATGTTATACTGGCAGTGACCTGGAAGGACGCCTACAATCGTTCTTTCCTGGCCAACCGCCCGCTCCACATGCCAGACAAGCGTTGATTGACCACACCCCTCTCGTGTCTCCATCGGCTTGTGTGCGCGCAGACGAGGTGTCTATGGCAGAGACCAGAGTCGAAGTCCGTTCGGGAGTCTACTACGATTCGGTGATCTTGATGCAGTTGCAGCGCGCCCTCGCAGTGCTTCCGGGAATCATCGAAGCAGGCGTGGTGATGGGAACGCCCGCCAACAAAGAGTTACTCTCTCAAACCAACCTGTTGCCGGCCGAAGCGGCCGCAGCCAAGCCCGACGACCTGGTGATCGTCGTGGCTGCGCAAGACGCGGCCGCGGCTGGCGCAGCCCTCGCGCAAGTCAACGAGCTCCTGACCCACCGCCGCACGACGCTCGAACAGGAATATCGCCCGCAAAGCCTGGAGGTGGCCGCGCAAGCCCTGCCCGCTGCTGCCTGGGTGTTGGTTTCCGTCGCCGGGCGTTATGCAGCCGGAGTGGCTCGCCAGGCGCTGGGATTGGGCAAACACGTCTTTCTGTTCAGCGACAACGTTTCGGTCGAAGATGAAATCGCGCTGAAGCAGATGGCCGCCGCCGGGGGCCTGGTCGTCATGGGCCCGGACTGCGGCACGGCCCTCATCGGCGGTGTCGGCCTGGGGTTTGCCAACCACGTGCGCCCCGGGCCGATCGGGGTTGTGGCCGCCGCCGGCACCGGCCTGCAGCAAGTGACCGCGCGCATCCATCAGCTTGGCGGCGGCGTCAGCCACGGCATCGGCACCGGCGGTCGTGACCTGACTGAGGCCGTGGGCGCGATCACCTTCCGCCAGGGCATTGACCTCCTCAACCGCGACCCGCAGACCAGGGTCATCGTACTGGTCTCCAAGCCGCCCGCGCCCGCCGTGGCCGCGCAGATGCTGCACCTGGCCCGCGCGGCGACCAAACCGGTGGTCGTGGCCTTCGTCGGGCGGCCGCCCATCGCCGCGCAGGTGGGCAATCTGCATTTTGCCGCCGGGCTGGATCAGGCCGCAGAGATAGCCGTGGGCCTACTGGACCAGGCCGAGACGCCGCAGGACCGCCATGCAATCGAGCAATTTGCCCCCAGCCAGCGCTATTTGCGTGGGCTTTTCTCTGGCGGCACGCTGGCTTACGAGGCGCAGCACCTGCTGGCTGATTATCTGCCGGCCGTGTGGGCCAACGCGCCGCTGAACAAGGCCTACAAACTGCCGAACGCCCTGCACAGCCAGGAGCACACCATCGTTGACCTGGGCGAAGACGAGTTTACCGTCGGGCGCCTGCACCCCATGCTGGACAACGAACTGCGCATCCGCCGGCTGCTGCAAGAGGCCCAGGACCCGGAAACGGCCGTGATCTTGCTGGATGTGGTGCTCGGCTACGGGGCGCATCCCAACCCGGCCAGCGAACTGGCCCCGGCCATCGCCCAGGCCCGCCAACTGGCCGACGACGCTGATCGCCACCTGGCGGTGGTGGCGGTTGTCACCGGAACCGACGCCGATCCGCAAAACCTGGACGCGCAGATCGAGCAGTTGCGCGGCGCGGGCGCATGGGTCACCACCAGCAATGAGGCGGCAGCGCGCCAGGCCGGGCAACTGCTGCTGCCGCTCGTCACTCCCTCCGTCCGGTCAGGACTGCCGCCGGTGAACCTGACCCTGCTGGGGCAACCGCTGGCCGCGATCAATGTGGGGCTGGAGTCATTTGCTGACAACCTCAAGCTGCAAGGAGCGTCCGTGATTCATGTGGACTGGCGCCCACCGGCCGGCGGCAACGAACGGCTGGCAGGCATCCTGGCGAGGATGAAGAAGACCTCAGCCTGAGAAAATAGAAGATAGAAGATAGAAGATAGAAGATAGAAGATAGAAGATAGAAGATAGAAGATAGAAGATAGAAGATAGAAGATAGAAGATAGAAGATAGAGGTGGGAGGAGACAATGATTGACATCGAAGAGGCGAATCGGCAAACCGTCGAGCGCATGATGGAAGCCCGGCCCGTGCTGGTGGGAATCGGGCGGGCGCGGGATGTCATCCCCGGCATGCACGACAACCTGCTCTTGCACGCCGGCCCTCCGGTGACCTGGGCGCGCATGGCCGGCCCCATGAAGGGCGCGGTGGTGGGCGCTTTGATCTTCGAGGGCAAGGCGCAGGGGTGGGACGATGCCGAAGCCCTGGTGAATTCGGGCGCCATTCAGTTCGCTCCCTGCCATCACCATGCCGCGGTTGGCCCCATGGCCGGCCTGATCTCTCCTTCCATGATGGTCTACATTGTCGAAAATCAGACCCACGGCAATCGGGCCTATTCCGGCATGAACGAGGGCCGCGGCCGCGTCTTGCGCATGGGCGCGTACAGCGAGGAAGTGATTACGCGCATGCACTGGCTCAACGATGTCTTTGCCCCCGTTGTTGACGAGGCGATTCGCCTCAGTGGCGGCCTTGACCTGCGCATTCTACTGACCCAGGCTCTGCACATGGGCGATGACGGCCACAACCGCTTGCAGGCCGCCTCGCTGCTGTTTCTCAAGAGTCTCGACCCGATGATCGTCAAAGCCGCACCCAACTGTGACGTGGCCTCTGACATCCTCAAGATTATCGGCGAGAACGCGCTCGCTGTCTTGAACCCGGTCATGGCCGCATGCAAGACGATGGCCGACGCCGGCCACAACATCGCCGGCAGCAGCATTGTCACCGCCATGGCGCGTAACGGCACCGAGTTTGGCATCCGCGTCTCCGGGCTGGGCGACCGTTGGTTCACCGCCCCGGCCAGTGTGGTCAAGGCGCTGTATTTTCCCGGTTTCACGGAGCAGGATGCTAACCCCGACATCGGCGATAGCACGATCACCGAGACGGCCGGCATCGGCGGCTTCGCCATGGCCGGCGCGCCCGCCATCGTGGCCTTCATCGGCGGTTCGGCCAAAGATGCGGTGCGCACCACCCTCGACATGTACGAGATCACGTTTGCCGAACACCGCTACTTCTCCATGCCCGCGCTCGACTTTCGCGGCACCCCCACCGGCATTGACATCCGCAAAGTGGTCGAGAAGAGTATGACCCCGCGCGTCAACACCGGCGTGGCTCACAAGGACCCGGGGATCGGGCAAGTAGGCGCGGGAATCGTTGTGGCGCCGATGTCCGCGTTCGAAGATGCGTTCATGGCCTACGCCGAGGAATACGGATTTGCCGATTGAGAAGCCGGGTTTCTGGCTTGACATCTCTCGAAAGGGTAACTGCTCACCCTGCAGGCCGATTTGGACAGGATGAACAGGATGTACAGGATTCTTGCTCTGTGGTGTGCAAAACTATCGGCACGAGAGTTCGAATATCCTGTCAATCCTGTGAATCCTGTCTGAATTCCAGGCAGACCCAGCAGTTACTCGAAAGGACACGAATTCATGGACCGCGCCTCGTTTATTGACATGCTGTCTACGGCCAAGATGACTGATCTGACCCAGGGGTGCAGCATCTTCACGCCGCCCTGGCCGGGCGAGAAGTCCCTGGAAATTCATTTCTTCAAGCGCGTGACCGGCGCCTACGGCGGCGGTCAGGGCGCCAACGGCCAGATTCTCAACTGGAGCAATACCGTCGGCACACACCTGGTCGGCGAGCGCGCCTTCCATTCGGGCGGCCGCGCCATCGCCGACATTTCCTTGCGCGACCTGTGCGGCCCCGGCGTCGTCGCCGACATTTCCGACCTGGTTTCCGACTACAGCCTCTACACGCCTGAGATGATCATGAGCCGGGCCGATGTGCGCCCCGGCGACATCCTGATCATCAACACCGGCTACCATCGCTACTCCTGGGATCAGCCCGATGTCTTTTCCGCGCAGGCGCAGGGCGGCGTGGAGTCGAAGGAGTTTGGCTTCTATGTGCGCCACCCTGGCCCCGCGCCCTCTTTCTTCCCCTGGGCGCTCGCCATGAAGCTCAAGGTGGTCGGCGTGGACTGTGGCTGTGCGGAGCATCCGATGAATACCCCCATCCGCCGTATGCACGAAAATCACTTCCAGCGCGCCGAAGCAAAGCTCAAGCAAACCTACGGCATGTCCTGGGACGAGATGTTCCCGCAGGATGACTACTACCAGATGACCCACATCACGCTGCCGAAGGCCCATCTGATCTTCGCCGAGGCCATCGTCGGGGACATTGACAAGCTCAAGAATCAGCGCGCCTGGATCGCCATCATGCCGGTCCCCTTCATGGAGGTCGAAACCGCGTGGGCGAGGGTCTGCGCCTATCAGCCGCCGGAGGGCATGGATGACGCAGCGTTCTACCAGGCCATGGCCGCGGCCGAGATCTTTGACCTGACTGCGCCCTTTAGCTGCCAGACGCCGCAGTGGCTCAACTACGTGCCGTTGAGCGTCACCTACAACAAGCGTGTCGGCGGCCAGTATTTCGGCATGGGCCGCAACGGCTCCACCTGCAACGCCAGCATTCACATCGCCACTCACATGGACGGCGAGAAGCACTTCTACCCGGCCGGGCGCGCCATCGGTGAGGTGCCGCTGACCGATTGGGTTGGCCCCGGCGTCATTGCCGACATTTCGCATCTTGTCAGTGATGCCAGTGTTTACACACCGCAGATGATCCAGGACGTCGTTGATATTCGCCCGGGTGACATCCTGATCATCAAGACCGGCTGGGCTAACTACGGCTGGTACAGCCCGGACGCGGACGAGTTTCGCTACATGGTCAACCACCCCGGCCCGTCACCCGACTTTTCCAAATGGGTCACCGACATGCACATCAAGTGGATCGGGGTTGATGCGGTCAGTGCGGACCACCCGATGAACACGATCATGCGCATCTGGCACCCCAAGACCTTCGCCGCGGCCAACGCCAAGCTGATTCGGGACTTTGGCAGGGATTGGGATGAGATGTACCCGTTGGACTACTATTACCAGGATATGCACCTGAACCTCTTCCCCAAACGAATCGTTCACGCGGAGAATCTGGCCGGCGACCTGTTGAATATGCCCAGCGGCCGCTATTACATCGGCTGCTACCCGCAAAAGGCGATGGAAGCCGAATCCATGTGGGCGCGCTTCGTGGCGATCAAAGCAGGGGAGTAGCAACGCCGTCCGCGGATGATGGCGTTGCACAAGAAGGTTCTTGTACCAGTGGAGGCACGTATCTGAATGAAGCCATCTCCTTTTACCTACCTCGCTCCTGGCAGTACCAGCGAGGCGCTCGCCTTTTTGAGCCAACACGGCTTCGATGCCAAGCTCCTGGCCGGCGGGCAGAGCCTGATCCCCGCCATGAACTTTCGCCTGGCCCAGCCGGCTGCCCTGATTGATCTCAACACCATCCCCGACCTGGCCTACCTGCGGCCGCAGGCTGACGGCGGGCTGGCCGTCGGTGCGATGACGCGCCACAGCACGATCGAGCATGACCCACTGGTCGCGGCGCGTGCCCCACTCCTGCGCGCCATGGCCCCCCACATTGCCCACGCGCAGATTCGCAATCGCGGCACCTTTGGGGGCAGCATGGCACACGCCGACCCGGCCGGCCATTGGCCCACTGCGGCCCTTGCCCTGCAGGCGCGCTTCCGCATCATGGGCGCAAGCGGCGAACGCTGGCTGGATGCAGATGATTTCTTCCTCAGTCTGTTCACCACCGCGCTGCAGGCAGACGAATTGCTGGCAGAGGTGATGCTGCCGCCGCTGCCGCCGCGCAGCCGCATTGGCTATCAACAGGTGGCCCGTCAGCACGGCGCCTTTCCGTTGGCCGGCGTGGCCGCGGTCATCACCCTGGACGAACACGGCCGCTACCAGGCCGCCCGGCTCGTCTATCTGGGCGCCGGTGAAATGCCCATGATCGGCGCCCAGGCCGCCAAAGCCCTGCTCGGCCAGGCGCCCTCGGCTGGCGTCATCGCCGCGGCGGCGGAGGCCGCGGCCCGCTATGATGTTGATCCCGGCGGCGACATCCACGCCTCGGCCGCGTACCGCCGACACCTGGTGAAAGTGCTGACCCGCAAAGTCCTGCACGAGACGGCGTAACCCTGGCGTGACCTAAGGAACACTCATGTCTCAAACCATTCCTGTGACGATGACCGTCAACGGCGCCCAATACGAACGCTTCGTCGAGCCGCGGCTGCTGCTGGCCGACTGCCTGCGCCACGAACTGGGGCTGACCGGCACGCACGTCGGCTGCGAGCACGGCGTCTGCGGCAGTTGCACCATTCTCTTCGATGGCAAACCGGTGCGCTCCTGCCTGATGTTTGCCATTCAGGCCCAGGGCCACGAGATTTTGACCGTCGAAAGCCTGGGCACGCCTGAGCATCTGCACCCCTTGCAGGCGGCCTTCCAGGAAAAGCATGCGCTGCAATGCGGCTTCTGCACCCCGGGTTTTCTGATGACCCTGGTCCCCTTCCTGGCCGACAACCCGCAGCCGACCGAGGCCGAGATTCGGGAAGCCATTTCGGGTAATCTCTGCCGGTGTACCGGCTACCAGCACATTGTGGAAGCCGTCCACCTGGCCGCCAGCCAGATGGCGCAGGCGTAAGCCGCTACCAGCGCCCAAACGGAGTCAATCGCCATGAGCAACCAATACATCGGCCAGCGCATTCGGCGCAACGAAGACCCCCGCCTGCTGACGGGGCAGGCCCTCTTCGTTGACGACGTTCAGATGCCGGGCATGCTGCACGCCGCTTTCTTGCGCAGCGACTACGCGCACGCCCGCCTACGCAGCATTGATGTCAGCGCGGCGCGCGCCCATCCCGGCGTGGTCGCGGTTTACACTGCGGAAGACATGGGCGACTTCTGGCGCCCCGGCCCGCTGCTCGTTCCCGCGCCCCATTCCATCCCCGGCCTGATTTTCAACAAGCGCACCCAGATTCCCCTGGTCAGGGACAAGGCGCGCCACGTGGGCGAACCGTTGGCCGTCGTCATCGCGGACAGCCGTTACACAGCCGAAGATGCCCTGGCGGACATCCTGCTGGACATGGACCCGCTGGATGCCGTGACCGACCTGGAGCAGGCGCTGAAGCCAGGCTCAGCGCTTGTGCATGATGATCTGCCGTCCAACCTGGCCGCGCACGTGGTGCAGCACAAGGGCCATTACGCGGAGGCCCGCGCCCGCGCCGACGTGGTGGTGCGCCGGCGCATCTCGATTGATCGCGGCGCGGCCGCGGCGCTGGAGAATCGCGGCTATGTCGCCTGGTGGGACCCCAAGATGCAGCAGTTGACGATGTGGGCCACCACCCAGGCGCCCATCGCCTTGCGCAACGTCATGGCCGGCATGCTCGGCCTTTCCGAAACTGACGTGCGCGTGATCGCGCCCTTTGTCGGCGGCGGCTTCGGCCCCAAAATCATGCTCGCCCAGCCCGAAGAGGTGCTGCTCTGTTGGGCCACGCGCAAACTCGGCCGGCCCATCAAGTGGATCGAAGACCGCGCCGAGAATTTCGTCTGCACCACCCAGGAACGCAGCCAACTGCACGATGTCGAGATCGCGCTGACTCGCGACGGCAAAATTGTGGGGCTGCAGGATGTTTTTCTGCACGACACCGGCGCCTATGATCCGTATGCACTGACCGTGCCGCTGAACACGCAAACGCACACCATGGGGCCGTACAACATCCCCAACTTCCACACCGAATACCGAGTCGTTTTTACCAACAAGATGATCGTCACCCCCGTGCGCGGCGCCGGCCGGCCACAGGGCGTGTTCATCATGGAGCGCATCATGGACGCCGCGGCGCGTGCGCTGCACATGGACCCCACCGAGCTGCGCCGCATCAACATGATCCCGCCGGACGCGTTCCCCTTTCACCAAACGATCATTGGTCAGGACTTCACCGAGCAGATCTACGACAGCGCCAATTTCCCGGCCACGCTGCAGATGGCGAAAGAGATGATCGGCTACGACCAGTTTGTGCGCACAGAACAGCCGCGGCTGCGCAGTCAAGGCAAGCACGTCGGCATTGGCATTGCCTGCTTCACCGAAAGCGGCGGCGTGGGGCCTTACGAAGGCGCGCGCATCACCGTGGCCAGCAGCGGCAAGATCAACCTGGCGACGGGCGTCGGCACCCAGGGGCAGGGACATTTCACATCCTTTGCGCAAGTGGCCGCCGAACACCTGGGGGTTAGTCCGCAGGATGTGCATGTCGTCACCGGGGATACCGCCCAGTTCCAGTGGGGCACCGGCACCTTTGCCAGCCGCGGCGCGGTGGTGGCCGGCAACGCGGTCAACGCGGCGGCCCTCGCAGTGCGCGGCAAAATCCTGAAGCTGGCAAGCAAGCTGCTCAACACGCCCGAAGAGGAGTTGGAACTAGCGGACGGCCAGGTGCGCGTGGCTGATCTGCCTGAGCAGACCATCAGCCTGGCCGAGCTGGCCTTCAAGGCCAACCCCATGCGCGGCTCAGTCGAACCGGGCACCGAGCCTGGCCTCGAATCTACCCAATACTTTGGCCCTCAATACGGCGCGACCGCCAGCGGCACCGTCGCAATGATCGTTGAAGTGGATCTGGAAACCATGCTGGTTCAGATTCAGCGCTTCGTCATCGCTCACGATTGCGGCACCGTTCTCAACCCCCTGATTGTGGACGGCCAGATTCATGGCGGTGTCTCCATGGGCATCGGTCAATCCTTCTACGAGCAGTTGATGTTCAACGAGGGCGGGCAACTTCTGAACGGATCCCTGGCCGACTACCTGCTGCCCAACGCCCTGGACATGCCGGCCAGGATCGAGATCGGACACCTGAACACGCCATCGCCCCTCAACCCGATGGGATCGAAAGGCGTGGGCGAAGCGGGCGCCATCCCCACACCGTCGGCCTTCGTGAGCGCCGTCGAAAACGCCCTGGGCCATCTCGGCATTGAGATCATGGAATCTCCCCTTAGCCCCAACCGGATCTTTGAGTTGGTGCAACCCAAGAGAACGTAAGCGTTCAGTTGGTCCTCACCCCCCGGCCCCCTCTCCCGACGACAGCAGTTCCGTCGTCGGGAGAGGGGGTAGGGGGTGAGGGCCTGAACGCTTACCCCAAGAGAACGTAAGCCCGCGGTGGCCCTTGCCTGTGCAAGGCAGGCGCCGGCCGCACCATCTACCGAGGAGATTGGTACGATTTATGAAGCTCGAAGGTGAATACCTGTTCAACGGCCCGCGTGACGACGTGTGGAAGCTAATTCGTGACCCCGATGTGCTTGCAACCGCCTTGCCAGGCACGCAAAGCCTGACCAGGTTGAGCGACACCGAATTCGAAGGCGCCATGAACCTCCACATCGGCCCCGTCACCGGCGTCTTCTCGGGCAAAGTCCTTGTCTCCGATGAAGTTCCCCCCGAAAGCCTCACCCTGACCGCCGAAGGCAAAGGCAGCCAGGGCTTCGGCAAAGGCGTGGGTCGCGTGCAGTTGCAGTCGCAGGAAGGCAACAAAACCCTGATGACCTACGAGGGCGACATCCTCGTCGGTGGCAAACTTGCCAGCGTCGGCCAGCGCAACATCGAGACCGTGAGCAAGAGCCTGGTCAAGCAAGGCCTGGCCGCGCTCGACAAAGCCCTCGAAGCCCGCGTCGCCGCCTCAGCGGGCGAGGCGGTTGCGTATACGCCACCTAGCGAGACCGAGTTTGCCATCGCCGTGGCCAAGGATGTCGCCGGCGACCTCAAGGAGCGTGCCCTCGCCAGCCCCTACGGTCGCACCCTGATCTATGCAGTTCCGCTCATCGCCGTGCTCATCATCCTGGTGTTCATCCTGTCGAGATGCGCCGCGTGACGCCGAATCAAGTCAACCCCCAGAAAGCGAGGTGAATTCCACAAGACCATCGTGCGCCGCTCGTGCAGTCGTCACCC
Source organism: Candidatus Amarolinea dominans (assembly GCA_016719785.1). Taxonomy (NCBI): domain Bacteria; kingdom Bacillati; phylum Chloroflexota; class Caldilineae; order Caldilineales; family Candidatus Amarolineaceae; genus Candidatus Amarolinea; species Candidatus Amarolinea dominans. Next base: position 326,924 of record JADJYJ010000031.1, read on the forward strand.
ACGGGAGGCAGCAAACCGGGCAGGCGCTGAGCGCCAGGTGAAGTCCCCACGAAAGGTCCGTATTTCGCACAATCGTTCGCATCATCAGTTCGTACAAGGGTTCTCAATCAGAAAGGAAGGATGCAATGGCAGCGAAAACCAAACCCCAAGTCATGGGCTATCTACCGAACGATACCCCCCCATTCGGTCAAATGGTCCTGCTTGGCCTGCAGCACGTACTCACCATGTTCCCCGCCACCGTGCTGGCCGCGATTTTGATGAAATTCCCCGTCAGCACCGTGCTCACCATCACCGGCCTGGGCACGGTCATCACCCTGATTGTTAGCAAATTGGCCCTGGGCACCTACATCCCGCTCTACTACGGCTCCAGCTTCAGCTACATCACCGCGGTTGCTGGCATCATGGCGGCCCTGGGCGTCAGCTCAGAGACCGCGGTCGCCCCGCCAGAGGCCATCTCCGTCGTCACCGCCGGTTTCATCGCCACCGCGATCATCAACGTGGTGGTAGGCTTCATCATCCGCGCCTCCGGCGGTAAGCAGGCTTTGGACAAGGTTCTGCCCGCCATCATCACCGGCCCCGTTGCCTGCACCATCGGCATCGGCCTGGGCGCGGCCGCGCTGACCATGTCCAGCGGCACCTGCTGCGGCATTGCTGATCCTGGGACGCAGATCAAATGGTGGACGGCCGCCATCGTCACCCTACTCGCCGCTTACATCTTCTCGGTCTATCTGCAAGGCAAGGGTTTCATCGGCATGCTGCCCATCTTGCTGGCGGCGGTCGTCGGCTACCTGGTTGCCATTCCCCTGGGCCTGGTCAACTGGGCCGGCTTCGGTCAGGAAGCCCTGCTGCGCGCGCCGGTCATCACCCTGCCGCGCTTCAACGACCCGCTGACGCTCACCGCTATCGTAGGCATCGGCATCATGGCCATCGCGACCATTCCAGAGTCCACCGCGCACCTGTATCAGATCAGCCTGTATGTGGATCACCTGGCCGAAGAGCAGGGACGCAAGAAATATGCCCTGGCCGAGTACATCGGCTTCAACCTGATGCTCGATGGTCTGGACGACTTCATCAACGGCTTGTTCGGCTCCACAGCCGGCACCAACTATGGCGAAAACAACTCGCTGATGGTCATCACCCGCAACTACGCCGGCCCGGCCTTGCTGACAGCCGGCGTCATTGCCATGATTCTGGGCTTCATCGGCCCGCTGGCCGAAGCCATTTCCAGCATCCCCACCGCGGTCTCCGGCGGTCTGGCCATCTACCTGTTTGGCGTCATCGGCATGCAAGGTATTGCGCTGATGATGGCCGAGAAGGTCAATCTGTATGATCCTCGGCAGCTCGCGATCGGCGCGATCATCCTGATCGTGGGCATCGGTGGCAACATCGGCTTCCCCAACGGTTTCCTGCCTATTCCGCTGCTGACCGGAATCTTCCCCAATGGTTGGCCGGCCATCGCCACGGGCGCCATGCTCGGCATTCTGTTCAACCTGATCACCCTCGTCTTCAAGCCCCCTGCAGAACGTGCTGACATTCTGCACAAATAGTAGGGGCATGGCCTTGCGCCTGCCCGCGTGAGCGACCGCAAGGGTGCGCTACACATTGAGAAAATACGGATGAACGATGTGCGACGCCGGGCGCCAGCGCAGCCGCCGGGCGTCGCACATCACTCGAACAACCACCCATGATCCTTGATTTCACCTTCGCCGCGAACCGGCAGACCATTCACATCACAGCCCCGCAGGTTGACCTCGCGTTGCAGGTGCGCAACCTTGTGGGGTACCACCTGGCCAGCAAACAAATCATCTCGATCGGCGATACGTCCGCAGAGATGAAAGCCAACGCGCCCGCATTTTGGGAAAAGAACCACGCCAAGATCACGTTTCTGCACCCTTTCGACTTCACGGAAAAACACCCCGACACCGGCGCCTACGAGCCGCTCATCGCAGCCCGCCTCGTGCAGTGGTATGCCGACCACGCCTTCCGCCGCATAGATCGTCGCAGCTTCAAGCGCATGCTGCTCAGCCCCTGGGTGGATCGCGTGGACTACCACCTGGAACTGGCCGACTTCGACGCGCTCCCGCCCGCGACCCGCCAGCAGTTCGTCCGCCATCTGAAAAAGCTACTGGTGGCCGCGCGCCACGTGCAGATCAATGGCGCAACCGTCATCGGCAAGCCGCCCGCCGCCAAATCAAATCAAATGAAATAATAATGAAATAAAATGAAATCGAAACATTGGCCGATCAGCCGGCTCCTGCTGATGGTTGTTTTACTGGCGGCCTGCCAGCCCACGCCAACTCCTCCCTCCACAATTGCGCCATCTCCAACGACCGCTGCGGACGCAATTCCCCTCTACAAGGATGCCGGGCGCCCGCCCGCCGCACGGGCGCAAGACCTGCTGTCGCGCATGACCCTGGCTGAAAAAATCGGTCAGATGACGCAGGTGGAAAAGGATAGCATCAAGCCGGAAGACATCACGGCTAAGTTCATCGGCTCCTTGCTCAGCGGCGGCGGCGGCTCGCCGTCGCCCAACACGCCGGCCGCCTGGTACGACATGGTGGCCAAGTTTCAGACGCGTGCGCTGCAAACACGCCTGGGCATCCCGCTCATCTACGGCGTGGACGCGGTGCATGGTCACAACAACGTGGCCGGCGCGACCATTTTCCCGCACAACATCGGCCTGGGCGCCACGCGTGATGCGGACCTGGTGCAGCGCATTGGCCGTGCTACGGCCGAGGAGATGACCGCCACCGGCATCCGCTGGAATTTTGCGCCGGTCGTGGCTGCGCCACAGGATATCCGCTGGGGTCGCACTTATGAGGGGTACAGCGAGAACACCGACCTGGTCGTTTCATTAGGAACAGCCCTTGTGCGCGGCCTGCAAGGCGATAACCTGGCCGCGGCGCCGGCCGTGCTGGCCACGCCCAAGCACTTCATCGGCGATGGCGCCACCACCTGGGGCACCTCCAGGACCGAGCAATACAAGCTCGATCAGGGCGACACGCAGATGGACGAAGCCACCCTGCGGGCGCGCTTCCTGCCGCCTTACCAGGCCGCGGTGGACGCCGGCGCGCTGAGCATCATGGCCTCGTTCAGCAGTTGGAACGGCGTCAAGATGCATGCCCAGAAATATCTGCTCAGCGATGTGCTCAAAGGCGAGTTGGGATTCACGGGTTTCATCGTCTCTGACTGGGGCGCGATTGATCAGATCGCAACCGATTACAGGCAGGCCGTCGTCGCGGCTATCAACGCCGGTGTGGACATGAACATGGTGCCGCAGCAGTATGACCGCTTCATCACCACGCTGACCCAGGCGGTGGAGAGCGGCGCAGTTCCCATGACGCGCATTGACGATGCCGTGCGGCGCATCCTGATCGTCAAGTTCGCACTGGGGTTGTTCGAAAACCCGCTGCCGCCCGATCCGAACGCGGGCGCCGTCGGTTCTGAGGCGCATCGGGTGCTGGCGCGTGAGGCCGTGCGCAAATCGCTGGTGCTGCTCAAGAATGACAACGCCGCGCTGCCGCTGGCCAAAGACACGCCGCTGATCTTCGTGGCCGGGCAGGCCGCCAACGACATCGGGACGCAGTGCGGCGGCTGGACCATCACCTGGCAGGGCAGCGATGGCGCCATCACCACCGGCGTCACCCTCCTGGACGGTATCCGGGCCACGGTCAGCCCCGCCTCGCAGGTGCAGTTCAACCGCTTTGGCAAGTTCGATGCCGTCACAGGCGCGGACGGCAAGCCGGCCATCGCCGATGTGGGCATTGTCGTGCTGGCAGAGGCGCCCTATGCCGAAGGTGTGGGTGACCGCGCCGACCTCAGGCTGAGCGAGGCCGACGCAGGGCTGCTCGAGCGGGTGCGCGGTCAAAGCCGCAAGCTGGTGGTCATCCTTCTCTCAGGGCGACCGCTGGTGATCACCGAACACCTGGCGGCCAGCGATGCCTTTGTAGCCGCGTGGCTGCCCGGTACTGAAGGTCAGGGCGTGGCCGACGTGCTTTTTGGCGATTTCCCCTTCGAGGGCAAGACGCCATTCTCCTGGCCGCGCAGCAACGAGCAAATCCCCTTCGATTTCGCCAACCTGCCAGCCGCCGGCTGCGCCGCGCCGCTCTTCCCCTTTGGCTACGGTCTGGATGCCAGCGCTGGCGGCCCTCTCATCTTGCCGGAGTGCCCGACGCCCACTAATTGAACTTCTGGACCAGGATTTCCTGCCACGAATGACACGAATTTACACGAAAACAAAAAATAATTCGTGTCAATTCGTGCAATTCGTGGCAAAAAAGTCTTACGGCGTGAGGCGGCCGAGGTCGCGCGGGAAGAGGGTGGCCAGGCGGATGTTGTCCAGGCCGAGCAGTTGCATCAGGAAGCGTTCCAGGCCGATAGCAAAGCCGCCGTGCGGCGGCATGCCGTACTTGAACACCTCCAGGTACGCCTCGAACGCGGTCAGATCGCTGATGCCGTGCTGCGCCAGCGCGGCGACATAATCCGCATAGCGGTGCAGGCGCTGACCGCCCGTCACCAGCTCTGTACCGCGAAACAGCAGGTCGAAGCTGTTGGAGAAGGCCGGATCGGCCAGGTTCGGATGGGTGTAGAACGGCCGCTTGCCCATCGGGTAACCGGTGACGAACAGGAAGTCGCTGCCCAACGTCTGCAGCGCCCATTGGCCCAACCAACGCTCATGCGCCGGCGCCAGGTCCGGCTCGTCGCGGCAATCTTCGCCCGTGGCCTGATAGATCATCTCCTGCGCGGCCGGGAAATAGACCCAGGGAATGTGGGCCACGATGCCCCCGGTGCCCGCGGCCGCCAGCGGCGAGATGGCGTCGGGCGCCGCGAACGCGGGCATCTTCACTCGCAGTTGCGCCAGTTCCACAGCCTGCGCATGGGTCAAATGCTGCAGGATGCCCTGAATGACCGCGGCCAACATCTCCATCACGTCGAAGTGATTCTCGATGAAGCCGAACTCCACGTCGAGGCTGACATATTCATTGATGTGCCGCGTCGTGTCGTGCGGCTCCGCGCGGAAGACAGGGCCAACCTCGAAGACGCGCTCGAAAATGCCGACCATCGTCTGCTTGTAGAACTGCGGGCTTTGCGCCAGGTACGCGGCGCGGCCAAAATAGTCAACCTTGAAGACATTGGCGCCGCTCTCCGTGGCTGACGCGACCAACTTGGGCGTTTGCACCTCGGTGAAGCCCAGGCCGGTCAGGGTGGCGCGGAAGCCGGCCATGATGCCCGCACTCAGTCGAAACAGCGCCCATTTGTTGGGGTGACGCAGCCCTACCACACCGTGATCGAGGAAGGTGCTGAGGGTTGCTTTGACTTCCTTCTTGTTGATCTCGAACGGCGGCGGCTCTGTCACCGCGGTGATGATGCGCACCTGGCAATCGTGTAGCTCGCAGCCGCCGGGCGCCTGCGCTTCCAGCGTCACGACCCCCGTCAGCTCCACCACGCTGCCTTCCACACAGCCGGCCAGCGGCGCCAATTGCTCCGGCGTCAACACCGCCTGGAACAGGCCGAAGCCGTCACGCAGGACCAGAAAGTTGATGGCGCCAATCTGGCGCAGGCGATGCACCCAGCCGCACAGGCGCACCCGTTGACCCACAGCGCGCCCGGCTTCGTTCGTGCGTACGCGCGGCGGCGCGGATATCACGGTTTCCATTGACATTTCTTCTCCTGACTTGAAAAAGCGCCGAACTTGTTCGGCACTCCCGGTCCGCTGGCATTTTCATCCACTCACGGATTCATGACCGCAGGCAGTTTCCCACTCGCCATCGTTTCGTCTCTGGATTCTACCAACCGCAACTGCTTGCGGGGCAACTTTCCCGCCAATATCTCGCCGTCTTCAATGCCGATAGTTCAACTATACCACAGGTGATTGTCCTGGCCTAAACGAAATATGGGTTATGCGGCGGCAAACAAGACAGCATCACACTTTTCGTAACGGCCGAGCCGCCGCATAACCCGGCGCCAGCGACTTCCTGGCGCCACTTGAACTGAGCCGTCCGGAAGATAAGCGATTCTTGGCAGCGCCGTTTTGAGGAGAAGCAGTGTTCAGGGCCGCATTCTGATCACCACCAATTTCTGCTTCAACGGCTGCTATCGGGGGGCGATATTCAGTTCGGCCCGTAACTGTTCGATAGTAATGACCTTTTCTTTCCGCGCACTTTAGCGGGCGCGTGCGATGCGCGCCTGAAATTGCGGATGGCGCAACAAGGCTTCTGCCCACCGAATCCCGTCCGCTCAGGCCCGACTCTTCCTACTCGTAAGCTTCTCAAATCGTATTCTGGGCGAAGCTCATCTTCCATTTTGTTGTCAACCTTGACACCATCTCGACCTGGTTCGCCTAACGGCAAGCGTCAGCCGCCGGGGCCGCCAACATCGTCAATCAGCTCAGATCCTCCCCGGTCGGCTGCACGGAATGTTGGGCAGCGGCCCCCCCGAACACGATCTGACCGGACGAGCCTGGCCGAACCAGCGACCCCTTCCATTCCAACCGCCTGCCCGTGAACGGCCGTCGCAGGACCGTCCAACGCCAACCGGTCTCCAATCTCCGGTCTCAGGACAGAGATCAGAGATCCGAGATCAGAGATCAGGTGTGTGGAAGACGAGAGTTCTCCGGTCTCTGGTCTCCAATCTCCGGTCTCCAATCTTCGGTCTCCGACAGACCCGCCCAACGGTAAGTGTAAGCTGCGGCTGCGCCGCGCTCAACCTACAATCCGGCGAACTACTCCTGGCGCAGCCGTCAGCTTGACACAGGGTTAGGCCCCCGCCCTGCCCCACGACCCGCAACGAGACCTGCCGCCCATGATGGCGACCATGCTCGCCCACCCGTATCAAGATGTTTCTTGGCAGGCGCTACAATCCGTGGCGGTTGTCCAAACTCAACCCTCCACGCGTGAGTCGCTGTGCCCCGCAAGTAGCGATTACTACGGCGGCTACCCCCCAATTGAGCGCCACATCCACCAGCGGATGCACCGCTGTGGATGCGAGAAACAACCCCGTCACAGCGATTGAGGCGTGAAACAAGAGCGCCAACCACAAGCTACCCTTCGTGTGATTATACACCCACGTGAACAGAATCGTGGTAGCCACCAGTGCCAACATCGCCCAGCCCAAGAATGTTTCGTGCATGGGATGGCCTTTGGTCAGCCAGAGTGGCAAATGCCAAATACTCCAGAGTCCGCCGAGAAGTAAACTGGCTCGCAAACTACTGCGGTGCGCTTGCAGGCGTGGTAACGCATAGCCACGCCAGCCGGGTTCTTCACCCATCGAGCTACCGATGAGCAACTGTTGCAGAAAGATGACCGGCAGAAAAGCAAGCACTGGCGCCGACTGCATGACTTCCTGTGGCATGGGATAAAGCTGGAGGAATGGCGGTTGGGCGAAGTTGGGGGCTGGACTACCCAACAGCATCGCAATGCCAGTTTTCGTCAGTGACAGAATGGCAGGCCACAGCAGCACAAACAAATACCCCTGGAAGCCCACGCGCCAAGTTGTCAGGCGGTCGAGCAAACGCTTGAAGCCAGTGCGACCATCGTAAAGGGCAGTGACAATGAGGGTGGCGAAAAATGGTCCGAATGCGCCAAGTAGACCGCTTACCGTTGAGTTGATGCGTAACGGAATAAGGTTGTACGAGGCCAACGCGTCGGGAATCCAGAATGTCCACGAAATACCGAAGGCCAGTACAAAAAAGACAACGAGAGAACGCGGCTTAGGCGTGTCGGTAAGCATGGATTTCACCTTGTGGTTTCTACTTGAAGTCGGTAGGTGCTTCCGCCATGCACACTGTCACATTGAACAGCCTAATAAGTGGTTCAGCCGCCGGGGCCGCCAACACCGTCAACCGGCCCAGATCCTCCCCGGTCGGTGTACGGAATGTTGGGCAGCGGTCCCCCGAGCACGACCTGACCGGACGAGCCTGGCCGAACCAGCGGCCCCTTCCATTCCAACCGCCTGCCCGTAAACGGCCGTCGAAGGGCCGTCCAACGCCAACCGGTCTCCAATCTCAGGACAGAGATCAGGTGTGTGGAAGGCAAGAGTTCTCCGGTCTCCGGTCTCCGGTCTCCAGCAGACCCGCCCAACGCCAACCGTCAGCCGCCGGGGCCGCCAACATCGTCAACCGGCCCAGATCCTCCCCGGTCGGCTGCACGGAATGTTGGGCAGCGCCGCCACCAGCAGAGCCTGACCGGGCGAACCTGGGCAAACCAGCGAACTATTTCAACCGCCTGTCTGTGGACGCCCCCGCAGCAGACCCGCCCAACGCCAACCGTCAGCCGCCGGGGCCGCCAACACCGTCAACCGGCCCAGATCCTCCCCGGTCGGCTGCACGGAATGTTGGGCAGCGGTGCCACCAGCACGACCTGACCGGACGAGCCTGGGCGAACCAGCGAACCATTCCAACCGCCTGCCTATGGACGCCCCCGCCGAAGCTCCGCCTCTCATCCTCTCCTCCTCTCCCCTTCTCCTCCTCTCTCGCACACCCGCCCAACGCCAACCGTCAGCCGCCGGGGCCGCCAACATCGTCAACCGACCCAGATCCTCCCCGGTCGGCTGCACGGAATGTTGGGCAGCGGCCCCCCGAACACGACCTGACCGGACCGGCCTGGGAAAACAGCGACCCCCTCCACTCCAACCGCCTGCCTGTGGACGCCCCCGCAGCAGCCGCCCAACGCCAACCGTCAGCCGCCGGGGCCGCCAACATCGTCAACCGGCCCAGATCCTCCCCGGTCGGCTGCACGGAATGTTGGGCAGCGCTGCCGCCAGCAGAGCCTGACCGGACGAGCCTGGGCAAACCAGCGACCCCTTCCATTCCAGCCGACTGTCCGTGAACGGCCGTCGAAGGGTTGCCCAACGCCAACCGGTCTCTGGTCTCCGGTCGCCAACCCGGCCCCGCCGCGCCCCCCCCCCCCCCCCCTCCATTCCCCCCCCCCAGCCTCCCGCCAACCGGCTCAATCTCCGGCCTCCGGCAGACCCGCCCAACTACTTATTCAATCTCAAAATTGAGACGTTGCGGACGAAATGACTCAAATTTGAGTTATCACTCGCCCTACGGTATACTTAACATCTCATCGTCGTACTGCTCTTCTGAACCTGGGGGTGCCCTCCTATGACTGAACCCAAACTGCTCGATCAGGCGCGCCACATCATGCGCATCAAACATTACTCGTACCGCACCGAACAGACCTACATCCACTGGATGACCCGCTTCATCCTCTTCAACAAGAGGCCCGACGGCGTCATTCCCCATCCCCGTGACCTGGGCGCCGCCGAGGTCGAAGCCTTCCTCTCTCACCTCGCTGTCGAAGGTCACGTCGCGGCCAGCACCCAAAACGTAGCCATGCAGGCCGTCCTCTTCCTCTATCACCAGGTGCTGCACATCGAACTGACCGGCATCAACGCCCTGCGCGCCCGCCAGGATAAACGTCTGCCCGTCGTTCTCACCAGGGCCGAGGTCCAACGCGTCCTCGAACACATCCATGACCCCACCGCCCGTCTGCAGGCGAAACTCCTCTACGGCGCCGGAATGCGCTTGCTCGAATGTCTGCGCCTGCGCGTCAAGGACATTGACTTCGGCCAACACCACATCGTCTTGCGCGACACCAAAGGCAACGAAGACCGCGTCACCCTGCTGCCAGAGCAGCTCATCCCGCTCTTACACGAGCATCTGCGCCATATCCAGTCCCTTCACCAGGCCGATCTCAAGGCAGGCTTTGGCGCCGTCTATCTACCCGATGCCCTCGAACGCAAATACCCGAACGCCAGCAAAGAGTGGGCCTGGCAGTACGTCTTCCCGGCTTCCAAGCGGAGCGTTGACCCTCGCAGCGGCCAGACCCGCCGCCACCATGCCGATGATTCCACGCTGCAGCGCGCCGTGCGCGAAGCCGTCAAGGCCAGCGGCATCGCCAAACTGGCCAGTTGCCACACCTTCCGCCATTCCTTCGCCACCCACCTCCTCGAAGGAGGCTACGACATTCGTACGGTGCAGGAACTCCTCGGCCACAAAGACGTGAAAACCACCATGATCTACACTCATGTCCTCAACAAAGGCCCTCTCGGCGTCCGCAGTCCACTCGATTCACCGTCAACATGACAACATCCCCCGCTGAGGCTTGACCTATTCATCTACCCGCGCCAGCGACGCGGTTCATCATTCTATGGAATCAGACTCTGACAGCTCAGCACTTGCGTAGCAAATCGTTCAGGGAGACCCACCGGTCCCGCCAGGCGCGGAACCCTTCATGGCACTGTCACTAAATGCAGTATACAACCCTTCTGCGCCCCTGTCAACATCTATCAACAACCGGCCTGCGCAGCTTTCGATCCACCCGACTACCTGACGTCTGACGTCAGTTGTCGCTCTTGCTGCGCTCGCGTGAAGCGCCGCGGATGCAAGGCCCACACTGGCCTGTTACAGTCTGCGCGATTTGGCAACAGCCTCGCCTTTGACAGGCCCGACTGGCGCCAAGGCAATCAAAGAACGTAGGGCGGTATTTACGGCGTTAGAGTTCGGAAAATACTGGCGCACATCCGGGTCTATCATAACCGCACCGTCTTCCAGTGTGAAGTACCGAATGCTTACCGTTCCATCGGCTCTGTAAATCCTGACCGTATGCCCTTGCCGGTAGGCGCGATAATACTTGCCACGCACGCCTTTCTTGTCACTGAAGTCGTATTCGGGCAGCATATCGGGCTCTTCTGCCCTTACTTGTTCAGTCTTCTCCTTGTTCATAGGTTCTCCGCTCCGAAGTCGTCGCTTTTCGGCAACTAATAATACGAATAATCAAAGTTTCTTCGGTGACTTCGCCCTCAGTGTGAATGACGAGTAAAACCTTACTTCGTCACACAAGACAAATGAGCGCCGTTTGATGCAGCCTTCGTCAGGCGTAAATGCGCTCCCGTACATCTACCTCAGCCGCACGAGCAAGAACCTCAGCTACCCATTTGCCCACATCGCGCCCTGACTTCTCAGCGGCCAGAACAACCTTGCGATGTTGCTCCGGAGACAAACGGACGGTAAACCAACCCGAAAAAGGCCGATCAGGTTCCTCCCCACGTTCGGCACAAAATGCCAAATAATCCTCTATCGATTCCTCGAAGGCCGGACGCAACTCCTCTACGGATTTCCCTTGAAACGTGACGACATCTCGAATGTTTATAACTTCCCCATGAAATATGTTCGCCTCATCATCAAACTCAACATGAGAAAGATACCCTTTGTATTCCATCATGGCCTTACTCCTGCTTCGGTCAGAAAACGGCGCATGGAGACCACGGCTCCCTTATCGGTTTCCTTTTGCGGATGAGGGCGATGAAACACGGCGCGGGCGCCATACAAAGCAATACGTATTCTGGAACCTCGTCCCTCGCTGATCTCGGCCCCGCAGGCAATCAATAAGCTTTCGATGTCGTCCCAGGGGATATTGGCGCGGACTGGATCCTCGAAGACAGCTTGCAGTGTTCTCCGATGTTTTGATTTCATCTGACAGGTCAGCACTTGCGTAGCAAATCGTCCAGGGAACACCACGTCGTCCCGCCAGGTGCGGACCGCTTCGTGGCCCTGTCACTGCTCTCAGTATACGCCCACCCCCTTGCAATTGTCAAATGACGTTTTCCGCCCTTCCGCCCTTGAGTGGCTCTTGTCTTCTCGCCCATTTGGAGTACAATAGAGGGCATGAGGGCTACGCCCTCGTGCCCTTACAGGCGGTCGCGCACCACTACGGGTAGGGACTCGTCACGGGAAGTCCCAAAGACCTTGTGCGTTGAAATGGCGTGTACGCCCCAGCAGTTGGGACGATTCAAGGGCGGCGGAGGGATGCCGTTACACGGCTTCTTATTGTGCTACTACATGTAATGGCACGCCGTTATTCCCGATAAGGTCTAATCATGGCCAAGGGTGACGAGCATGATCTCATTGGAACAGGAAGTCAAAGCCTATTTCCGCAGCCAGAACATGGCCTTCGAGGACAATTGCAGGTCCTTTTCCCGTCTGGACTTCGCGTTTGGCAACCGCCAGCAGGGCCGACGTTTCTTCTTCGATGCCAAAGAGAAACGCCAGCCGCTCAACATGCAGAACTGGCCGGTTTCGACCGTGCCCCAGGAGCATCTCTTTGTTCTGGATGATCTGGCCGCGCGTAAAGTGCTGGCCTACGCGCCCCAGTCTGGCCTGGTCATCCGCGATAACCTGCGCCAATCGTACCACCTGCTGACCGTGGTTGACCTCTTCCTGATGCCCAAGCAGCGCGTCAACCGCCCGATCGAAAACGAAGTGCAGGTCATGAAGGGCAAATGGCTGCTCGATCTGCGCAGCAGTTTCACCAGCGCGGGCCTGGATGGCATTGTGGCCCGTGTCAACACCTACCTGGACCAGCACGACGCCATCTTTTTCAAGCAACTGGCCTGCTACGGCCACTATGCGGGCGAAGAGGTCCACGACCAGGGGACGATACGCCGGCCAGGGCATTGGGAAATTGACATCAGCGCCACGCGCTGAGCAGGAGGTTGGTGGTGAATCGTTCTGGCTTGATTCTGCACCCTCGACGGATGCTTGTGCTGACGAGCGCGCTAGTCGCGCTGGCACTGCTTGGACTGGCCGTGGCTGCCGGCGCCTCAACCCGCAGCAACCTCCCCGCCAACAGCCCCATCAGCGTCAACACGCTGGATGACGGGGCCGATACGAACGCGAACGACTGTCTGTGCGCCACCGACGATAATCTCTGCTCGCTGCGCCGCGCTGCAAACGGCCAATGCCTGCCCTGGCGCTGACCTGATCCAGTTTGCCATCAGCGGCACGATTGCGCCCTATTACTCCTGCCGGCGCTGAGCGACAGCAGCGGCGGCGTCACGATTGATGGCTACAGCGCGCCCGGCGCCAGCCCCAACACGGCCCCGTTGACCGGTACGTTCAACGCCAGCGTGACGGTGGCGCTGGATGGTCGCGATCTTGCCTTCGACGGCCTGACCGTCACCAGCCACCACAACGTGGTGCGGGGGCTGGCGATCTACGGCTTCGATGCCAACGTGGGCGCGCCCTACTACAACGGCATTGTCATCGCCGGCGGTCGCGAAAACCTCATCGCCGGCAATTTCCTGGGCCTGGCAGCCGATGGCAGTCATGTCTCCAGTTTTCAACGCGCGGGCGTCAACGTGCGCGCGCTCGCCAAGCAAAATGTGATTGGCGGCACGCTGCCCGCGGACCGCAATGTCATCAGCGGCAACCGCTTTGCCGGCGTGCGCATCGAGGGCAACCTGGCGCTGACCAACACCGTACAGGGCAACCTGATCGGCCCGGCGTTGGATGGCGCGTCGGTGCTGACCGACAGCCAGCAACTGTACGGAGTTCACCTCACCAATATCGCCTATGACAACCTGGTGCTTGACAACGTCATCTCCGGCAACAGCGTGGCGGGCGTGGTGCTTTCGGACAGCGCGGGCGGCAACCTGGTGCGAGGCAACATCATCGGGCCAGCCGCCGGCGGAGAGGCGCTCCTGGCCGGCAGTGTCCAGAGCGACGGCGTGTGGATCAACACCAGCGCCAGTAATAACCTGGTGCAGGCCAATCTGATCAGCGGTAACCGCGCCAACGGCGTGCGCATCACCGGCAGCGGCGCCTTTCGGAACCGGGTGTGGGCCAACACGATCGGGCCGGCCGCGGCCGGAGGTCCCCTGCCCGGCAGCGTCCAGGCAGTGGGCGTGCGTCTGAGCGATGGCGCGACCAGCAATGAGATTGGCAGCGGCGCAGATGCAGCGGCGTCCAATCGCATCGCCTACCACACCCTGACCGCGGTAACCATCGAGGGCAACAGTCCCTACAACCGGGTGCGGCGCAATAATCTGGCGGATAATGGCCCTTCTCTGTTGCCGCCGGCCGCGCCCGGGCTTGATTTGGGCGCGGATGGCATCACGCCCGATGACCCCGGCGATGGCGATAGCGGCCCCAATAGCCTGCAGAACCGGCCGCTCATCGGCAACATCAGCGCGCTCATCAACCAGATACAGCTCGATATCTTCGTGGACAGCAGCCCAGAGCACACGCAATATCCGCTGATGATTGATTTCTATCGGGCCGAGGCCAGCGCTGTGCTGGGCCAGGTGGCCGCGGGTCAGGCATGGGTGGGCAGCCTGCTCTATGAGAGTACCCAGACCACGATCACGCAGCGTTTCCCGGCCGCCGTCATTCCCAATGACACCGACCTCATCGTGGCGACGGTGACCGATGCCTCTGGCAACACCAGCGAATTCAGTCAGGCCACCGCGCTCAGTCAGAACGCATTTGCGGTCACCAACCTGGGCGACAGCGCCGATGCCAACGTGGGCGATTGTCTGTGCGCCACGACGGACGCCGGCTGCACCCTGCGCGCTGCGCTGGAGGAGGCCAACGCCTGCTCAGGACCACATGCCATTGGCTTCCTGGTCGCGGGCGTCATCGTCCTCACCTCCCCGCTGCCGGCCTTGACCGACCCGCGGGCCTGTGGATTGACGGCACGACCGCCGGGCGCCCGTGTCAACACGGCCGCGCTCTCCAGCCCCATCGACGCGCTGCTCACGATCACGCTGAGCGGAAACGACCAACTGCCTGACGGACTGATCCTGGCCAGTGACAACAATCGCATCAACGGGCTTGTCCTCACGCAGTTCACCAACCAGGGCGTCATCATCCAGGGCAGCGCCAATCTGTTGACCGGCAACTTCATCGGCGTGGCGGCCAACGGCATCAGCGGCGCCGCAGCAGCAAGTGGGCATCGCCATTGAGAACGGCGCGGCCGACAACCAGATCGGCGGGACGATGCCCGGCCGACCGCAACCTGATCAGCAGCAACCTCAGCGCCGGTATCATCATCACCGGCGCCGGCAGCGACCGCAACATCATCATCGGTAACAGCATTGGCCCCAGCGCAAGCGGCAGCATCCTGCCCGATGGTCAGGAGCAGCAGATTGGCGTGTGGATTGGCGACGGCGCGCAGGAGAATCGCATTGGCGTGACTGCCAGCCTGGATGCTGCGTCACAACTGACAGGCAGCAGCAACCTGATCAGCGGTAATCGGCAGGCCGGCATCTATCTCGGACCGGGGTCGAGCCGGACCCAGGTGATGAACAACACGATTGGGCCGGCGGCCAGCGGTCAGAGCATCATCTTTGGCAGCGCGCAGGCCGATGGGATCGTGATCGAAGGGGCGAGCGATAACCAGGTGGGGCGTTTGGGCCAGGCTAACCAGGTCAGCGGTAACGATCAGGCCGGGGTGCGCATCACGGGCGCGACAGCCAGCCACAATCTCATTTTGGCTAACCTGATTGGGCCGGCCAGAAGCGGCACGACGCCGCTCACCGGCAGTCAACAGCAGCATGGGATCGTCATCGAAGAGGGCGCGCACGACAACCAGGTTGGCGACACCGCGGGCAGTCTGATCATCTGGCCGGGCAACGTTGTGCGCTTCAACAGCCAGGAAGGCATCGTCGTGACCGGCGAGGAGACGCTCGGCAACCGGCTGTCGGGCAACATCGTGGTCAATGGGCCTGGTCGCGCCATTGACCTGGGCGGCGATGGTCTCACGCCCAATGATGAGGGCGATCCCGACCTGGGGCCAAATCGGCGGCAGAATTACCCATCCATCGCGACGGTGCTGTTCACTGACCCTGATCCCGGCGTACTGGCGCAGTATGAGCCGATATTGATCAGCTACCGGGAGATTCGGCGGTCATTTACGCCTCCCTACCCGATCACGGTCGAGTTCTACCGGGCGATAGCATGACTTCCGGGCAGGCGCTGTCCTACCTGGGCGCCACCAGCTACACGTTCAATGTCGCGCAAAACATCACCAGTGTGCTCTTGGAGCCGGTGCAGGCAGCGAATCTTTGGTGGCCCATGGTGGCGACGGCAACCGACCGCAATGGCAATACCAGCGAGCTATCGGATCCCTTCTGCCCCGGCGCTTACCAGGATGTTGACCGCTCCGGCAGCGTGGATATTGTGGACATCATGCTGGTTGCGCATCTCATCGGACGTTCGGCATATTCGTACGACGCGAACTGCGATGGTTTCCTGGACGTGACGGACACGGCCACACTGGTGACGGCATGGCAGTCTTGCCTGGCCGCCAACACGCCGCCCGATCAGGCGCCTGTCGCCTGCCGCTGAGGGTCTTACAATAGGGTGTGCAGTTCGTGCAGGCGTTTTTGCACGCCCTGGTAGAGGTCGTAGAAGATACTCCATTCGACGGCATCAATGTCCGCCCAATTCACTGGTGCGAAAGCGGCTGTAGAAATCGGCCGAGGTCATGTAGTAGCGCTGTCGTATTGTTCCAGTTTTTGTCGTAGACGCCGCAACTCGGCCTCGGTGTTGTCCGCTTCGGTGGCAATCACCTGCTGGATTGCACGGTCAATAAAGGCGCTCTGAATCCCTGCGCGTAGAGGTTCTGCAATCCTTGCAGTAAGCGCTGGTTGATGAATCACTCATGCTATCTTCCTCATGATGGCGGCCCAGGCGCCATTGGCTGTAGCGAGTGGCTGTCATTGTATCACAAAGCGTCCCATTGTGAAACAGGATGGCTACCCCCACAATTGACCCATTGCCTGTCACCGTGTACAATACGCACCCGTTGCCCATGATTCGTTGCCCATACTGCATCGGTTTTGATGAACCTGGCATCTGAGGATCGCCCTGGATGACGCCGGGCATCCACCACGCCTGAACAGATTCCGTCGAAAGTCCGTGAGACAGAAGGAGCCCCCATGAACGACAAGCGTGAGATTCGCGCCTGGTATTTTTACGATTAGGCCAATTCGGCCTTTTCCACCACCGTTGTCACCGTCTTCTTGGGCGCGTGTTGACCTCCATCACCAGGGCAGCCGCAGACGCCAATGGCTTTGTCTACCCTCTCGGCATCAGTAGGCTCGGCTCCTTCTTCCCTACATGGTTTCTCTTTCCGTCCTATTACAGGTCGTTTTTCTGCCCATTCTTCGCGCCATCGCCGACTACTCGCATCTGAAAAAGCAGATGCTCACCCTCTTGCCTACATCGGCGCCATCGCCACGATGTGCGTATTTTCTGCAAGGCAGCAACTACCTCCTGGGCGGCCTGCTCTTTCTGATCAGTAACCCGGGCTTTGGCGCTTCCATCGTTTTCTATAACGCCTACTTGCCGGGAATTGCCAGCGCCGACCGCCGCGAAATGTCTCGGCCCATGGGCCTTGCCACCAGCTACCTCGGCGGCGGTCTGCTCCCGGCCCTCAATCTGGTCACCGTTTCCAAAGGCCGCAGACTTCGGTCTGGATACCGCGATGGCGGTGCGCAGCCCTGCTGTCGGCCGGCGCATGGGGGCGCTCTTTACCCTGATTCCCATCCGCATGCTGAAGCGTGGCCGCGGCGCCGCTTACCCGCCGGCGAACGTTACGACCGCCGGTTTCAAGCAACTGCGCGCCCCCTGACCAGGCTCCTGCTATCCGCAAACCATGCTCTTCCTGATCGCTTATCTGCTCTGCAACGACGGTATCCAGACCGTCATCGCCCTCATCCCAGTTCGGGCAGGAAGAATTGAAACTGTCCATTGATACCTGACGCGGTCATTCTGATGGTGCAGTTCATCGCCTTTTTGGCGCGGCCATCTTCGGCCGCATTTCCCCTATGTGGGCCTGGCGCGCTATCTTTGGCAACCTCGTCATCTGGACAGGCGTCGTCATCTACACCTACGCGTGCTCAAGGCCGAAGATGCCGCCGGCTTTTTGCGGTCGCGCCGTCATCGCGGTGGTTCTTGGCGGCAGCCAGGTCCTCAGTCGCTCGCTCTTCTCCCACGCGATCCCATCCGGCCAGGAGGCCGAATACTTCAACCTCTACGAGGTCAGACGCACGCGGCACCTGTTGGCTCGGCCCGCTCCTGTTTGGCACTCAGCCTGCAATTTACCGGCAGCTACCGCATTGCCATTCTGTCGCTGATCGTCTTCTTTGTGGCCGACATGCTCCTCCTACCGGTCCCGTGGCCCAGGCCATCCGTGAGGCAGGCAATGGTACCGGCGCACCTCTGGGATGACAAAACCCTTGCATTGAATCACCGCGCCGGGGCGTTGGGCGCCCTGGCGCTGACTTTGGCCCAATCCTGCTCACTCCAGACGCCTTTCGCCCTCCCCTGGTTGACGCCTTCGCGTCGAGACGGCCCATCTCCTGGCCTATGGCCTGCTGGCCGCCGCCAGCTCCTGTTGCCCTGGCGGCCGCGCGCCGAACCGCGCGCGCCTGCCTGGCCTGAACCGCCGCGCCCGCCGCACCTCGGCCTGGCTTCACCTGGCCGCGTTGAGCCTGGCCCTGGCCTGCTGGGCTACCTGGCCGGCCTGGCGCTCTATCTCAGCGACGAGAGCCTGGCAGTGCGCGCCTTGTGGCTGTTCGGGGGTCCGCTCCTGTTCCTCGCCTCCTATCTGCCCATGCGCGCACGCCCGGACCGCCTCGCCGCCCTGCCGTCTGACACCTGGTGGGAATGGGCCTTCGGCCCTCATGGCGGCCGCGGCCTTTGCCCTGCGTGCCCGCTACCTGACCGCCATCCCCGGCAACATTGACGGCGACATCACCGTCGTCGGGCGTGAAGCCCTCGCCTTGATCGGCCAGCCGCGCCTGGATCGGCATCAGCGCTCTTCAGTTCCCAGTTCTTCTACGCTGCTCTCCGCCCTCTCGCGCCTGTTCCGGACGGGACCTCTACGGGCTAGTCCTCGGCTCCCGTGCTCATCGGTACCGCACCATTCCTGCCATCTTCTGGCTGGGGCGTGGCTGGCCGATCGCCGCGTCGGGCTGTTGGCTACCGCCCTGCTGACCATCAGCTACCCACAACCACCTGAGCTGCATCGTCATCCCCAGCGCGCCCCTGCTCATCGTCCGCTGCTCTGCGCCTGCCTCTTAGCGGCTTGCGTACGGGCCCCGACGTCTGGTTTTGCGCTGGCCGGCATCCTGTTCCAGCCTCAGCCCGCTGGTCTATTACGGCGCGCGCGTCACTTTAGTCGCCTCCGCTGCTGTTTCTGTGGCTGCTGATCTGGCAGCGCCACAGATCAGCGCCAGTGGCTTGTCACCTGGCTGGCCCTTGTCTTTACGCCCTGCCGGCCTTTGGCCCCATGCTGGGCTATGCCCTACGTCAGTTCGACGTAATCATGGGCCGCACCGGGACCGTCACCCTCACCAACCCCATCGTCTACGAACATCTGCTCAACAAATACGGCGTCTCCACCCTGCCGGCCCTGCTCCGTGCGCCAGATCAAACGCACTTCTCACCTTTCACCTCTGCAGCGACACCAGCCCGCAGTTTGCCTTTCCCGGCCCATGCTCGGCTGGCTGACCGCCGCGCTGCGACGCTGGGCCTGGGCCTGGCGCTCGCGTCTGCGTGATGCGCGCTCCTTCCTGCTCATGACTTGGTTCGCGGCCAGCTGGTCTGGGCGGCGTTCTCCACTAATGACCCGCCCAATCCAGGTTCACCTGGGCATCGTCCTGCCCGCAGTCGTCATCCTGGCCCGCGCAGGCAAGCGTTTACCTGTGGAGCCTCTGTGGCGCGGCCGCTCGATCCGTATGGCCGCCTTGCGCTGGCCGCGCTGCTGGTCATTGCGCTGGCCGCGGTCGGCGTCAACAACTGGCGGACACCGCAACCTGGTCCGTGACCAGTGTCCAGCCGCGCACCAGCATGGCTCGCTTCATCAGCCGCCTCCCCGGCGACACCCAGGTTCTGCTGGTGCAGAGCCTTTCTCCTG